>NZ_CANLBV010000015.1 GCF_947488985.1 uncultured Vibrio sp.
TCGAGGCTGTCCATAGCGTCTTTTTTCACGAAGAAGTAACAGCCTCAATTAGATCATATTTTTACTTAGATTGGTATTAAATCACCATTCTCAAAGTTTTTTTTGTGTTAGAGCATTTGGAGCTATGCGTCATAAAAGCATTGCGGTATGTTCAAGGAATACACGAATGGCAGCGATAAAACCTGCCTTGATGGTACATAACAAGCAATCACAATGAATTAGGTAAAAAACTAATGCAGTTCTCTAAGTTTGGTGAAAAGTTTAATCGATACTCAGGAATCACTCGTTTAATGGATGATTTGAATGATGGTCTGCGCACACCTGGCGCTATCATGCTCGGTGGTGGTAACCCTGCCGCTATCCCTGCCATGCTCGATTACTTTAACCAAGCCAGTGCCGAGATGCTCGCCAGTGGAGAACTCATCGCCGCCCTCGCCAACTACGATGGTCCGCAGGGCAAAGACAGCTTCATCAAGTCATTAGTGGCAATGCTAAAAGAGACTTATGGCTGGGACATCAGCGAAAAGAACATCAGCCTGACTAACGGTAGCCAGAGTGGCTTCTTTTACCTGTTTAACCTGTTAGCGGGTCAGCAACCTGACGGCTCACACAAGAAAATTCTATTGCCCATCGCACCGGAATACATTGGCTACGGCGATGCGGGTATTGATGACGATATCTTTATCTCTTATCACCCAGAGATCGAATTACTTGATAACCGACAGTTCAAGTATCACGTCGATTTTGAACAGCTAAAGATTGATGACTCAGTGGCCGCTATCTGTGCATCTCGCCCCACCAACCCAACCGGTAACGTACTGACTGACGAAGAGGTACGTAAGCTGGATAAGCTGGCTCGTGAAAACAACATTCCATTGTTGATCGACAATGCCTACGGCCTACCATTTCCAAATATCATCTTTGAAGACGTTGAACCGTTCTGGAATGAAAATACCATTCTATGCATGAGTCTATCTAAGCTGGGGCTACCCGGTGTGCGTTGCGGTATCGTGATTGCAAGCGAAGAGATCACCCAAGCACTGACCAACATGAATGGCATTATCAGCCTAGCACCAAGCAGCGTTGGTCCTGCAATTGCCAACCACATGATTGAGAACGGTGACTTACTGCGCTTAAGCAGCGAAGTGATTAAACCTTTCTATAAAGAGAAGTCTTTACGCGCGGTTGAACTGCTACAAGACGCTATCGACGACCCACGTTTTCGCATCCACAAACCTGAAGGCGCGATCTTCTTATGGCTATGGTTTGATGAGCTGCCAATCACTACCATGGAGTTATACAACCGACTCAAGGCTCGTGGTGTGTTAATTGTTCCGGGTGAATACTTCTTTATCGGTCAAGAAGACGAGTGGGATCATGCTCACCAGTGCTTACGTATGAACTACGTACAAGACGATCAAGCGATGCAAAAAGGCATTAATATTATTGCTGAAGAAGTGAAAAAAGCTTACTCAGAACAGTAATCAGAGCTTTTAGCTTACCGTAGACCAAATACAAAAAGAGCACCTCATTAGGTGCTCTTTCACTTTTACTTCCCGATATTTTTTAGCTCTAAAGAGCTAACAGCAATTAACCTTCTAGTAGGCTATTACCATTAATAGCAATCTTACGTGGTTGCATCGCTTCTGGGATTTCGCGTTCTAGGTCGATGTGAAGAAGGCCATTTTCCATGCTCGCACCGACCACTTTTACGTAGTCTGCCAATTGGAATTTACGCTCGAAATCACGCTCTGCGATACCTTGGTACACATAGGTTTTTTCTGCTTCAGGTTTACGCTCACCTTTAACAATTAGCATATTCTCTTTCTGAGTCAGATCTAATTGGTCATCAGCAAAACCAGCAACGGCCATAGTAATACGGTAGTTGTTTTCGTCTTTTTGCTCGATGTTGTATGGAGGGTAACCACCAGAAGAGTTCTTCGATGTGTTCGCTTCCATCATGTTGAATAGACGATCGAAGCCGATTGCGTTGCGGTAAAGTGGAGTGAAATCTACAGTTCTCATAATGCTATCCTTTTAGTAAGCAATAGTCTTAGCCGTGAATTTTACTTAGATCGAACCTTTGTGATCCAGTAAACAGCTAAGAGATTCAATTCGCATTCCTCGGGTTTCACCTCTATTGGCGACAACACAGGGACATGACAATGAATCAATGTTCAAGTTGTGTGCTACCCAAGTTATCCTCTGTTGAGCGATACTTAATTAGCGAGTGTGAAGGGGCTGTTTCTTCTCTTGTAGAGCAAGACAATCATCCTCTTCATAACTAGATATATGGATTGAGCAAAACAGTTTCAAGGGATTATTTTAGAATATTTTTCTAACCCAATACTTTTCAATCACTTAAAATCAAAAAAGACCGCCATTTCGGGCAGTCTTTTTAATAATATATTTAGTTTTTTGAGACGAGGCTATTTCGTTCTAGTTCAAAGAAGAGGCGCGGAGCATACGAATGTATGTGAGCACCTCTGACACAGAAATTAAGCGAAAGAGCGAAGTATCAAAGAGACTAAACGTCTAAGTTTGCTACTTTCAGTGCATTATCTTCAATGAAGTTACGACGCGGTTCTACTTGGTCACCCATTAGTGTCGTAAACAGCTGATCGGCACCCACTGCATCTTCGATCTTAACCTGCATCATACGACGAGTTTCAGGATCCATGGTGGTTTCCCAAAGCTGATCTGGGTTCATCTCACCTAGACCTTTGTATCGCTGTAGGCTCAGACCACGACGAGACTCTTTCACTAACCAGTTCAAAGCTTCAACGAAGCTAGAAACGGCTTGAGTACGCTCACCACGTTTGATGTAGGCACCGTCTTCAATTAAACCATCAAGCGCTTCAGATAAATCCGCTAATTTAGCAAACTCTTTTGAGTTGATTAGGTCGATGCTTAGTAGGTGTTCATGCGTTACACCATGAGTACGTACGACAATTTTAGGAACACTTAAACCTAGCTCTTCGTGTTTTTCAACTTCAAGCGAGTATTGGCTCGCGCCGACTTCTTTCGCGTTTAGTTGATCAACAAGCTGCTTACCCCAAGCTGCCACGGCCGCTTCATCATGACACTGCTCAGCCGTTAGACGAGGGACATAAATCAGTTCGTGAACCAATGAACGAGGGTAACGACGGCTCATACGATCAACCAGCTTAATACCCGCATTGTATTGATAAACAAGCTTCTCTAAGCCTTCACCAGCAAACGCAGGTGCTTCTGGGTTTACATGCAAAGCTGCATTGTCGAGTGCCAATGAAACTTGGTACTGGTTCATTGCATCTTCATCTTTGATGTACTGCTCTTGCTTGCCTTTCTTCACTTTGTAAAGTGGTGGCTGAGCGATGTAGATATAACCACGCTCAATCAGCTCTGGCATTTGACGGTAGAAGAAGGTCAACAGTAGCGTACGAATGTGCGAACCATCGACATCGGCATCGGTCATGATGATGATGTTGTGGTAACGCAGTTTGTCTGGGTTGTATTCGTCACGGCCAATACCACAGCCAAGAGCGGTGATGAGCGTTGCCACTTCTTGTGAAGAAAGCATTTTATCGAAACGTGCTTTCTCTACGTTTAGGATCTTACCTTTCAGTGGAAGAATCGCTTGGTTCTTACGGTTACGCCCCTGCTTAGCTGATCCGCCAGCAGAGTCCCCTTCCACAATATACAGTTCAGACAGTGCAGGATCTTTTTCCTGACAGTCAGCAAGCTTACCGGGTAGACCAGCGAGGTCTAGAGCGCCTTTACGACGCGTCATTTCACGCGCTTTACGCGCTGCATCACGAGCACGTGCTGCATCAATGATCTTAGAACAAACGGTTTTTGCTTCACCTGGGTTTTCGATAAGGAATTCAGATAATTTTTCACCCATCGCTTGCTCAACAGCCGATTTCACTTCAGAAGAAACCAGCTTGTCTTTGGTTTGGCTTGAGAACTTAGGATCAGGCACTTTCACCGAGATAACCGCGGTTAGGCCTTCACGAGCATCATCACCTGAGGTCGCTGTCTTCGCTTTCTTAGAAAAGCCTTCCTTATCCATGAAGCTGTTCAGTGTACGCGTTAGCGCAGCACGGAAACCAGCAAGGTGAGTACCACCATCACGCTGAGGAATGTTGTTGGTGAAACAGTAGATGTTTTCTTGGTAGCCATCATTCCACTGCATAGCAACTTCAACGGAGATACCGTCATCACGCTCTGAATCAAAGTGGAATATCTTTTGGATAATCGGAGTTTTGTTGGTGTTTAAGTAATCAACAAACGCCTGTGTACCACCTTCATACATGAAGTGATCGCCCTTATCCTCTTCACGCTCATCAGCTAGTTTGATTGATACGCCAGAGTTAAGGAAAGACAGTTCACGCAAACGCTTCGCAAGAATGTCGTAGTGGAATTCAATATTGGTGAAGGTTTCTTCACTTGGCCAGAAACGAATCTCCGTACCGGTTTTATCCGTGTCACCAACAACCTTTAGTGGCGCTTGAGGCTCACCATGATGATAGGTTTGCGTATGGATTTTACCACCACGGTGGATAGTAAGAGTAACCTGCTTAGACAGTGCGTTTACTACTGAAACACCAACACCGTGCAAGCCACCAGAAACCTTATATGAGTTATCATCGAACTTACCACCAGCATGAAGAACCGTCATGATAACTTCGGCAGCAGACACTTTTTCTTCTGGGTGCAGCTCTGTTGGGATACCACGGCCGTCATCACGTACCGATACTGAATTGTCTTCATGAATAGTAACAATGATGTCATTACAGTGACCAGCAAGGGCTTCATCAATCGAGTTATCGACGACCTCGAAGACCATGTGGTGCAGGCCGGTACCATCATCCGTGTCGCCAATGTACATCCCAGGACGCTTACGAACCGCATCCAGACCCTTCAGTACTTTAATACTCGATGAATCGTAATTATCTGACATAGTTACTCTCTGACTAATTATCCTTGCTCTATTTTGCCATGTTCCACATGAAACATCCTGCTATTTTCATCATGCATATCGGCAATCTGATCAGCGGTAATAGAGCTTACAAAAACTTGAGCCTCGGTCGCTTTTAAACACTCAGCAAGGCGAGCGCGGCGTTGGCTATCTAATTCGGAAGCAAAGTCATCTATTAAATAGATGCACTGCTTACCTGTCATTTGTGTGAGGTGCTGCCCCTGCGCAACTCGCAACGCACACACCATCAACTTCAACTGACCTCGTGACAAGACATCTTCCACTGGAGTGCCGTTCACTTTTATCTTTAGATCCGCTTTATTTGGCCCACTAAAGGTGTAGCCAAGCTGCTGATCCCTTTCAAAATTCTTTTCTAATATCTCGGCGTAGGGGGTATCTTTATCCCAGCCACGATAGTAGTTAATCTTTATCTCAAACTCAGGGAGGAAGGTCGCACAGATCTCTTCAGCGACTTCTTTAAGCTGATCCACGTAGGTAGCGCGCCACTGACTGATGCTTTCGGCTAAACGGGCCAATTCTTGATCCCAATAGCTCAGCTCTCGATAGTGGGTTACTGTTTTCAATAATGCATTTCGCTGCTTGTTGATGCGCTTAACCCTACCCCACGCATCATAAAAGCCGGGCTCACTGTGGAACACTCCCCAGTCAATGAAGGCTCGGCGATGCTTAGGTCCATCGGTCAGTAAATCAAACCCTTCAGGGTGAATCAACTGCAAAGGTAACACTTGTGCTAACTGAGCCAACTTTTGCCCAGTTTGACCGCTTATTTTAACCTCTGTCGTGCCATCGCGCTGCTTATTAATGCCAATGGGCAGCTCAAATTGATCCGAGGTCATAAAACGACCATGTACGAACAGTTCGCTGCACTCGTTTTGTATAATGCGTCCGGTTAATGAACTCTTGAATGAGCGACCATGCCCGAGCAGATACACCGCTTCAAGAACACTGGTTTTGCCGCTTCCGTTAGCCCCTATAAGAAAGTTAAAGCCTGATGACGGTTGAATGTCACAGGCTTCGATATTTCTAAACTGCTTAACGATTAAGCGCGATAAAGGCATAACGTATTCATATTAATCTTCAATCACGGCTCGGTAGGTAAACGTTGTTGACTCGGTAAACATGAGTATTCACAAACAACGCTTATAAACGAATAGGCATAACAACGTACATCGCGCTGTCATCTTGTGCGTTTTCAATCAACGCACTGGCATTCGCGTCTGACATTGAGATACGAACCTGCTCACAACGCAATGTATTCAGCACATCCAACACGTAGCTTACGTTGAAGCCGATCTCTAGCGCGTCACCATCAAAGGTCACGTCTAGCACTTCTTCCGCTTCTTCTTGCTCTGGGTTGTTGGCGGTAATACGCATCTCGCTATCGGCAAGGTTAACGCGAACACCACGGAATTTTTCATTCGACAGAATCGCAGCACGAGAAAACGCTGAACGTAACTCATCGCAGCCCGCTTCAAGCGTCTTGGTGGTATTTTGCGGCATCACGCGACGATAATCAGGAAAACGACCATCAACCAGCTTAGACGTAAAGACGTAGTTATTCACTTCAGCACGCACGTTCGAGTTACCAATTTGCAGCGTTACCGGTTGTTCTGGTGCATCCAATAGCTTGACGAGCTCTTGCACCCCTTTACGAGGCACGATGATCTGCTTTTGAGCAAAATCGGCCCCCAGTTGTACTTGAGAGACGGCCATACGGTGACCATCGGTTGCGACGCTGCGCAGGATAGAACCTTCAATCTCAAACAACATCCCGTTGAGGTAATAACGAACATCTTGGTTCGCCATTGAGAATTGGGTTTTCTCGATAAGACCGCGAAGTTCAGCTTGTGTCACTGACACCTCAACTTCACTACTCCAGTCTTCAATATTTGGGAAATCCGCCGCCGGCAAGGTTGCCAATGAGAAGCGACTACGACCAGAGCGAACCTGCACACGATCACCATCCAATACCACTGTGATCACTGAGCTGTCTGGTAAACCACGGCAGATATCAAGGAACTTACGCGAAGGGACAGTAATGCTGCCCGCCTCGAAATCACCTTCAAGCGTGACACGGCTGATCAGTTCAACTTCTAGGTCTGTGGCTGTCATCGACAACACGTTATCTTCTACTTTAATCAGTAGGTTCCCTAGAATTGGAAGTGCAGGCCTACCACCTAGTGCGCCAGAGACTTGTTGCAATGGCTTAATCAGGTGACTACGTTCAATGGTAAATTTCATATCTTGCTCTTACGGTCTAAATGGCACGGCGTAATAAGGCACGGCCAAGATTCTGCTTATTAAGGTTAAGAATACTGTGTATTAAGAAGAAAGGGTACGAATCAAGTTCGAATAATCTTCTTTGATGTCATGGCTCTCTTCACGCAGCTGAGCAATCTTACGACAAGCGTGCAGCACGGTCGTGTGGTCACGGCCACCAAATGCATCACCGATCTCTGGCAAACTGTGATTAGTCAGCTCTTTCGCTAGCGCCATCGCTAATTGACGTGGGCGAGCAACAGAGCGAGAACGACGCTTAGACAGTAGGTCGGCGACTTTGATTTTGTAGTACTCAGCGACGGTCTTCTGAATGTTATCGATCGTGACCAACTTCTCTTGCAGGGCGAGTAGGTCACGCAGCGCTTCACGTACAAAATCGATCGTGATTGGGCGGCCAGTGAAGTTGGCATTAGCAATCACGCGGTTCAACGCGCCTTCGAGCTCACGAACGTTCGAGCGTAGACGCTTAGCAATAAAGAACGCCACTTCATCCGCAAGGTGAATCTGGTGGTCTTCGGCTTTCTTCATCAAGATCGCAACACGCGTTTCAAGCTCTGGTGGCTCAATCGCTACCGTCAAACCCCAGCCGAAGCGAGATTTAAGACGATCCTCTACCCCATTGATCTCTTTTGGATAACGGTCAGAGGTTAGGATGATCTGTTGGTTGCCCTCTAACAGTGCATTAAAGGTATGGAAGAACTCTTCTTGAGAGCGCTCTTTATTGGCAAAGAATTGGATATCATCGATAAGCAACGCATCCACACTGCGGTAGTAACGCTTAAACTCTTCGATCGCGTTGTTTTGCAGGGCTTTTACCATATCCTGAACAAAGCGCTCCGAGTGCATGTAAACCACTTTCGCATTCGGTTTATTATCAACAATGGCGTTACCCACCGCGTGCAACAAGTGCGTTTTACCTAGACCTGTGCCACCGTATAAAAATAACGGGTTGTAGGCGGTTCCAGGATTATCAGAAACCTGACGTGCCGCAGCCAAACCCAGTTGGTTCGACTTACCTTCAACAAAGTTATTGAACTTGTGCTTTGGGTTGACGTTTGAGCGGTGATTCAAATCAACCGCCACAGGCTCTTCATCTCGCCAAATATTATGGACTGGCTTGCGCGCTTGTAACTGCGCAGGTGCCGATGACTCAGCGGCCACATCAGCTGCCGTGCGTGTCGGTGCGGGTGTCGTTGGCTTTGGAGCTGTCACTCGCTTGCTGCCCACCTCAAAATGCAGGTGTGGGATATCGTTGCCACAATATTCTTGCAGCAAACGGTTAATGCTATTTAGGTACTTATCACGAACCCAATCGAGCACAAATCGGTTCGGAGCAAATAGAGTTAGAGTATTGTCATTGAGCTCCGCTTGTAACGGACGCACCCACATACTGAATTCTGTAGCTGGTAACTCTTCTTGAAGCTGTTGCAAACACTGCAACCAAAGCGAAGATGACACGGTGCCCCCACTCTATTTAAGTTATATGAAATGACCGGTAATTTTACCTGTTGATAAGTCAGATCACCAGCAATTGATCACTGTTCCAGTGAATAAGATCCAAGTTATTCACAATAAATGTATCATTAATGGGTTGATCCACATATCTTGCCCCTAATTTACTCACACAATGATCCACTTATGCCCGGATCCTTGCTAGTTATCCCCAAATTGAGAATGCTATCTAGTTATGGTTAATAACATCTGGTTATTTATTCTATTGAGTATTTTCCCAGTAACATCCAACCCCATAAATATAAGGAGTTACCAAATGAATAACTGGATTAAGGCTGCAATTGCGGCTATCGCACTCTCTGCTGCTACCGCTCAAGCCGCAACTGAAGTTAAAGTCGGCATGTCAGGTCGCTATTTCCCATTCACCTTCGTCCAACAAGACCAGCTACAAGGTTTTGAAGTGGATTTATGGGATGAAATTGGTCAACGTAACGACTACAAGGTTGAATACGTAACGGCAAACTTCTCAGGTTTATTCGGTCTTCTTGAAACGGGTCGTATCGATACCATTTCGAACCAAATTACAATGACAGATGAGCGTAAGGCTCGATACCTATTCGCTGACCCGTACGTGGTAGACGGGGCACAAATTACCGTTCGTAAAGGCAATGACAGCATTCAAGGCATCGAAGATCTTGAAGGTAAGACGGTTGCAGTAAATTTAGGCTCAAACTTTGAGCAGCTGCTTCGCAACTACGACAAAGATGGCAAAATCAACGTCAAAACCTACGATACGGGTATTGAACATGATGTGGCACTAGGCCGTGCCGATGCATTCGTGATGGATCGCTTATCTGCACTGGAGCTGATCAAAAAGACGGGGCTACCATTAGAGTTGGCTGGACAGCCTTTTGAAACGATTGAGAATGGCTGGCCTTTCGTAGACAACGAGAATGGTAAAAAACTGCAAGCAGAAGTAAACAAAGCATTAGCAGCTATGCGCGCAGATGGTACGCTAGAAGCTATCTCTCAGAAATGGTTTGGTGCAGACATTACTCAGAAGTAATCACTCACTTTCTCCATTCAGGGCCCACAGCTTTACATAGCGGTGGGCTTTTTGCTTTTGTCTCTCGGATAAAAAGCCTGATATAACAATATGTTCAAATAGAACCAAACTGCCAATAACAAGACGAGATAGATTATGGGATTTGACTTTCATTACATGCTAGAGCTGCTGCCAATACTGCTGAAGTATTTAGGCACCACCATGGAGATGGCGATCTGGGGTTTGTTTTTTGCTCTGATCCTGTCTTTGATACTGGCTAACATTCGCGTGTTCAAAATCCCAGTACTCGACCAACTGAGTCAGCTGTATATTAGCTTCTTTAGAGGCACACCACTGCTGGTACAGCTGTTCCTCCTCTACTACGGTTTACCGCAGGTGTTCCCGTGGATGGTTGGGTTGGATGCCTTCAGCGCCGCTGTTATCGGCTTAACCCTTCACTTTGCTGCATACATGGCAGAAAGCATTCGCGCCGCGATTCTCGGTATTGATCGCAGCCAGATGGAAGCCAGCCTTTCGGTGGGCATGACAACAAGCCAAGCGATGCGCCGAGTGATCTTACCGCAGGCCACCCGCGTGGCGTTGCCGTCACTAATGAACTACTTCATCGATATGATTAAGTCGACTTCGCTGGCATTCACCCTAGGCGTGGCCGAAATCATGGCTAAAGCTCAGATGGAAGCCTCTTCTAGCTTCCGTTTCTTCGAAGCGTTCTTAGCGGTTGCGCTAATTTACTGGGGGGTGGTGATTATCCTGACTCGCATTCAAATTTGGGCCGAAGTGAAACTGAATAAGGCGTACGTACGATGATCAAATTACACAATATCCACAAGCAGTTTGGTGACACCGAAGTGTTGAAAGGGATCGACCTGGAAATCAAGCAAGGTGAGATCATTGTCATCATAGGCTCGAGTGGTACTGGTAAGTCTACCCTGCTGCGTTGTGTGAATTTTCTAGAGCAAGCTGACCAAGGCACAATTGCCATTGATGATATCAAGGTAGATGTTCAAAAACACACTAAGGCCGAGGTGCTGGCACTGCGCCGTAAAACCGGTTTTGTATTCCAAAATTATGCGTTGTTTGCTCATCAGACCGCGAAGCAAAACATTGCGGAAGGCTTGATTACTGTGCGTGGTTGGAAAAAGCAGCAAGCCAATGAAAAAGCACAACAAATCCTAGATGACATTGGTTTGGGGGACAAAGCCGATAGCTACCCAGCCGCGCTCTCTGGAGGCCAGCAGCAACGAGTCGGTATTGGTCGCGCGATGGCCCTTCAGCCTGAACTGTTACTGTTTGATGAGCCGACTTCAGCACTCGATCCTGAGTGGGTTGGTGAAGTGCTTAACCTAATGAAAAAATTAGCAAATCAGCATCAAACTATGCTGGTGGTGACCCATGAAATGCAGTTCGCGAGAGAGGTCGCAGACCGAGTGATCTTCATGGCTGATGGCCATATTATCGAACAGGGATCTCCACAGGATATTTTTGGTCATCCACAGGATCCTAAATTAAAGAAATTCCTAAATAAAGTCGGGATCGACTAAGGATCCTTGTGATTTTAGTTAAACTACGTATAATCCCCCGACCGGAATTTTAGTTAACCCAATCATTGACACTTTTTGTGACAGTGATTACAATTCCGCCTCTTTGTTGAGAGGCGTCGGTTTTCCTTTCTTATATAAAGAAGAGAAAAAATGCCCACGCCGGGTTTAACAAAAACCTAAAACTACTGATCAGTAAGGTAATTACAATGAAACGCACTTTTCAACCTACAGTTCTAAAGCGTAAGCGTACTCACGGTTTCCGTGCTCGCATGGCTACTAAGAACGGTCGCGCAACAATCAATGCACGTCGTGCAAAAGGCCGTAAGCGTCTTTCTAAGTAATCTTTGATTATTTTGAATAAGCTAGCCTTCGGTCGGGAGTTACGCTTGTTAACTCCCGAACATTATCAAAATGTCTTCAAGCAAGCTCATCGAGCTGGCTCTCCTCATTTCACCATCATTGCTAGAAATAACTCACTTTCAAATCCTCGCCTTGGACTAGCCGTTCCGAAAAAGCAGATTAAAACCGCCGTGGGTCGTAACCGATTCAAGCGTCTTACTCGTGAAAGCTTTCGTAACAATCAACACAAACTTCCTAACAAAGATTTTGTTGTAATCGCTAAGAAGAGCGCGCAAGATTTAAGCAATGAAGAAATGTTCAAGCTACTCGACAAATTATGGCTTCGCCTGTCTCGCCCTTCGCGTGGATAGCGCTAATACCCATCTATTTTTATAGGTGGTTTATTAGTCCACTCATCGGCCCACGCTGCCGATTTACTCCAACCTGCTCTTTATATGCGATAGAAGCGTTGAAAGCTCACGGTTTTGTAAAAGGGTGTTGGTTATCAGGCAAACGTCTATTAAAATGCCATCCTTTGAATGAAGGGGGCTTTGACCCCGTTCCACCAGTCCAAAAACAAGACAGAGATAAATAACGATGGATTCTCAACGTAATATCCTGTTAATCGCACTGGCTTTGGTTTCTTTTCTACTGTTCCAACAATGGAACGTAGCTCAGAACCCAGCGCCACAAGCGGTTGAGCAGGCACAATCTGGCAGCACCCTACCAGCGCCATCTTATGCAGATGATCTAGACCCAGCTCCGGGTCAAGTTGCTTCAGCAAAAACTATCACAGTAACAACTGATGTACTAACTCTGTCAATTGATACGGTTGGTGGTGATGTTGTTAAAGCAAACCTAAACGATTACTCTGCTGAGTTTGATTCTGAAGACACCTTTGTTCTTCTTAAGAACGAACCGGGCCACCAATTTATCGCTCAAAGCGGTCTAGTGGGTCCTCAAGGTATCGATCTAAGCAGCACTAACCGCCCGAGCTACACGGTTTCAGCAGACAGCTTTACGCTGGCTGAAGGTCAGGATGAACTACGCATCCCTATGACGTACCAAGCGAACGGCCTAGATTACACAAAAACATTCGTACTGAAGCGTGGCAGCTACGCGATTGACGTTGAATACGATGTAATCAACAACTCTGGCAATAACGCAACATTCGGCATGTACGCTCACCTACGTCAAAACGTGATGGATGACGGTGGTAGCCTAACAATGCCAACTTACCGTGGTGGTGCTTACTCTACGGAAGATACGCGTTACAAAAAATACAGCTTCGACGATATGCAAGATCGCAACCTATCTCTTAACCTAGCGAATGGTCAAGGTTGGGCAGCGATGATTCAGCACTACTTTGCAACGGCCTGGATCCCACGCGATGAAGCTGGCAGCAATGTCTACACTCGCGTGATTGGTAACCTTGGCGACATCGGTGTTCGCATGCCGAACAAAACCATTGCGACTGGCGACGAAGCTAGCTTTAAAGCAACGCTTTGGGCAGGCCCTAAGCTTCAAACTCAAATGGCTGAAGTTGCACCAAACCTAGACCTAGTAGTTGACTATGGTTGGTTATGGTTCATTGCTAAACCTCTTCATACTCTGCTTTCGTTCATTCAAGGCTTCGTATCGAACTGGGGTGTGGCAATCATCATCCTAACTTTCATCGTTCGTGGTGCTATGTACCCACTAACGAAAGCTCAGTACACGTCTATGGCGAAAATGCGTATGCTTCAGCCTAAGCTGACTGCAATGCGTGAGCGTATTGGCGATGACCGTCAACGCATGAGCCAAGAAATGATGGAGCTTTACAAGAAAGAGAAAGTAAACCCACTAGGTGGTTGTTTACCTATCCTTCTGCAAATGCCTATCTTCATTTCGCTATACTGGGCACTAATGGAGTCTGTTGAACTGCGTCACTCACCGTTCTTCGGTTGGATTACTGACCTTTCAGCACAAGACCCATACTACATCTTGCCACTTCTGATGGGTGCTTCAATGTTCCTAATCCAGAAGATGAGCCCGACAACTGTAACGGATCCAATGCAGCAGAAGATCATGACCTTTATGCCGGTTATGTTTACATTCTTCTTCCTGTTCTTCCCTTCAGGTCTGGTTCTATACTGGCTAGTATCGAACATCGTAACTCTGATTCAGCAAACGCTTATCTACCGCGCGCTGGAAAAGAAAGGCTTACATTCTAAGTAAGTTCGATATTAGAAAGAGATAAAGAAAGGCGACCAAAAGGTCGCCTTTTTGTTTTTAGCTGATTACAATTCAGCTAATTGATTAATCGTGAACGCCCCTTTTTGGCTTTCACATGCTAGCAGGCACACCTATGACTACAGATACAATTGTTGCTCAAGCGACCGCGCCCGGCCGTGGTGGCGTCGGTATTATCCGCGTTTCCGGCCCATTGGCGACTCAGGTTGCCCTAGAAGTAACAGGCAAAACACTTAAGCCTCGCTACGCTGAGTACCTGCCTTTTAAATCGGCCGATGGCATCGAGCTCGACCAAGGTATCGCGCTTTACTTCCCTAACCCACATTCGTTCACTGGCGAAGACGTGTTAGAGCTGCAAGGCCATGGCGGCCCTGTGGTTATGGACATGCTAATCAAGCGCATCCTAACCATCTCTGGCGTACGTGCTGCGCGTCCAGGCGAGTTCTCAGAGCGTGCCTTCTTGAACGACAAGATGGATTTAACCCAAGCAGAAGCGATAGCTGACTTGATTGATGCAAGTTCAGAAGAAGCGGCAAAATCAGCGTTGCAATCGCTACAAGGTGAATTCTCTAAGCGCATCAACACGCTGGTCGATTCACTGATTCACCTACGAATCTATGTTGAAGCTGCTATCGATTTCCCAGAAGAAGAAATTGATTTCCTAGCTGACGGTAAAGTAAGTGCTGACTTACAGGCTATCATCGACAACCTAGAAGCCGTGCGCCAAGAAGCCAACCAAGGTGCCATCATGCGTGAAGGTATGAAGGTAGTGATTGCTGGTCGCCCGAATGCAGGAAAATCGAGCCTATTGAATGCGCTCTCCGGTAAAGAATCGGCGATTGTGACCGATATTGCCGGTACCACGCGTGATGTACTGCGTGAACATATTCATATTGATGGTATGCCACTGCACATTATTGACACAGCAGGCCTACGTGATGCGTCTGATGAAGTCGAAAAAATTGGTATCGAACGCGCTTGGGAAGAGATCGCTCAGGCAGACCGAGTTTTATTTATGGTCGATGGCACCACAACAGATGCGACAGACCCAAAAGATATCTGGCCAGATTTCGTTGATCGTCTATCAGAAAACATTGGTATTACGGTCATTCGTAATAAAGCGGATCAAACCAGTGAAGAGCTGGGAATTTGTCATGTTAACGATCCAACTCTGATTCGCTTATCGGCGAAAACGGGTCAAGGTGTTGACGCTCTGCGTAGTCATCTAAAAGAGTGCATGGGCTTTGCTGGTGGCAATGAAGGTGGCTTTATGGCACGTCGCCGCCACTTAGACGCCCTAGAACGTGCGTCAGAGCATTTGGATATCGGTCAACAGCAGCTTGAAGGCTACATGGCAGGTGAGATCTTAGCGGAAGAGCTTCGTATCACCCAGCAGCACCTCAATGAAATCACGGGTGAATTCAGTTCCGATGATCTACTCGGCCGTATCTTCTCTTCATTCTGTATTGGGAAGTAAAGTGGACAAATAACGGAAAACAACAGCAAGCAACGGTAGATAACATACTGATTTTATTAGATCATCATTTGCCGTTTGTTTCCATCCGTTGCCGTTAATTGCCAAATCTAGTCCCCAGTTGGCCCCCAATGACATGATAAATGCCGTATTGGGGACCAATTGGGGGCTAAAATGAAAATTTCCATTGAAAAACGAACACTTAGAACTGACGGCACACGCTCACTACGCTTAGTTTATGACTATGGCTACACCACAAATACGCAAGGTGGACGCCAAAATAAACGTAAGCGCAGTTACGAAACCTTAGACCTGTACGTTCACGACAAACCTAAAACACCCACCCAGCGCCAACACAACAAAGAACATATGCTTCTCGCCGAAACCATTAAGAGTAAACGGCTGGTTGAGTGGCAATCCCAAAAGCATGGTTTTGAGGATCGAACCAAGCGTTCAGCTAGCTTCATTGATTACTTTCAACGGCAAGTTGATATCAAAGAACAAACCACCTCAACCTCAAACCACTCGATCTGGCTGTCAGCTCGTAAACACCTGCAGTTCTACTGCGGGAAACATGATCTTAGCTTTGATGAGCTGGATAAAGACTGGTTAGATGGGTTTAAGTATTACCTGACCAATGAAGCGAAAACCAAAAGTGATACCACGTTATCTCGCAACACACAAAGCTCCTACTTCAATAAAGTTCGAGCGGCGATCAACGAAGCACATCGAGAAGGTATTATTCGCGATAACCCGCTTTCACAAGTGACCAGTATCAAAGCGAAAACGACTAAGCGGGTTTATCTCACATTGGATGAGGTCAACGCGTTAGCTCACACAGAATGTCGCTACCCAGTCCTTAAACGTGCGTTTTTGTTCTCATGTGCAACGGGGATGCGTTGGTGCGATATCCATCGACTTACTTGGTCAGAAATAGAGACATTCAATAATCACAAACGAATTATCTTCGACCAGGTCAAACTCTCTCACGGCGATGCTAAGAGCCTTCAGTATTTAGACATACCAAAGTCAGCAGAATCACTTTTGGGTAGCCCCAAAGCCTCTCACGAGCGCGTATTCAAGGGATTGAAATACTCTTCTTATATAAATGTAGAACTGCTTAGATGGGCTCTGGCTGCTGGAATAAGTAAGCACGTTACATTCCATGCTGGTCGTCATACCTTTGCTGTAATTCAGCTTAGCCGAGGAATCGATATATACGCAGTATCGAAACTGCTCGGCCACAGCGAACTCAAGACAACCGAGATCTACGCCGATATCATAGAGCAACGCCGGATGGAAGCCATGCTGACATTCCCCGATATTTTTGCTTCATCTGGAAAGGATTCAGCGGCCTGAGGCCGCTGCTATGAAAGTGCTACTTACGAGAAGTGGTGGCGACATAGTTTGCTGCCCTTTTTTCTATCTCATGGAGAGATGAAACACGCTGCTGCTCTACCCAATCCATGATTGCTTGACGCTCAAATCGGAGGTGTTTGCCAAGCTTAAAGTAAGGGATCTCTGCCGAGCTCGTTAGCTTATAAAGTTGATTGGTTGATAAACCCAGCAAAGCAGCACATTCATCAACGGTTAGAATGTCCTTTCCAAGTAGCTCCACCTTTTGTTGCTGCAAACGCTGCTCTAACACAACCCGCTCGACATGATCGATTTTAGCCAAAATGGACTGGAGAAGGACCTGTTCATTGCTTGTCATAACTCCCCCTCCATGTCGCTGCGTTGAGAAATGTGGGAAAACTGGGAAACGGATTACGCATCGACTGTCAGCTCCTCTAGTTCTTCGATAATTTGAGAAGGTGTAAAGGCAAAGAACCTTTCCAACTTACCGTTCACTTTTACTCGTAGTGTCCCCCTGGCTCCCTCGTTTGATTCAAACCAGCGTCGTTGAATCAAAGGAGTCAGCTGGCTGATGTATTGCTTGCGCAGCTGGAGATCACGAATAAACACATTTTTATGAATCAGCCACTGGATCTCATCTCCATCTCGTCGGAAGTACCCCGTGTTTGATGCTCTACCGCTGGATACCTCGCTTAACTGCTTTTCCCATTTGGCGAGAGCTTGTTTCAATGCCAAGAGCACTTCAAACTCTTCGTGATTTTGAGTGTGCCCTCTGGCTGCAATCCAGCGTTGAAAAATGCTGTGCACAGAGAATAGAGACTCTTCTTCACTCCACGGTACGAGTTTGTGTCGAGAGGCCAGCGAGAGTGCCACAGCAACTAAGCAAAAACGATGTAGAACTCTGAGGACTTGAGCTGACATACAGCTTTCTTTCCAGCGCTGCATCAACCTATCCGTTTCCGATCTTAACAACAGTTCCAGATCTGGCTGCTTTACTATCAAGCACATCCAAGCTGGAAATAACGAACCATAGTGCTTTTTCGTTGCCTCCTCCAAATGTTTGGCAAACTCGTGAGAATCATTAAATCGGTGAATGTTAGAAAAACAGCCATATTTTTCCGTCAGCGGTATCTCAACTATTCTGACCAATTGGCCAGCGGCGGGCTTTTTGCCGATCTCTTCCAGCAAATCGATCAAACCAACCTCACCAGTGCTAAGTACAAGGGTTCGCCACTTTGCTTGTTTACCCAAAGCACCTGTAATTAACATTCTTAACTTTCCATCGCCATTCACAATTTGGTAAGCCGCTGTATCCAAATTTTCACTTCTTGCCATGCCAATCTCATCCAGAGGCAACATGACATCGTTGTAATTGACTGATACAGATTCGATGCCATTGTTCGTGCTATGCCAAGTCTTCTTATACGAATGGGAGCCGTAAATTGACGATCCAACATAAATCGCGCCTGACTTCCCCTGACTTGACGACCCCATTAGATGAAATACCGAGCTCTCCCCTCCGGAAGGTGCTAATAGGGGTGCGGCAAGTGCGACTCCAACAGCAAATATCAAAGTTGGATTTCCACTCAAAAGACAGCCGATTTCTTGTTGCCAGTGCTCTAAGCTACCTTTTACTTCAAAATTACTATCAACAATTGCTCCAGCATAAAAATATGGCTCCTCGGATGCACCAAAAGTGGTTTCAGTCGTCACGAATACATCGTCATGCCAGCCTGTATTAAATGCACTGATGCCAGATGGCGCTTGTTTTATCTGTTGGCGTAAGTAGCGCAATACAAGACCCCTGTTGTATTTATCATCTTCTAGCCAAAAGCCGCGATCAAAGAGTTCCTCACGCAATGTGTTACTTGCGCTACCTAAAATTCGATTTGCAGGTACAACCAACCGGACAGGAACAAGATCCATATTCACAAACTCAATACAGGCACCGTAACCTGATTTTTTATCTTGTGCCCTAACTCGTGCTACGACAGAAAGTTCAGAGCTAATAGCCAACCAACCTTCTTCTTTGTCACAGTACTCCAGTACCTTATCTTTGTTTCGATACATACCAAGCCCTCATCACAAGCTCAAAAGCCATTTCTGAACATCTGCAAGGCGAAATCTCACACTTCGTGCACCTGGCGATAAATTCACTGGAGAGGGAAAGGAACCATTTTTCACATAACGGCGAATGGTCGCCTGCGATAGCTGAGTCAACTGACAGACTTCTTGATAACTTAATAGCTGACTTGATTGTTTTTGCTCGGTCATAACTACTCCTAACAGTTAATGAATAATCAAGGAATAGTTTGCAAGGTGAGTAACGCAAAGGCGCGCGGTGCTCAGGCCCATTTTGGGCAACTAGAGCAATAAAGCTGGAGCCAGAGTTAGTCAAAAAAGAAATAAGCATCAGATAATGATGCGGTAATGTGAGTAGGCATTGCTTCACTGTTATTCACCAAGCCACAAAGTGCTATGCGTTAAGTAACCTGCTAATGCGTTAAGCTGTTCACCATGGTTAACGCATAGTGATTAGAGACTCACTTTCACATGTGAAATTAGCAAAATATGAAGCTTTGAACGGATAGAACAACCAAGTGTACCGCTTTTGTCTGGTACACCTAAAACGGTACAGTTAAACTGACCAATCAATGTAAAACATTGTTATAAATTAACTTTTAATCACTAGCACGTTACCGAACTGTACCGATTTAACGAAAACGGTACACCCCCCTCATCCAAAGCAAATCACTACACCTATTTCGTCTCGCTTTTTTTGACTCAAGTACTCGCCACTACGCACCAAACTCGCTAAGATACAAAAATTACAATTTGTAGGTTTTGTGAGTCATATGAAAGCAACCAAGATAGACCCTCAACTTCTTGAAAAAGCCACGAGTATCTTTGCTGAATTAGGTTTACCGATTGAGCAAGCCATCAACGTATTTCTGGCAAAGTCCGTTCAGGCCAAAGGTTTTCCGTTTTCAGTTGCTCTTGATAGCGAGGAACAGGATGCCTCACACAGTCAAACACAGCGAAAAGTCAGCAATGCCGAGATTACCGAGTCTATCCAAGACTTGGTTGAGCACGCTCTGCCACAGAGCGAAATAGAAAACCTCACACAGCTAACCTATTGTCGCAACACCTTTGGGTTGTCATTCCCGGTGCTTAAACTGGCTAAATCACCACGGCCAGAAGACATTCGTAGTGCAGCCAAAGATGCCAAAGAGAGAAACCGCTACTCCACCACGAAAGTGGCCCAGCGAGATAAAAAAACCTACGTGATTTGCACCCAATGGACAGATAGGCACCGCAATGCGTTTTGTCGCTGGCAAGCCATCTTTAGCCGAAGCGCTTAACTAGCAGAAAAATAACAACCAAACAACACACTGATTTTTACGATTTAACTTTATTTAGGCAGTATCAATGAAATTACAAGACAAAGAACAAAGCGCCAAACTCTCCAGTGCTATTTGGCGTATGGCAGATGACCTATGGGGTGATTTCAAACACACCGATTTTGCTCGCATCATCCTGCCCTTTTTGCTACTGCGTCGTATTGAATGCGTGTTGGAACCCACTCGTGAGGAAGTACGCAAGTTCTATCTGGCCGAGAGACAATCCGGCATTGACCTTAGTTTAGTGTTGCCAGAAGTTGCGGGATTCGCCTTTTACAACACCAGTGAATACAGCCTAGAAACCTTAGGCGCGTCAGATACAGGCGACAACCTAGAACACTACATCAGCCAGTTCAGCAAAAACGTTCGTACCATCTTTGATGAGTTCAAATTTGGTCAAACCATAGAAGATCTGGAAAAAGCCAAGCTGCTCTACCGCATGGTGAGCTACTTTGCCAATCTCGACCTGCACCCAGAGGTGGTATCCGACCGCGTATTATCAGATGCCTATGAAGAGCTGATTTTTAAGTTCGCTAGCTCAGTGAATGAAAAGGCGGGGGAATTCATGACCCCGCGCGATGCCGTGCGCCTTGCTACTAAGCTTGTATTGGCAGCGGACGAAGAAATCTTTGATGAAAAAGGCGTGATCCGCACCATCTATGACCCAACCTGTGGTACGGGCGGCTTCCTTTCCGATGCCATCAGCCAAATTGAAGAGATGGGCAGCAGCGCCAAAGTGGTGCCTTTTGGTCAAGAGCTCGACCCAGCAACTCATGCCATGGCGCTGACCAATATGATGATCCGTGGCTTTGATGCCAACAACATCAAGCAAGGTAATACCCTATCAGACGATCAGTTACGTGCCGACAAGTTCCACTACGGCCTTGCCAACCCGCCATTTGGCATTAAATGGGATAAAGCCAAAACCGAAGTGACTAAAGAACACAAAAACCTTGGCTACGCTGGTCGTTTTGGCCCCGGTTTACCAAGTATCTCTGATGGCTCGATGCTGTTTTTGCTGCATCTGGTTTCAAAAATGGAAGCACCAGAAAACGGCGGTGGCCGCGTCGGTATCGTGCTCTCTGGTTCGCCACTATTTAACGGCGATGCAGGCTCAGGCCCATCAGAAATCCGCCGCTGGCTGCTGGAACAAGACTTGGTAGAAGCGATTGTTGCCCTGCCAACTGATATGTTCTTCAACACCGGAATTGGTACCTACATCTGGATTTTGTCTAACCATAAAGAACCAAGACGTAAGGATCAGGTGCAACTGATTAACTTGGCAGACATCTGGACGCCAATGCGTAAGTCGCAAGGCAGTAAGCGTAAGTACCTCAGCGATGTGCAGATCAACGATATTGTCCGAGCCTACGATGGCTTTGAAGCCAGTGATAACTGCAAGCTCTTTAGCACCACCGATTTTGCCTACCGCAAAGTCACCATTCAGCGTCCACTACGCGCCAAACTTAATATTACTGAGAATGGTATCGCCCAGCTGAAAGACTTAGTGGCATTCCAAAAGCTCAAGCCAGAGCAACAAGCCGCTTGGGTACAACACCTCACCGAAAACCTTGGCCTTCAGCCTTATGAATGGGCTCATTTGGCCGCAAAACAAAATCACAACAAGGGTGACTTTGGTAAGTGCCCGAAAGCACTGACTACGGCCTTAACCGCGCACTTTGTCAAAATTGATCCGCAATTCGAGCCCGTGCTGGATGATAAAGGCCAAGTGATCGCCGACCCGAAACTCAAAGACACCGAAAGCATTCCCTTTGATCGTGATGTTGAGGATTACTTTGCGCAAGAAGTACTGCCACATGTGCCAGATGCCTTTATTGATCATTCGGTGCGTGATGAAAAAGACGGAGAAGTGGGCATTGTCGGTTATGAAATTAACTTTAACCGCTATTTCTACCAGTACGTGCCGCCACGCGAGCTGAGTGTAATTGACGGCGAGCTAAAGGCATGTGAAGCACGTATTCAGGCACTGCTCAATGAGGTGGCGGAATGATGACCCCCTATAGTGCATACAAAGATTCAAACTTAGACTGGCTTGGCGACATCCCATCTCATTGGGATTTGGTCAAGCTAGGGGCTTGCTTCACGGAAAGAAATGAAAAAGTCAGTGACAAAGATTTTGCTGCGTTATCCGTTACCAAAAACGGCATCCTTCCTCAAATGGAACACGTTGCAAAAACTGATGCAGGGGATAACCGAAAAAAGGTTTGTATTGGCGACTTTGTAATAAATAGTCGCTCAGACCGAAAAGGCTCATCAGGAACTTCTGACTATGATGGTTCTGTATCTTTAATTTCGATCATTTTAGAACCACGCTTATATGAACCTAAATTTGCTCATCATCTGTTGCGTTCTTACAACTTTCAGGAAGAGTTCTATAAGTACGGTAAAGGAATAGTAGCGGACTTATGGAGTACGAGATATTCAGACATGAAGAATATCTTCGTTCCCTTAATGCCAATAGCTGAACAAAAAGCCATTGCGACATTCCTCGATCGCGAAACCCAGCGCATCGACAGTCTGATCGAAGAAAAACAGAACTTTATCAAGCTGCTCAAAGAAAAACGCCAAGCACTGATCAGCCATGTGGTCACTAAGGGGCTTAACCCTAACGTGGAGATGCAGGATTCTGGTATCGAATGGGTTGGGCAAGTGCCGAAGCATTGGGATGTGGTTCAGATACGCAGAGTTGGTACTGTTGACCAGGGCTTTGCATTTTCTCACGCCTATCAAGGAAATTCTTCTGGGGAAGTTGCCTGGTTTAAGGTTAACGATATGAATCGCTCTGGCAATGAAATTGAAATGAATAGCTCAACCAACTACGTTAGTTATCAG
The DNA here is from genome assembly GCF_947488985.1 of uncultured Vibrio sp. GTDB lineage: Bacteria > Pseudomonadota > Gammaproteobacteria > Enterobacterales > Vibrionaceae > Vibrio. The sequence goes on from NZ_CANLBV010000015.1 coordinate 22,979, forward strand.
CTAACTAAAGAACTCAAGGTTAATTTATTTCCAAAAGGAACAGTTATATTTCCCCGAGTTGGAGCCGCACTACTAACAAATAAACGACGACTGTTGAGTGATGATGCGGTAGTTGATGATAACCTCTTCGGAGTTATCCCTAGAAGAATCAACCCGCATTATCTTTATCTGGTTTTGACTCTTATTGATATGGCTAGTTTATGTTCTCCAGGGCTTGTGCCTACCATTACCTTCGCAAATATCAAAGCACTCCGAATTCCATTACCTACGGAGTTTGAGCAGCAACAAATTGTTGAAAGTGCCAAAGCGAATGCTGATGTGATCGATGAGCTCATTACTGAAGCCAGTCGGTCGATTGATCTACTAAAGGAACGCCGTACATCTCTAATCAGCGAGGCTGTAACTGGGAAAATTGACGTCAGGGAGGCGGTGTAATGGCAGCACATCATGAAGTGCATTTTGAACAATATATTACCGAGCAGTTAGTGAACAATGGCTGGAAAGAAGGCCACTCCAGCCACTATGACCAACAACGCGCCCTTTACCCGCAAGATGTTATGGATTGGGTAAAGGCTACCCAGCCAGATGCCTGGCATAAACTGAATAAAATGCATGGTGCGAATGCCGAGCAGGTGCTACTGGAGCGCTTAGAAAAAGCACTTACCAGTAAAACAGGTGGCACCATTAATGTGTTGCGTAAAGGCTTTACCATTGCAGGGTGCGGCACCATTGCCATGGGCCAACGCAAACCCGAAGATGCGCGCAATGAAGAGCGTATTGCCCGTTATGAGCACAACATTTTGCGCGTGGTTCGCCAACTGAAATATTGCCCGACCCGCGAGTGGGAAATTGACTTGGTGTTCTTTATCAACGGCCTACCCGTTGCCACCGCCGAGCTAAAAACCGATTTCACTCAGTCGATAGAATCGGCCATTGCGCAGTACAAACAAGACCGTTTGCCCGTTGACCCAAATACCAAGCGCAAAGAGCCGCTGTTAACCTTTAAACGCGGTGCCGTGGTGCACTTTGCTATGTCAGATACTGAAATTGCCATGGCGACCAAACTGGCGGGAGAAAACACCTATTTTCTGCCCTTTAACAAAGGCCATGACGGTTCTACTTCTGATTTACCCGTGCATATCAACTTACCGGGTGAAGATGGTGAGTATCCGGTCAGCTATTTCTGGCAAGAGATCGCCCAAAAAGATAACTGGTTGCGTATATTCTACAGCTTTGTGTATGTTGAAACCAAAGAAGTCGCCGATAGCAACGGCAAAGTTCAGCGTAAAGAGACGCAGATTTTTCCCCGTTATCATCAGCTTGATGCGGTAAACAAGATGATTGACGATGCCCGCCACAACGGTGCAGGCATGCAGTATCTTTGCGAGCACAGCGCTGGCTCAGGCAAAACCTCGACTATAGCCTGGACGGCCCATGATTTGATCCGCTTGCGTAGCACCGATGGTAAAGCGGTCTTTAAATCCGTAATCACTGTGACCGACCGCACCGTGCTGGATTCGCAGTTGCAAGATGCGGTGCAGCAGCTCGATCATCAATATGGGGTGATTAAGGCGATTGACCGCGAAAAGAGTAGCGAGTCGAAATCAAAGCAGCTGACTGCAGCGCTGCTAACTGGCACGCCGATCATTGTTGCTACCATCCAAACCTTCCCGTATGCGTTAGAAGCAATTCTGACCAATCAATCTTTGGCACAAAGTAACTTTGCGGTGATCATTGATGAGGCTCATACCTCGCAAACTGGCTCTACCGCCAAAGGTTTACGCGCAGCGCTTACGCTAAACCTGAGCCCGGGGGAGTTGGAGAAAATGAGTATTGAGGACATTCTTACTAAGGTGCAAGAAGCGCGTGCCATGCCCAAGAACGTCTCGCATTTTGCTTTTACGGCAACACCCAAGCACAGCACTAAGATGCTGTTTGGTCGCCCGAAAGACCCTAGCCAGCCAGTGTCAGATGAAAACAAACCAGAGTCGTTCCACCTCTACACCCAACGTCAGGCCATTGATGAAGGCTTTATTCTCGATGTGCTGGAGAATTACACCCACTACGACACGGCTTATAAAATTGGTGAGAACAATCTGGATGAGAAGCGCGTAGACAGCAAGCAAGCCCGTCGCGCTTTGGCTCGTTGGATGTCACTGCACCCAACCACTGTCAGCCAAAAAGTCGAATTCATTATTGAGCACTTCAAGGCCAATATCGCTCACCTTCTGGAAGGTGAAGCCAAAGCCATGGTGGTCACATCTGGCAGGCCGCAGGCGGTGAAATACAAGCTTGCCTTTGATAAGTACATCAAAAAGCATGGTATCGAAGGTATTCAAGCCTTGGTTGCCTTCTCAGGCAAAGTACCCGGTAAAGACTTGGGTGATGAAGACAACCAAGACCCACTGGGGATTGATTTCGACAAAGAGTACACCGAGTACAACTTAAATCCCGACACACATGGGGCTGATCTGCGCCACGAGTTCGAGAAAACCGAATATCGCGTCATGTTAGTCGCCAACAAGTTCCAAACTGGCTTTAACCAACCAAAGCTGGTTGCCATGTATTTGGATAAGAAGATCTCAGATGTAGAAGCGGTACAAACCCTGTCCCGCTTAAACCGCACCTACCCAGGCAAAGACACCACTTATGTGATTGATTTTGCCAATGAGCCGCAGACCATTCTCAATGCGTTTAAAAAGTACGACAAAGGCGCGCAACTCAACGAAGTACAAGATGTAAACGTCATCTATGACATCAAAGAGATTCTGGATGAGCAAAGCATCTACAATCATCAAGATTTAGAGTTGTTTAAGCAAGCGCGTGGTAAATCGATTCTCGGCCAAGCACCCGACAAAAAGTCACACGCGCACAAAAAGCTGCTTGCTGCCTCACAGCGCCCTACCGATGTGTTCAACGTTAAGCTTAAAGAGCTGGTTGATGCTGCAAACCATTGGGATCAGCAATACAACAAAGCGCACCTTGCGGGTGATGAGAAAGCGGCGAACTACGCAGAGTCGCAACGCAGTGAGTTCACCAAGCAGCGCGAAGCGCTGATGCGTTTTAAGTCGGATTTAGCTCGATTTGTGAAGCACTACAGCTACATGGCGCAATTGATTGAGTTTGGTGATCCTGAGCTGGAAAACTTTGCCGCGTTTGCTCACTTGCTAGCACGTCGTTTAAAAGGCGTGACACCAGAAAATATCGACCTTAGCGCTCTGGTGTTAGAGAAGTTCAAAATCAGCTACGACAAAGAGCCCATTCCAGAAGCGGTAAATCAGGTACTTGAGCCTATACGCCCCAACTACAACGACCCAACCGATCGCGAACAGGCGTTTCTTGCCGATATCATCCGCCGCCTCAATGAACTGTTTGGCGATGTCGGCGATGAACCTGGCCGCCGAAACTTTGCCAACGGTACGATCACCCGTGTAACGGAAAACCCGATTGTGGTTGAGCAGGTAGAAAAGCACGACAAGTCGATAGCCCTCAAAGGCGACTTGCCTCAAGCGGTGAAGCAAGCCGTTGTCCAAGCTCTGCTGAAAGAAGGCGATATCGCCCGAACGCTACTCAAAGACCCTCAGGTAATGGCAAGTTATGTTGAGCTGATTTTTGACATGATGAAGCAAGGTGCAGAACAGGTGGAGGCGAAATGATGAATACTGCGTTTCGAGTGTTACTTACTTTCAATGCAACATCCCTACTAGTGATTATCTTTGCAGTACAAAAAGGGTACTCGCTCGGGTATTTCTTTGGTGATTTAGCTTGCTTCGATTGGATAGCAGCATTTCCGAACGCAGTATCATATTTACTCTATTTTCTTATCCCTGTTTTATCGACTGGATTGAGTATTTGGCTGAGTAAATATTTGGGGAAAGACGAGTTTAAAGCTGGTGAAATAGCAAGTATTGAGCATGCCAACAACAGCTTCCTGCCAAGTTATTTGGGTTACTTTTTCGTAGCATTGAGCATTGGTAACTGGGAAACATTGTGGTTTGTTTACGGAGTTTTGTTTGTTTTTACTCTCTTATCGCAAGCACTCTACTTTAACCCATTGTTTTTACTGTTTGGTTATGAGTTTTATAACATTACAACCAAAAACGGAACGGCCATTTTCCTGATTAGCCGAGAGCGCTACAAAAAGCCAGATGACATCGAAATACCTGTGGCTTATCGAATCAATAATTACACATTTATCGAGCGAGAATAATGATGGACCATATACTGGCACACATAAAAACCAGAGCAAAAAAACGCATTTTCAAGTTGGTATCTGATCAATCTCTTTTTGATACCGTCACAATCGACTTAAATGCCTGTATTCCATACAACCCAGACCATAACCTTGACGAAGACTCATGGTTTAAAATTGAAGGCTTTAGCCAAAAAAAGTTTTGTATTGAGCTGCTAAAAAAAGACTATGACTCAAAAGACTACGATGATTTAACCAAAGATAACTTCGCTAAGATTTCCTACTTATTTGCAATTCAAGGGAGTGATTTTTACTTTCAAAAAATCACTCCAAGCCTATTCGTAAAACGCAAAACACTTGTTTTTGGTGAAGCCGCAGAAATAGAGAAAAGCCAAACACGTTTAGTGATAAACGCTTTACCTGATGCGCTGTACTTCAAGGCGGCGGATACCTTGATATTCAAGAACCTGGCAACAATATCAAGCATTTTTAAAGGTATTGATGAGTTATACAAAGAAGCAACAAAAGAAGAGGTTAAGCAGTTCTTAGATGCACAGTTTATAGAGCTCGGTAACGACTACAACGTAGACAACGTATCAAAGCCCAATAGAAAGCGTATTGGTCTCGCTATGACAACACTTGATGCGATGTCTGCTGATGATAAAGCCAACATGCTTGATTATATCGACGGATATTGTGGTGAGCAAAAGCTTAAATTCGACAAAGAAAATCAGAAGTTTGAAATATCTACTGACGATGAGTTGAAGTTACTGCTTTATGGCATTGAACAACGCTTCTATACGACCCCATTTGGCAAAGAAAAAAGACTCGCTAACTCTGTAACCGCTATGGATAAAAAATAGCCCCTTATAAGTAACGTAAGAAGGTTAATTCAATGACAGATAACACCCCACAAGCTCCGCATGGTGAGTTCGTTCTGTTTACCAGTGCAGATGGTAGAACTCGCGTAGAGTGCCACTTTGAATCAGACACCTTGTGGCTTTCACAAGCTGCGATGGCTGAGCTTTATGACAAAGATGTCCGCACCATCAATGAGCACCTTGTTAACATTTATAACGAAGGAGAACTTGCTCAAAACGCAACCATCCGGAAATTCCGGATAGTTCGATTAGAAGGGGCAAGGCAGGTCAATCGCCAAATAGATCATTACAACCTAGAAGCTATCCTGGCTGTTGGTTACCGAGTACGATCACACCGTGGTACCCAGTTCCGCCAATGGGCAACACAAGTTTTGCAGGAGTATCTGATCAAAGGGTTCGCAATGGATGACGAACGCCTCAAAAACCCACCCGTCGGCCACTCTGCGGTGCCAGATTACTTTGATGAGATGCTCGAACGCATCCGCGACATTCGAGCCAGTGAGCGTCGTGTTTATCTGCGAGTTAAAGAGATCTTTACCATGGCGGCAGACTACGAGCCTTCCAATAAAGAGACTACCCTCTTCTTCCAAACCATTCAGAATAAACTCCATTACGCCAGCACTCGTATGACTGCTGCTGAACTGATTGCAAGTCGTGTGAATGCTAGTAAACCTGATATGGGCCTAACCAGTTTCAAAGGTGACGAAGTACGCAAAACAGACGTAACCATTGCCAAGAACTACCTGCGCGAAGATGAGATTAAAGAACTCAATCGCATCGTCAATATGTGGCTCGATTTTGCTGAAGATCAAGCGCTTCGCCGCAAGCAGGTATTCCTACAGGACTGGGCCGATAAGCTAGACCAGTTTCTAAGTTTTAATGATCGGGACGTATTAAGCGGAGCGGGAAAAATCTCCAAAAAGGATGCTGATAATAAGGCGAAATTGGAGTTTGAGCGCTTTGCTGAGCAACGCCGCCGTTTAAAAGAATCCGAAGGCGCACTTGCTAATATTGCAGCCCTCAAGGCAATACTCAAAAAAGACAAATAACGCGACTAACTAGGTTGAACCAGCCATGGTACCGACATCAATGTCGGTACCATCGTTCTCGGGTCTGTCATTTATCTCGCCAAAACACCATCGAAAAACCACTTTGAGATTTCAACTGGCTATCTCATACAACTAGCACATCGAAAAGCAACCCAAAAGCACTCTTGCTCACAGCACTCCGCGTGCAGCCCCATGGGCTTTCACATGTGAAAGTCGTTAGGGGCATCAGCAATAAATTCCTTCTACATCCCACAATAATTGGATTACCACTCATCAAATCCCAGAACAAACAAAAATCTTAAGCCATATCCCACAAGTACTGGACTGTGAGTATCAGCATCCCAACAACCGTCATTAACAAGTCATGGATTATTAGCTTCGACCTCCCACAAAGATAGAGATTTGGAAAGCGACAGGTCAGCTCCCAGGAAAGGAATCTCTTCTATTGCTGCTTTAGCTGCTGGGATATGGGGCAATTATCTAACGCCCAAAATGGGCAATTACGCATGCTATGACTAAAAGGCATCAGGGTTACGGTAATAGCTCACCAATGAGCAAAAAAAGGAGTAACCTAACGATGTTAGATGAGAACAGCGCAGCTTATCGCTGGCATAAAATGGCACAGCAGCGCAAACCAACCGAAGAGAAACAAGCTTTCGAGCTAGCACTTTCACAATCACTCAATGCTCTGGCACAAGTCGAGCACTTTACCGATCAAGAGCCTTACTTGTTGGAGTTTTTAGCAAGTTACTACGCCAACAACTTCTGGCGCATCCACCGTTCTTACAAAGACACAAACCCCGGTCATTTTGCTTGTCGAGTCCGCAACCGTGACAACGCTTTCGAGGCCGCATGGCACCACAACTGGTACATGAGTGAGAACCAAATGGCGCAACGACACAACAAAAAGCACCGTGTTCGCTCGACACACATCCGCAAAGGCAAAGGCTTTCGCTACCCGCCGAGCCGCTTTTCAAAAGCTAACACTGAATGGGAATCCGACCTTATAGAGTACACGGAAGATGCCTTCGCCCTTATACGAGAAGTGCGTCATGAAATCCTATCCATCAAGAAGAAGACCCAAACCTGTACAAAACGACTTCACAAGCTACATGAACACTTCCAAAAAATGGAGATACAAGATGACTAAAGAACCCAACGTTGGTATCACCAATCATCACAGCGCATTGAAGCTATCAGACTTTGACATTGTACTTAGCGAACAATCACCACTACCAGAGTTAACAAGCGAGCTACCTGCATTTATCACAGATGAATCCAAGCTACTGATGGATGCGGCTAAAGACCTTGAAGCACGATTGAAAAAGCTGTGCAAAGTTCTGACAGCTGAGTACAAAGTGAAATATCCAATACGCTACAAATTCAAAGTCAAAAAATCAAAAGGCTTACCAGAGATCACATGGTATCGCCTCATTCTTCATCGCTATCCAGACGAAGAGCTTGAAGAAAAAGAAGTATCCGAAGGGGTATTGAGACGTTTTTCAAACACTATGGACTGGGAGATCCCGCTGTATTTGCATTTACTCGATGAGTTAGAGAAGCTCGATCAGCGAGTCATCCGCATGACCAAACTAACTAAAGCAGTAAAAGAGCTCACCAAAGCCATAGAAAAATATAATACTTAACGTGTTTGCTTGCTCCACACCGTTCGGGGTGGAGCTTTTCGCTTGTGCTTGCATTTTCAAAATCGGTGGTAAAATTTAGGTAGTAGACACTTAGGAAAGCTAAGCTAAAGGTAAACAAATAATCGAGGAAGTCTTATGGAACTTTGGATATGGTTGTGCGGCTTACTATTGACGGTAGCGGCTGTAGGTGGCGTCTTCTGGTACGCAGGGCGGGAGAAGTAGAACTAAGCGTTATCTGACTTATCCAACTCTTGCTTGAGCTGAGTGATGAGTGCTTGTTTTTCCTTTTCATTAAGCTGTTCTATTAGGCAAGCCAGCTCAGCTGAACTATCAGAGTCAGAGAAGAAAAATGCAACAGGTACACCCAACTCTTCTGCCAGCTTCTTGAGTGTACCGACATCAGGCATGTGGCGGCCTTTTTCATAATGATTCATTCGGCCACTCGCAGAACTTGGATCCATACCCAAACGGATACCGAGTTCTCTTTGGCTGATGCCAACTCGATTTCTAGCCTGTTTAAGGCGCTGTGGGAATACGTTTGTTCTAGACAAGTGAGAATCATCATCAACCTTTGATGCTTAGATTTTCTAAGTTTTTATTATACCTGTATACTTAGGATAACTAAGCATAAATTTGATTAGCGGAGAGAACGGCATGAAGACATTGATAAATTTTGCGCTCTTTTGTTTATTTTCTCTTGGCTGTTTAGTCGCCACATACCAGTCATGGGGATTGGCGCTAACGGCAATCCCACTTGTTGCCTGGCTTCAAACTCCTCTGAACTTTATTCATAAACAACGCCTGGCTGCAATGCTATTTTGGTTAGCACTTATCTACTTTCATTGGCTTCTTGGCATAGCTACTGCGCTAACTTATTTTGCGAAGCACGTTTGGAGTCTGCACCGTCAGTACGAACACCCCAGAAGAATCCGCAAAAGGAAAAAACAACCGAAGTTCAACTCTGCAACAGGTTCGCCCATGATGGGCCTTGGCGGAATAGACGTTGATATGGATGGAAACGTTGATGGTAGTTTTTGATACCAACATCAAAAAATCTCAGTGGATTAGCAAAGCACTTGATCAATCTACTAGGACTATTGGTGATCTTATCTGCATTGATGATCTCGGATCCTTTTTGACAATTTGCTGCGATCACTTTCCCCATCACCTGCTGGATCAAAAGATATCTTCTTCTTATTCACAGGGTTCGTCTACTCGCTCAGCTCTTCTGGATAGGATTTTCTTATATAGATTGGCAGCAGTTTTGGTCCCAGCATGGAGCACATCAGGCTGGCCTACGCTACCACCCACAAAGAAAGCAAGGAAAGCCCCAAGTCTGGCGAGACCATTCCCACGGTTAAGGCATTACGATTAAAACGAAAGGAATCATTACATGAACATAAACCAGCTAGCCATGCTATTGGCTGCAGCCCCAATTTTGCTGACTGGATGCGCGACAACATCAACTCCTGCTACTTACGATAATACTCACAGTAAAGCTTTCAATATCGCTCAAGCGGGTGGCCTATACGAAGTAAAAGATCGTCCCGTGCCGCGATCTGAATATGAATCTCTAAAATTCACTGGTAACACTGCCACCAATACCCTGTTATTCACCTCATCGCTCGGCGCTAATATGGATCTGGGGGCTGGCCTAGGTATGGGTTTGCTAACATCGGTTTTGGAACAACCCGGTACAGCTTCTCGTAACAGTGTGGTTGCTTGGATGCCACAAAGCGAAGCTGCGACCTCTGAAGAAGCACAGGCAAAGCTGGTAAAGCTGATGAAAGTGGCGATGGAAGATACCCTCAAGGAAATGGGGTTAAGCTATGAAGTTACCAATGGGAATTCTGATCGCAAAGTAGAGTTCTACTTCCACAATGAAGAGTTTGGTTGCCCAGAGTACCAACAAGGCATGACCAACAAAGATCTCTGCTACATTGCCGCTGAAATATTTGAACCTCGCAAAGCCGCCTCCCCTTCATTTGTTAGCTCAGCACAAAACTCATATGCGTTCGAGTCTAACCATAATGTGTATTACCACCGCTTCCGAGTGACTCCTGGGCGTGATAGCAATGTTCCGACAGATCAAATGTATGCCGCAGTAAGCAGTAAGCTGCCTGAATGGGTTTACCTGTACATTGCATCTGGTCAGATTAAGATCAACGACACAACCGTAACAACGCCATACCTACTTGAACAAGGGAAAGCACACCTATTTATCCATCCAGAAGAAAACTAAAGATCCGTTAAATTAACGAGCGCTGGAAAACCGTTTCCCACCATTCCCACTTTTCCCATCCTGATCTATGATGGAAGTCATCTTGGGAAGTAAGTATTTGACCATAAATTGTAATTTGGTCCCCAATCGGTCCCCAAGACGTCGCGCGAGGCCAGCTATTATGGGAAACTTCACTTTCTGTATTGGTAAATAACTTTAAAAGGCTGGCTTATGCTGGCCTTTTCTTTTGTAAGGACAGCGTAATGATCCACATTATTACAGGCAGCACCTTAGGCGGTGCCGAATATGTCGGCGATCACCTAAATGATCTTCTTGATGCCCAAGGTCACGAGACACGCCTTCATAATCAGCCTGAATACGATGATATTCCACAGCAAGGCCTTTGGTTACTGGTGACTTCAACCCATGGTGCTGGCGAGTTTCCAGATAACATTAAACCGTTTATCGGCGCATTGACCCAGCAATCTCCAGATTTAAGTCAGGTTCGCTATGCTGTCGTGGCGCTTGGGGATTCCAGTTACGACACCTTCTGTGTTGCTGGAAAATCAGTCCACAACCAACTGAGAGAGCTCGGTGCACAACCTATTTCTGACTGTTTTACCATCGATGTACTGGAAACTCCGGTCCCAGAAGATGCCGCAGAGGCGTGGTATAACGATCATAGTGACCAGTTTTAGCCTCTCCCTTCTCTACTAAAGCGGCTTTTGCCGCTTTTTTTACGCCTGAATATCAGGGTTGTGAATAACTTTTTATCAAAAACATCGAAAATTGACGATCTATTTCCCATTTTGGCTGTGGATAAGATCATACATATACGGTGATTAACCTATAGTTATCCAAATAACAAGTTTTAGGCTAATTTTCATCTGTGAATAAGTAGCCATTTTGATCCCAGCTAATCCTCATCCTGATCAAAGTTAGATCACACCATCTGATCAAAAAAAGATCCATGATCTCGTTGATCATTTCTGAGTTATCCACAAATGCACTCGATCCTAATAATAGATCTAATAAAAGATCTCCTTAAAGATCTTATCTATATTAATTAAAAAACGCTTATTCGAAAAATCCCAAAAACGTTTTCTCATGCTATGAAAACAGGTAGAATATCGCTCCTTTTTCTCTGTCTAGAAAACATTTGAATACCTGAGGTCGGTTCATGCTTTATCACGAAAAATTTGACGTCATCGTTGTTGGTGGTGGCCATGCAGGAACGGAAGCCGCACTCGCATCTGCACGTACTGGTCAAAGTACGTTATTGCTTACGCACAATATCGATACGTTAGGACAAATGTCCTGTAACCCTGCTATCGGTGGGATCGGTAAAGGCCACTTGGTGAAAGAGGTCGATGCGATGGGTGGTTTAATGGCGCAAGCTATTGATCATGCAGGTATTCAATTCCGAACATTAAACGCATCAAAAGGCCCTGCGGTACGTGCAACTCGTGCACAAGCTGACCGAGCTCTTTACAAGGCTTTTGTGCGTAATGCTCTTGAGAACACACCAAACTTAACCCTATTCCAACAGTCGGTTGATGATTTGATCGTTGAACAGGATCAAGTGGTGGGTGTGGTGACTCAGATGGGGCTTAAGTTCCGCGCCAGTGCTGTGGTACTGACAGTCGGAACATTCCTAGGCGGAAAGATCCATATTGGTATGGAAAGCTCTTCAGGTGGCCGTGCTGGTGATCCACCGTCGATCGCTTTGGCGGACCGTCTTCGTGATCTTCCATTCCGAGTTGATCGCCTAAAAACAGGGACCCCTCCTCGTATCGATGCACGTAGCGTTGATTTTTCTGAGCTGGAAGTCCAACATGGCGATAACCCAACTCCGGTATTTTCATTCATGGGTAGCCGAGCGCAACAGCCTCGTCAAATTCCATGCTACATCACACATACCAATGAAAATACGCATGACGTTATTCGCGCTAATCTCGATCGCAGCCCAATGTACGCGGGGGTAATTGAGGGTATTGGTCCTCGCTATTGCCCATCTATTGAAGATAAGGTGATGCGTTTTGCAGATAAAAATAGCCACCAAATTTTTATTGAGCCAGAAGGTCTAACGACCCACGAGCTGTACCCGAATGGCATCTCGACCAGCTTACCGTTTGACGTACAGGTTCAAATTGTTCGCTCGATGAAGGGCTTTGAAAATGCGCACATCGTTCGTCCTGGTTATGCGATCGAATATGATTTCTTTGATCCTCGCGACCTTAAGCTGACTTACGAAACCAAGTTTATTAAGGGTCTATTCTTTGCCGGCCAAATCAATGGCACCACTGGCTACGAAGAAGCGGCAGCACAAGGCTTGATGGCGGGTCTGAATGCGAGTTTGTTTACCCAAGGCAAAGAAGGCTGGAGCCCGCGTCGTGATCAAGCTTATATGGGCGTGCTTATTGACGATCTATCTACCATGGGCACCAAAGAACCTTACCGCATGTTTACGTCTCGCGCGGAATACCGTCTGCTACTTCGTGAAGACAACGCCGATATCCGCTTGACTGAAAAATCGCGTGAACTTGGCCTTGTTGATGACGCTCGTTGGGCTCGTTTCAACGAGAAGATGGAAAACATGGAGAAGGAACGTCAACGTCTCAAAGATACTTGGATTAATCCAAAATCTGAAGATATTGATCAACTGAACCAAATATTGAAAACCCCAATGTCTCGCGAAGCCAGTGGTGAAGATCTTCTGCGTCGTCCAGAGATGACTTATTCACAGCTTACGGCTCTGGATCGTTTTGCTCCTGCACTGGAAGATCAACAAGCATCTGAGCAAGTTGAGATCCAAGTGAAGTACGAAGGCTACATCCAACGCCAACAAGATGAAATTGAAAAATCACTGCGTCATGAAAACACCAAACTGCCGGCTGATATTGATTACAGCCAAGTGAAAGGGCTTTCTAACGAAGTGGTTCTTAAACTAACCACCACCAAACCGGACTCAATTGGTATTGCTTCGCGAATTTCAGGTATCACACCTGCAGCGATCTCAATTCTGTTGGTTTACTTGAAAAAACACGGCCTGTTAAAAAAAGGTGAGGAAGCATAATGAGCGCATTACGCGAAAAACTGGATCACCTGATTGGCCAGACTGAACTTGAAGTATCTGAAAAGCAGCGTGGCCAGTTGGTTGGCTACGTTGAGCTACTGAATAAATGGAACAAAGCTTACAACCTGACATCGGTTCGTGATCCATTAGAAATGATGGTGAAACATATCTTAGATAGCATCATTGTTAGCACTCACTTACAAGGTAAGCGCTTTATCGATGTCGGTACGGGACCTGGTTTACCTGGGATTCCGCTCTCAATCATGAACCCTGACTGCGAGTTTTATTTGCTAGATAGCTTGGGTAAGCGTATTCGTTTTATCAAGCAGGTGATTCATGAACTGGGGATCGACAACGTGGTGCCCGTTCAAAGTCGTGTTGAAGAGTTTCAACCGGAAGAAAAGTTTGATGCAGTGCTCAGTCGTGCATTTGCGTCAATGACAGACATGGTAGAGTGGTGTCACCATTTACCTAAAGAGCAATCCGGTGTATTTTTGGCTCTTAAGGGACAACATCCTAGAGACGAAATTGATCTGTTACCTGAATGGTGTTCAGTGACAGACATTAAGGCTCTTCAAGTTCCAGAGCTTGATGGGGAGCGTCATCTAGTTACTTTATCGCGACAGGGATAATCAGCGAGGCCATAGTGGGTAGAATAGTAGCAATTGCCAACCAGAAAGGTGGCGTAGGTAAAACAACAACTTGCATCAATTTAGCAGCATCAATGGCGGCAACAAAACGCAAGGTATTGGTTGTTGACCTCGATCCTCAAGGTAATGCCACTATGGCGAGTGGTGTCGACAAATATCAGGTTGAAGCCACCGCTTACGACCTGCTCGTAGAAGATACCCCATTTGATGAGGTTGTTTGTCGAAGGACATCCGGTCATTACGATCTCATCGCCGCCAATGGTGATGTCACGGCTGCTGAAATCAAGTTGATGGAAGTGTTTGCTCGTGAGGTTCGCCTTAAGAATGCATTGGCGTCAGTTCGTAATAACTATGATTTCATCTTTATCGATTGCCCCCCCTCTTTAAACCTTCTTACAATTAATGCGATGGCTGCGGCTGATTCCGTATTGGTTCCGATGCAATGTGAATATTTTGCTCTAGAAGGTTTAACCGCGTTGATGGATACCATCAGTAAGCTTGCTGCGGTAGTAAATGAAAATTTGAAGATCGAAGGTCTTCTCCGCACGATGTACGATCCTCGTAATCGCTTATCAAATGAAGTATCTGATCAACTCAAAAAACACTTCGGTAGCAAGGTTTATCGAACTGTGATCCCTAGAAATGTACGTCTGGCAGAAGCGCCGAGTCATGGCAAGCCAGCAATGTACTACGACAAATATTCCTCAGGTGCTAAGGCATACCTTGCTCTTGCAGGGGAAATGTTGCGTCGTGAAGAAGTACCCGTATAGGTCTAACCAAAGGAATTCACTCAATGTCTAAGCGTGGTTTAGGAATGGGGCTAGATGCATTACTTGCAACTAGCTCGTTGGCTCGTGAAAAACAGCAAGTTGCGTCTCAAAGTCAGGTTTTATCTGCTGATGGTGAGTTGACGGAACTGGTTGTTGGTTGTTTACAACCTGGTGTTTATCAACCACGTAGGGATATTGCGCCGGAAGCACTAGAAGAGCTGGCTGTATCCATTCAATCTCAAGGTATTATCCAGCCGATCGTTGTACGCCCTCTGGCACACGACCAGTTTGAGATTATCGCGGGTGAACGTCGCTGGAGAGCGGCCCGTCAAGCGGGCCTTAAGCGAGTGCCATGCTTAATCAAGAGGGTTGAAGACAAAGCGGCGATTGCGATGGCGTTGATCGAGAATATTCAGCGCGAAGACCTTAACGTTATCGAAGAAGCGCAAGCGCTAGAGCGCTTACAGAACGAATTTGAACTGACACACCAAAAGGTGGCTGAGGTGATTGGCAAGTCGCGAGCGACGGTCAGTAACTTATTACGTTTGAATCAGTTGGCTGACCCCGTTAAGGCTTTGGTGGTATCAAAACAGCTTGAGATGGGCCACGCTCGAGCACTGCTTGCCCTAGAAGGTGAGATTCAGGTTGATGCGGCCAACACTGCAGCAACTAAAAAAATGACGGTGCGTCAAACTGAACAACTTGTCAAAAAGTGTTTAAAACCAGAGGTTGAGAGCAAATTGAAGCCCGAGGACAAAGAATCCTTAGAGCTTTCTCGAAGACTCACTGAAAAGTTGCAAGCAAAAGTTTCAGTTATACGCTCTGTTAGTGGTAAGTCAAAAGTGACAATTTTACTTGATAAACCCGACGAATTAGAGCAACTTATTGCCAAATTGGTACATTAAATGAGATAATTGAGTCCGCTCAATCATGTAATAAAAATACAAATTATTTCAATAAATGTAGGTTTGTATACAAAAATGTAAATGATTGCTGTGTTGTTGTTGCAATCACTTTAGCTGAACGTATAATTTTTGCCAATTTCTCTGGTCACCTTGTATTGAGTGACCAAATGGGCTTAAAGAGGAACGAATACATGGTAACTGCGTTAGTAAGACCAGGACGAGTGCTTGCAAAGCAAATGTTATTGATCGAGCTTAGCGCGGTTATATTATTGGCGATAGGGTTAGGTTTAGCTGTTAATCCTGATTGGGGTTTTGCTGCATTAATTGGTGGTGGTATTTTTGTCATCGCGAATGTGGTTTTTTGTGTGTGCGCTTTCCTCTTTTGTGGAGCTCGTGCAACCAAGTTAGTGACGGCGTCGTTTTATGCAGGCGAAGTGCTAAAAATCTTAATCACAGTTCTACTATTCTCTATTGTCTACATGTATATGCAGGTGGAATTAATTCCCCTCAAACTGACCTATTTACTGGTTCTAGGTATTAATATCTTTGCGCCAGTGCTTTTCATTAACAATAAAAAAATAGGATGAGTTATGGCTGCGCCAACAGCATCCGGATACATTGCACACCATTTACAAAACCTTTCTTTAGCTAAGTTTGGTCTTGTAGAGGAGACAAGTTTCTGGAACGTACATATAGACAGTCTGTTTTTTTCTGTGTTGACAGGGGTGTTATTCCTTTGGGTTTTTCGCTCCGTCGCTAAGAAAGCAACAGTAGGTGTACCTGGTAAGCTTCAGTGTTTTGTTGAAATGGTAGTGGAATTCGTTGATGACAACGTTAAGGAAACTTTCCATGGACGCAACCCTCTGATTGCTCCATTAGCACTGACTATATTCTGCTGGATTATTTTAATGAACTTGATGGACTTAGTGCCTATCGATTTCTTACCATATCCTGCGGAGCATTGGCTAGGTATCCCTTACTTGAAAGTGGTTCCTTCAGCTGATGTTAATATAACCATGTCAATGGCCTTAGGTGTTTTTGCTCTGATGATCTACTACAGCATCAAAGTAAAAGGCTTAGGTGGATTCGCCAAAGAACTTGCTTTACATCCATTTAATCACCCAATCATGATTCCGTTTAACCTACTGATTGAAGTGGTATCGCTACTCGCGAAGCCTCTATCACTCGGTATGCGTCTATTCGGTAACATGTTCGCCGGTGAGGTTGTATTCATTCTTTGTGCGGCAATGCTACCGTGGTATTTACAATGGGTAGGTTCTCTACCTTGGGCTATCTTCCATATCTTGGTTATTTTGATTCAAGCATTTGTTTTCATGATGTTGACAATTGTTTATTTATCAATGGCCCATGAAGATGGCGATCACTAAAATTTTTAAGTTTTATTCTAACTATTAATGTTAATCGGAGAACGTAAATGGAAACTGTACTAAGTTTTTCAGCAATCGCTGTTGCTATTATTGTTGGTCTTTGTGCCTTAGGTACTGCAATTGGTTTTGCTATTCTTGGTGGTAAATTCCTAGAAGGCGCTGCGCGTCAACCTGAAATGGCTCCAATGCTACAAGTTAAGATGTTCATCATCGCTGGTCTACTGGATGCTGTTCCAATGATCGGTATCGTAATCGCACTACTATTCACGTTTGCTAACCCATTTGTTGGTCAACTAGCAGGCTAATTAACTGTTAATTAGTTAATTAAATTTTTGTAGTTGATTCTTAACGAGGGGTAGCTGTTGTGAATATGAACGCAACTCTGTTAGGTCAAGCAATTGCTTTTTCTATGTTTGTTTGGTTCTGCATGAAATATGTATGGCCACCAATCATGCAAGCAATTGAAGAGCGTCAGAAAAAAATTGCTGACGGTCTAGTAGCCGCTGAACGCGCTGCTAAAAACTTGGATCTAGCACAAGCCAACGCTTCTGACCAATTGAAAGAAGCGAAGCGCACCGCAACTGAGGTTATTGAACAGGCAAACAAACGCAAGGCTCAAATTATTGATGAAGCTCGCGAAGAGGCTCAGGCAGAACGCCAGAAAATCTTAGCGCAAGCGGAAGCAGAAATTGAAGCTGAGCGCACACGTGCCCGTGATGACCTGCGCAAACAAGTCGCAACTCTGGCAATTGCTGGTGCTGAGAAAATCCTTGAGCGTACAATCGATAAAGATGTACACGATGATCTTCTTAACAACATTACTGCAAAACTTTAAAGCAAGGGGCTGTATATGTCTGATTTGACTACAATCGCACGCCCCTATGCTAAAGCAGCGTTTGACTTTGCGGTAGAGAAAGGTGAGCTAGACCAATGGGGTCAGATGCTTACTTTTGCTGCCGAAGTGGCACAAAATGATGATGTTCACAATTTCTTAAGCAGTTCTCAAACTGCTGAAAAATTAGCTGAAGTATTCATTGTAATTTGTGGCGAACAATTTGATGAATTCGGCCAGAACTTGATAAAAGTAATGGCAGAGAATGGCCGCTTAATGGCTTTTCCTGATGTCTGTAAAGAGTTCTTATTGCTCAAACAAGAGCACGAGAAAGAGATCGACGTTGAAGTAACTTCAGCTGTTGCACTTTCTGAAGAACAACGCGCAGAGATCAGCAGCAAATTGGAACAGCGCTTAGCGCGCAAAGTTCAGCTGAATTGCAGTATAGATGAGACTCTACTTAGTGGAGTTATTATTCGAGCCGGAGACCTAGTCATCGATAACTCAGCGCGCAGTCGTTTAGACCGCCTGAGCGATGCATTGCAGTCTTAATGGGGATTGGAGCATGCAACTTAATTCCACTGAAATTAGCGATCTAATTAAACAACGTATTGAATCTTTCGACGTTGTTAGTGAAGCTCGCAATGAAGGTACTATCGTTTCGGTAAGCGATGGCATCCTTAGCATTCACGGCCTAGCGGACGTGATGCAAGGTGAAATGATTGAACTACCGGGTGGCCGTTACGCGCTAGCACTTAACTTGAACCGTGATTCGGTTGGTGCTGTTGTAATGGGCCCATATGCTGACCTACAGGAAGGCATGAAAGTTACAGGTACGGGTCGTATTCTAGAAGTACCAGTAGGTCCTGAAATGCTTGGTCGTGTGGTAAACACGCTAGGTGAGCCAATTGATGGTAAAGGTCCTATTGATGCGAAATTGACTTCGCCTGTAGAAATTATCGCACCAGGTGTAATCGACCGTAAATCGGTAGATCAACCTGTTCAAACTGGTTACAAGTCAGTTGACTCAATGATCCCTATCGGTCGTGGTCAACGTGAACTTATTATCGGTGACCGTCAGACTGGTAAAACAGCGATGGCGATCGATGCGATTATTAACCAAAAAAATTCTGGTATTTTCTCTATCTACGTTGCAATCGGCCAAAAAGCGTCGACTATTGCTAACGTAGTTCGCAAACTAGAAGAGCACGGCGCACTAGCAAACACTGTTGTTGTTGTTGCATCGGCTTCTGAATCTGCAGCGCTGCAATACCTTGCACCGTATGCTGGTTGTGCGATGGGTGAATACTTCCGTGATCGCGGTGAAGATGCACTGATTGTTTATGATGATCTATCTAAGCAAGCTGTTGCTTACCGTCAGATCTCACTATTGCTTAAGCGTCCACCAGGTCGTGAAGCGTTCCCAGGTGATGTTTTCTACCTTCACTCTCGTCTACTAGAGCGTGCTGCTCGTGTAAGCGAACACTACGTAGAAGAATTCACGAAAGGTGAAGTGAAAGGAAAGACTGGTTCTTTAACTGCTCTTCCTATCATCGAAACGCAAGCTGGTGACGTATCTGCATTCGTACCGACGAACGTAATCTCGATTACCGATGGTCAGATCTTCCTGCAAACTGAGCTATTCAACGCGGGCGTACGTCCAGCGGTTGACCCTGGTATCTCAGTATCTCGTGTAGGTGGTTCAGCGCAGACTAAAATCATCAAGAAACTATCTGGCGGTATCCGTACAGCTCTAGCTCAATACCGTGAACTTGCAGCATTTGCACAGTTCTCATCGGATCTTGATGACGCGACTAAGAAGCAGCTAGACCATGGTCAAAAAGTAACAGAACTGATGAAGCAGAAACAATATGCTCCGATGTCTGTATTTGACCAATCTGTTGTCGTTTTCGCAGCAGAGCGTGGATACCTTCAAGACGTAGAGCTTTCTAAAGTTCTAGATTTTGAAGCAGCTTTACTGTCGTTTGCTCGTAGTCAATATGCAGATCTAGCGACACAGATCGACACAACGGGTGTTTACAACAATGATATCGAAGCCGAGCTGAAGAAGCTTGTTGACGATTTCAAAGCAACCCAGACCTGGTAATTGGTGGGTGGCCTTAGGGTCACCTCATACCATTAACGGAGAGTAACGATGGCCGGCGCAAAAGAGATACGTAATAAAATCGGTAGTGTTAAAAGCACACAGAAGATTACGAAAGCAATGGAAATGGTAGCAGCTTCAAAAATGCGTCGTTCTCAAGACGCTATGGAGGCTACTCGTCCATATGCAGAAACAATGCGTAAAGTGATCGGTCATTTGGCTAACGGCAGCCTTGAGTATAAGCATCCTTATCTTGAGGAACGTGAAGCCAAACGTGTTGGTTACATCATCGTTTCTACAGACCGTGGTCTTTGTGGTGGTTTGAACATTAACTTGTTCAAGAAAGCCATGAATGACATGCAAGAGTGGTCTGGTAAAGGTGCTGATGTTGAGCTTGCAATTGTAGGTTCAAAAGCAACAGCATTTTTCAACAACAGCGGCGCGAAAGTAGCAGCTCAAGTTTCTGGCCTAGGCGATAGCCCAAGCCTTGAGGACTTAATCGGCTCTGTAAGCGTAATGCTGAAGAAATATGATGAAGGTGAATTAGATCGCCTGTACGTAGTGTTCAACAAGTTTGAAAACACTATGGTACAAGAACCAACGATCGATCAATTACTTCCTTTGCCGAAATCGGATAGCGAAGACATGCAGCGCGATCATGCTTGGGACTACATTTATGAGCCTGAGCCAAAACTACTACTAGATGCACTATTGGTTCGTTATGTCGAATCTCAAGTGTATCAAGGTGTGGTAGAGAACCTTGCTTGTGAGCAAGCGGCTCGAATGATTGCAATGAAAGCTGCAACCGACAACGCTCATGACCTAATCGAAGATTTAGAGCTTGTGTACAACAAGGCGCGTCAAGCGGCTATTACACAAGAACTTTCTGAAATCGTTTCAGGCGCAGCAGCGGTTTAATCGCTTATTCATTTTAAGCTTAGGTAAAACTAAATAGTTAGAGGATTAACGATGGCTACAGGTAAGATCGTACAGATCATCGGTGCGGTAGTCGACGTAGAGTTCCCACAGGGCGAAGTACCTCGTGTATACGATGCTCTGAATGTTAATGAAGTGAAAGAGCGTCTAGTTCTTGAAGTTCAGCAACAACTTGGCGGTGGCGTAGTTCGCGCAATCGTAATGGGTAGCTCTGATGGTTTACGTCGTGGTTTGACAGTAGAAAATACTGGCGCTCCAATCTCAGTACCAGTTGGTACTCAGACCTTAGGTCGAATCATGAACGTTCTAGGTGACGCGATTGATGAGTGTGGTGAAATCGGTGCAGAAGAGCACTACGCAATTCACCGTCAAGCTCCAAGCTACGAAGAACAGTCTAACGAGACAGCTCTTCTAGAGACGGGTGTTAAGGTAATTGACTTGGTTTGTCCATTCGCTAAGGGTGGTAAAATCGGTCTATTCGGTGGTGCTGGTGTAGGTAAGACCGTTAACATGATGGAACTTATCAACAACATCGCACTTCAACACTCTGGCCTATCTGTATTTGCAGGTGTAGGTGAGCGTACTCGTGAAGGTAACGATTTCTACTTTGAGATGCAGGAAGCGGGTGTTGTAAACATCGAAAAACCTGAAGAATCAAAAGTAGCAATGGTTTACGGTCAGATGAACGAGCCACCAGGTAACCGTCTACGTGTTGCACTGACTGGTCTAACAATGGCAGAGCGCTTCCGTGACGAAGGTCGTGACGTACTACTGTTCATTGATAACATTTACCGTTACACGCTTGCAGGTACTGAGGTATCAGCACTTCTAGGTCGTATGCCTTCTGCGGTAGGTTACCAACCTACGCTTGCTGAAGAAATGGGTGTTCTACAAGAGCGTATCACGTCAACGAAAGCAGGTTCTATCACGTCTGTACAGGCGGTATACGTACCAGCGGATGACTTGACTGACCCGTCTCCAGCAACAACGTTCGCGCACTTGGATGCAACGGTTGTACTTAACCGTAACATCGCAGCAATGGGTTTATACCCAGCGATCGACCCGCTAGATTCTACTTCTCGCCAACTGGATCCATTGGTTGTTGGACAAGAGCACTACGACACAGCTCGTGGCGTTCAGTCTACACTTCAGCGCTATAAAGAGCTGAAAGATATCATTGCTATCCTAGGTATGGACGAGCTATCTGAAGAAGATAAGCAAGTAGTATCTCGTGCTCGTAAGATTGAGAAGTTCCTTACTCAGCCTTACCACGTAGCGGAAGTATTTACTGGTGACCCAGGTGTTTACGTACCTCTTAAAGAGACTCTACGTGGCTTCCAAGGTCTACTATCTGGTGAATACGATGACATTCCAGAGCAAGCGTTCATGTACTGCGGTACTATCGACGATGCTATTGAGAATGCTAAGAAGCTATAAGGCTAACTAGGAGGCGATATGGCAGCAATAACCTTTCACCTAGACGTAGTGAGTGCAGAGAAAAAACTTTTCTCTGGTCTTGTTGAAACGTTTCAGGTGACCGGTAGTGAGGGTGAACTTGGTATTTTCCATGGTCACTGTCCACTGCTGACCGCTATCAAGCCTGGCATGGTGCGTATTGTTAAGCAGCACGGCCACGAAGAAATCATTTATGTTTCTGGTGGTATGGTAGAAGTTCAGCCTGGTACAGCAACTGTACTGGCTGATACGGCTATCCGTGGTGAAGAGCTAGACGCAGCAAAGGCGGAAGAAGCTAAGCGCAAGGCTGTGGAGAATATCCAAAATCAGCATGGCGACATAGACTTCGCACAAGCGGCCGGTGAACTGGCTAAAGCCATTGCTCAGTTACGAGTTATCGAACTGACAAAGCAGCGCCGTTAATCTTTTATAAGATGATTGGCTCTGAGATAAAGGCGACCTAAGGGTCGCCTTTTTGCATATTTGGATGACCAAAAACGTTTCTCTAATTTATCCGTATTGGTTAAGTGGTTAAATAGCTGCTGATTTTAGTTATTTGTCAAAAACGGTTACAATGACTGCTTAATAAAAATAACGTTGGATAGGTTTACAATGAAGTTTAGTGCAGTAATTCTCGCGGCGGGCAAAGGTACTCGCATGTATTCTAATATGCCAAAGGTTCTGCATACGCTTGCGGGCAAGCCTATGGTGAAGCATGTTATCGATACCTGTAATGGTCTAGGCGCTCAAAACATCAATCTGGTTTACGGCCACGCTGGTGATCAGATGAAGGCAACCTTAGCTGAAGAATCGGTTAATTGGGCGCTGCAAGCGGAGCAGCTAGGCACCGGCCACGCAGTGGATCAGGCCTCTGCGCATTTTGCTGATGATGAAAAAGTATTGGTGCTATACGGTGATGTGCCACTGATCTCTCCTGAAACCATTGAAAACCTATTGGATGCTCAACCAAACGGTGGCATTGCACTGCTTACAGTCGTGTTAGACAACCCTATGGGGTACGGTCGCATTATTCGTCGTAATGGCCCAGTTGTGGCTATCGTTGAACAAAAAGATGCCACCGATGAGCAGAAGCTTATCAAAGAGATCAATACTGGCGTTATGGTGGCGACGGGCGGCGATCTCAAGCGTTGGTTATCCGGCCTAAGCAACGACAACGCACAAGGTGAATACTACCTGACTGACGTTATCGCAGCTGCTCACGATGAAGGTCGTGCCGTTGAAGCCGTACACCCAGTCAGCCCAATTGAAGTGGAAGGCGTTAACGATCGTTCACAACTGGCTCGCCTAGAGCGCGCTTACCAAGCTGGGCAAGCTGACAAGCTATTGAAGCAGGGCGTTATGCTACGCGATCCAAGTCGCTTTGATCTGCGCGGCGAGCTTCAGTGCGGTATGGATGTTGAGATTGATACCAACGTTATCATCGAAGGCAGCGTAAGCATTGGCGATAACGTGGTTATCGGCACGGGCTGTGTATTGAAAGACTGTGAGATTGACGACAACACCATCGTTCGTCCATACAGCGTAATTGAAGGGGCGACCGTTGGTGAAGACTGTACTGTTGGTCCTTTCACTCGTCTACGCCCGGGTGCGGATATGCGTAACAATTCGCACGTCGGCAACTTTGTTGAAGTGAAGAACACTTGCCTTGGTGAAGGCTCTAAAGCCAA
This sequence comes from uncultured Vibrio sp., assembly GCF_947488985.1. Classification (GTDB taxonomy): domain Bacteria; phylum Pseudomonadota; class Gammaproteobacteria; order Enterobacterales; family Vibrionaceae; genus Vibrio. The sequence goes on from NZ_CANLBV010000015.1 coordinate 46,772, forward strand.
CCACCTGACTTATCTTGGTGATGCTGAAATTGGTCAGCGCGTAAACGTGGGTGCGGGTGCAATTACTTGTAACTACGATGGGGCGAATAAGTTTAAGACCATCATTGGTGATGACGTGTTTGTAGGCTCAGACAGTCAACTGATAGCACCTGTTACTATTGGTAATGGTGCGACGTTGGGTGCTGGCTCTACAGTTACACGTGATGTATCGGAAAATGAGCTGGTTATCAGCCGAGCTAAAGAGCGTAAGATCGCAGACTGGAAACGTCCGACGAAGAAGTAACCTTTCGCTACCAGCTAGTAAAATCTAATTCCAATCAAAGCCAGTAACGCAAGTTACTGGCTTTTTTGTCAGAATTTACTGACAGCTAAAGAATAGATTTGCCAATTGCATTTTGTTGGAGGATTGTTAGTATTCAGGTTACAGTTCGGTAAGTTTGGGTTAATGCATCGTGATATTGGTTGAAAAGAAATGGCAAACATTGCCGATCATTATTTTGTCTTTTTCAATGTTAATAGGTCTCTATGGCTTTTATGTCACCTTGGAAAAGTTAGTGGTGGAGAATGAGCGCGATCATCTTGTTTCTTTGATGTCCGATGTTATCTATGAAATTCGTGAAGACAGTGAGTTATTTACGACTGGCGTGGATGTTGATCACTATATTGGAGGGTTAACTCAAGCCAATACTCGCCTTCGAATTCAAGTGATCAATACCGATGGGGTAGTGATAGGGGATACGGACTTATCTGAGCATGCATTGGCGAGAGTGGAAAACCACGCTAACCGCCCCGAATTCCAACAAGCGCTTCAGCAAGGTATTGGCAGTGATGTCCGTTTTAGTACCGTGACCTCCATAGACCGAATCTATTATTCAATGAAAGAGAGCGTTAACGGGCAAGATTTCGTTGTCGTGATCTCCTCACCAATGCATCAATTGAAACAGATGAACTTCCAATTAATGGGAATACTGGTAGGCATGGTCGTGCTGAGCTTAAGTTTCTTGATTGGCACCTCTTACGTGAGCAATCGCCAAATCGTTCATCGAGTGGAAGAGGAGCAAAAGAAGCAGGATGAACGCATTCGCCAAAGAACCCATGAAATTGAGCTGATGCATCGCCTTGCGACTATGCTGGCCGCGTGCAGCAACATGGTTGAGGCGCAGCAGATCGTTTCAGATATATTACCGCGTATTCTTGGTCAGGTGAATGGCAGTGTCTCTCTGATACGCGCCTCGCGTAACCAGTTGGTTACCCAGCTTGATTGGGGAGAAACATGGCCAGGCAGTGTAAGCTTTGCTCCGGAAGAGTGCTGGTCGCTTCGCAAAGGGCGTGCCCACCTATCGAATAATGATTTTCATTCTCTTACTTGTGGTCACATGCACGAAATGGACAACAATCAAACCTTGTGTATTCCACTGACAGCACACGGCAATACCATTGGTATTATGCACCTCTACTTTGGTCAAGGTGATATCAAGATTGACCCGATTATTGAACAGTTGGCTTTTAGTGTTTCGGAGCACTTGGGGCTCGCTTTGGCCAACCTCAGCTTGCAAGAGAAACTGCGTTCTCAAGCATTGAGCGATCCACTGACTGGCTTATTCAACCGTCGCTTCTTCGAGCAGAAGCTGGAAGAGCACTCAATGAATTCTGCCACCAGCGAACAACCATTGTCGTTGTTGATGCTCGATCTCGATCACTTCAAGCGCTTTAATGACAATTTTGGTCATGATGCGGGTGATTTCGTATTGAAAGAGATCAGTGCGCTACTTAAACAAAGTGTGAGTGAAGATGAGATTGCTTGTCGATTGGGTGGTGAAGAGTTAGCTTTGCTGCTTCCGCATTACACCATGCAGCAAGCGACTGAGTTTGGACAAATCTTGTGTGATGCTGTGCGTTCTATGCACCTTGAACACAAAGGCCTATCATTAGGTCAGCTTGGAGTTTCAATTGGTGTGGCGACCTATCCTAAGCCAGCCTCTGATACCGAATCTCTGGTTAAGATGGCTGACAACGCACTCTATATGGCCAAAGACATGGGTCGTAGCCGAGTGGTTAACTATGATGAATACAGCCGCCAGAAAGCGCCTGCGCTAGAAGTGGTCGATGGTGAAGTCGCTGCGAAATAAGTAGAAGTAAAATTTAGATAGAAAAAAGAGCGAGTAATCTCGCTCTTTTTTGTTTCCGTAAATGAGGAACTAGTCTTGTTTCTCGTCAGCGACTACTCGAGAGTTATCTGGTGTCGCGAAATGCTCAGACAGCTCCTTGTTCGAAACAATGTAGCCAACCCACAATGCGGCCAAACAAATCACAACCGCGATGCCTGTTGCGCTTAGTGCTTGGCTCGCCATTGCAGCTACCAATGCGCTTGATAGGCCACTGATGCTGATTTGCAGACTGTTCTGTAGGCCTGCCGCTGTTGCAGGGCTTTGCTTCGCACTTGATAGGGCACGGTTTACGACGATTGGGTACAGTGCGCCATTTGCTACAGCAATCAAACAGAAAGGTGCTAGTAGAGGCCAGATTGATGTCAGTTCCCACTGTGATGCGATGAAGATAAGCATTGCAGCAACGCTGAATAAACCAATTAGATTTCTTAGTACTACGCTATCGCCATATTTCTTCACTGCTTGCTTACCGAAGTAACCACCTGCCATGAATGCGATAGTTTGTGGGATAAAGCTTAAGCCGATGTCTTTTGCTTCATAGCCTAGCTGAGCCATGATCTCTGGCATACCGGTTAGGTAAGCGAAGAACGCCGCTGAAGCCGATGCAAACATCAATACATTGCCCATGTAAGGCTTTGATTTAAGAAGTGTCTTAATGTCTGTTTTGATAGATGTTTGTTTTACTTCTGGCGCTTCCTTCGGTTGAGCCATCGTGGTTGCTACCAGCAGTGTACCCATCAGCGTTAACGTGATGAAGATGCTGTGCCAGCCGAAGTTGTCAGCCAGTAGAACACCAAGTTGAGGTGCCAATGCTGGAGAGAGCGCTACCAAAGGCATGATGGTTGCAAAAATTTGTTGGCTGCTGCTTTGAGAGTAACGCTTAATCACCATTGCTTGCCAAATTACCGCAGGTGCACATACACCGATTGCTTGAATGAAGCGCAGTGTCAGTAGGTGCCATACCTCGGTGCTGAATGCCAAGCCGAATGAAGCTGCCGTAAAGATAACAAGACCAACTGCTAGTGTATTTCGGTGGCCGTATTTATCACTCGCCAGACCCCAAAGAAGCTGACCCATAGCCATACCACCAAGGAACACAGTAAGAGATAGGGCGATCTGCTCAGGACCGGTTGCGAAATCGATTTCCATCGCCTTAAATGCAGGAAGGTACATATCGGTCGCAATAAAACCAAGCATTGAAAGTACTGCAAGGTAGACCAATTGAAATTTAGAAATATTCATAAGATGCCATTAAGCTAAAAGTAGTGATGCATTTATCATCAAAAAAATTGTTTGATAGACAGAAGTGAAAGCCCCTGTTTATTTATGCTGACATTCTATTTTTCAGACCTGATAAAATAAAACGCTAAAATATGTGGTTATCAATCAAAAAATTTGAAGGCTTATGTTCTCTAAATCCTCTTTAGAAATGCTCGATACGGTTGCTCGCCTAGGTAGTTTTACGGCTGCTGCGGAGCAATTGCATAAAGTACCATCAGCGATCAGCTATGGTGTTAGGCAGGTCGAACAAGAACTGGATGTATTACTTTTCAGACGTTTACCGAGAAAGGTTGAGCTGACGCCTGCAGGTGAACTGTTCATTGAAGAGGCGCGTGCTCTGCTCAGGCAAATGGAAGAGGTCAGCGCCCAGACGCGACGCGCTGCTCGTGGTTGGAAGAAAACCTTGAGGTTAACGCTCGATAACGTGGTGAAGCTCGACAAGATGAAACCGATGATTGAAGAGTTCTACCAAACGTTTGAGTTTGCAGAACTTCAGATCAACATGGAGGTGTTCAACGGCTCTTGGGAGGCCATTGCACAGGGTCGGGCGGACATCGTGATTGGTGCTACTTCCGCGATTCCAGTCGGTGGTGACTTTGAGGTGAAAGACATGGGACGCTTAGATTGGGCGTTTGTGATGTCGCCAAGTCACCCGTGTGTGCGAGAGCAAAGCCTCAATGAAGAGTTTGTGAGTCAGTTTCCAGCAATCTGTTTGGATGATACCTCTAGCGTGCTACCTAAACGCCACACTGGGCACTATGGTAATCAAAGACGGCTATTGTTACCCAACTGGCACAGTGCGATTGAGTGTCTCAAAAATGGTGTTGGAGTGGGCTACATGCCAAGACATATCGCCGCGCCTATTATCAAGCAAGGCTTGCTGGTGGAGAAAATCTTGCCTGAGCCTAGCCCACAGAGTCATTGTTGTCTGGTGTGGCGAAAAGACGATAATCATAAATTGATCGAATGGATGGTGAAATACCTAGGATCGAGCGAGCAACTTTATCAGGACTGGTTGGATCATCGCGAAGCGATCGAGTGATCTCTTTATTGGATGATCCTTTTCAAGTTTGAGCCAAATCTTCACCGATAAAAAAGAGCGAGTATTCACTCGCTCTTTTGGGGTTGATATTCAATCTACAGGTCTATTGCTTAAGACAAGAAGAACTTGTAAGAAGGGTTATCGGTTTCATCTTTGCATTGATAACCTAGCTCTCTGAGGTGAGATGAGAACTGCGCCAAATCATCATCACCAAGTTCAAAGCCACACAGTACTCGGCCGTAATCGGCACCGTGGTTGCGATAGTTGAACAAGCTGATGTTCCAGTGAGTGCCTAAGGTATCAAGGAACTTAATCAGTGCCCCTGGGTACTCTGGAAACTCAAAGCTGTATAGACGCTCTTTCAATGGCTTCGCTGGTCTACCGCCAATCATGTAGCGAATGTGCAGTTTGGCCATCTCATCATCAGAGAGATCAACAACCGGATAGTCATCTTGGCGTAGGTCATTGATGATGTGGTCGAGCTCTTCCTGCCCGTTTTGCAAACGCACACCCACGAAGATATTGGCAAGACTTTCATCATTGTGGCGGTAGTTAAACTCCGTCACCGCTCGGCCGCCAATCAGGTTACAAAATTCCAAGAACGCACCTTGTCGCTCTGGAATGGTCACTGCCAGCAAACCTTCGCGCTTCTCACCCAGCTCACAACGTTCAGAGACATAACGCAAACCGTGGAAGTTAGTGTTCGCGCCCGACAATACCGTCGCCAATTGCTTGTCTTGCAGTTGATTCTGCTCGGCAAACTTCTTTAAACCAGCGAGAGCCAGCGCCCCTGAAGGTTCAGCAATCGCGCGCGTGTCTTCAAAGATGTCTTTGACTGCCGCACAGATCTCATCGCTAGACACCGCAATATGGCCATCAATGTACTGTTGGCATAGGCGGAATGTCTCTTCACCAATGCGTTTAACGGCTACGCCATCAGCAAACATGCTGACCTGATCAAGCACCACGGGCTCACCCGCATCGAGTGCCGCTTTCAAGCAAGCTGACTCTTCCGGCTCTACCGCAATGACCTTAATCTCTGGCATCAGCTGTTTAACTAACACAGCAACACCAGCGGCCAAGCCACCACCACCAACAGGCACAAAGATGTAATCCATGTGGCCATTCTGCTGAAGCATCTCCATGCCCATTGTGCCTTGCCCTGCGATCACCAGCGGGTGATCGAAAGGAGGCACAAAGGTGTAGCCGTGTTCAGCTGAAAGGCGTTCAGCCTCTGCCTTAGCCTCATCAAAGTTGCTGCCGTGCAAAACGACGTTACCGCCAAAGCCACGTACCGCATCAACCTTTATGTCCGGTGTGGTTTTTGGCATCACGATCGTGGTTTGAATGCCTAGCTTAGCACCAGACAGCGCCATGCCTTGAGCGTGGTTCCCCGCTGATGCTGTAATCACCCCTGCGGCTTTTTGCTGATCAGAAAGGCTTGATACCATGTTGTAGGCACCGCGCAGCTTAAATGAGTGCACCGGCTGACGGTCTTCTCGTTTAAGCTGCACCTGATTGCCAATACGCGTGCTTAAACGCGGCATCTCTTGGAGAGGGGTCACGATTGCCGCTTCGTAAACCGGCGCTCTCAGGATCTGACGCAGATAATCTGCGCCAGTTTGTTGGTGGAGGCTGACCGTGTCATCACTCATAGTTAGCCCTCAAGCTTAGACTTATCACGCACTGCGCCTTTGTCGGCACTGGTTGCCATGCTTGCATAAGCTTTCAGTGCAAATGACACTTCACGTTGACGGTTTTCTGGTTTCCAGCCCAGTGCATCTTGTTTTTCACGACGTGCTGCCAGTTCATCTTCAGCAACATCCAGTGTGATTGAGCGGCTCGGGATATCGATAGTGATGATATCGCCAGTGTTCACCAGGCCAATCACACCGCCACTCGCAGCTTCTGGAGAGACGTGACCGATAGACAGACCTGATGTACCACCAGAGAAACGGCCATCGGTTAGCAGTGCACAAGACTTGCCTAGCCCCATCGATTTTAGGTAAGTGGTTGGGTAGAGCATCTCTTGCATACCCGGTCCGCCTTTAGGACCTTCGTAACGAATAATAACCACTTCGCCTGCTTTCACTTTGCCACCTAAGATGCCATCAACAGCGCTATCTTGGCTTTCGAATACGATAGCTGGGCCTTGGAATTTAAGGTTTTCTTCATCAACACCCGCAGTCTTAACGATACAACCATCGACCGCGATGTTGCCTGACAGTACCGCTAGGCCACCTTCTTGGCTGAATGCATTCTCTTTGGTGCGAATACACCCCTCTTTGCGGTCATCATCAAGGCGGTCCCAACGGCAATCCTGAGAGAAGGCCTTAGTGGTGCGAATACCCGCAGGACCTGCGCGGAAGAATTTAAGCACTGCCTCGTCTTCGGTCTGCATGATGTCGTACTGAGCAAGCTGCTCTTGCATGGTAAGACCAAGTACAGTGCGAGTTTGGTTGTTGAGTAGGCCGGCACGATCAAGCTCACCTAGGATCGCCATGACGCCACCAGCACGGTGCACATCTTCCATGTGGTAGATAGGCGTTGAAGGGGCCACCTTACAGAGGTGCGGGACACGGCGAGACATCTCGTCGATATCAGTCATGTCAAAGTTAACGTTACCTTCTTGAGCTGCTGCCAGTAGATGAAGAACGGTATTACTTGAGCCACCCATCGCGATGTCGAGTGCCATCGCGTTTTCGAATGCTGCGCGGTCGGCAATATTGCGCGGCAGTGCCGATTCGTCATCTTGCTCGTAGTAACGCTTCGTCAGTTCAACGATGCGCTTACCAGCATTGATGAACAGTGCTTCACGGTCTGCGTGGGTAGCCAGCATCGAGCCGTTACCTGGCTGAGATAGGCCAAGTGCCTCGGTTAGACAGTTCATTGAGTTGGCGGTGAACATACCAGAGCACGAACCACATGTTGGACATGCAGAGCGTTCTACTTGCTCACTTTGCTCATCTGAAACAGTCGGATCGGCACCTTGAACCATAGCATCAACCAAGTCGAGCTTGATGATTTGATCGGAAAGCTTGGTTTTACCTGCTTCCATTGGACCGCCAGAGACAAAGATCACAGGGATATTAAGACGCATTGCTGCCATCATCATTCCCGGAGTGATTTTGTCACAGTTCGAGATACACACCATCGCATCGGCGCAGTGTGCATTGACCATGTATTCGACTGAATCTGCGATAAGCTCACGTGATGGTAGTGAGTACAGCATGCCGCCGTGGCCCATTGCGATACCGTCATCCACCGCGATGGTGTTGAATTCTTTTGCGATACCGCCCGCTTTCTCGATTTCACCCGCAACCAATTGCCCCATGTCTTTAAGATGGACGTGGCCAGGTACAAATTGAGTGAAAGAGTTCACAACCGCGATGATCGGTTTACCGAAATCATCCTCTTTAACGCCAGTTGCACGCCATAAAGCGCGCGCACCAGCCATGTTGCGTCCGTGGGTAGTCGTTGCTGAACGATAGATTGGCATTGCTAGAATCCTTATAAAATATTGGGCTGTTGCTACTTATTTGTTGGTGTATGGGTTACTGAGAAGCGGTTTCTGGGTAAACGTAGTCTAACCAGCCCCATTTATCTTCTGTGGTGCCATTGAATAAACCAAAGTAAGCCGCTTGAACTTTTTCAGTGATAGGGCCGCGTTTGCCTTCACCTACTGTAATTTTGTCGACACTGCGAACCGGAACGATCTCGGCAGCTGTACCTGTCATGAATACTTCATCAGCAAGGTAGAGCGCTTCACGAGCAATATTCTCTTCACGGATCTCATAACCCATGTCTTTGGCTAGTGTCATGATCGAATCACGAGTGATGCCCGGCAGAATTGCACTGGTCGCTGGTGGTGTGGAGAGCACGCCATTACGCACCACAAAGATGTTCTCACCTGCACCTTCAGACAGGTAACCATCAACACTCAGGGCGATACCTTCATCGTAACCATGACGACGCGCTTCACCACCAACTAATAGTGAAGATAGGTAGTTACCACCGGCTTTTGCTGCGGTTGGGATCGTGTTTGGAGCCGCACGGTTCCAGCTAGAAATCATCGCATCTACGCCATTTTCGAGCGCTTCTTCACCGAGGTAAGAGCCCCAAGGGAAAGCGGCGATGATCAGCTCCATTTCTGAGCCTTCTGGAGGGCATACGCCCAAGCCAACGTTGCCGACAAAGCCTAACGGGCGGATGTAGGCCGACTCAAGTTTGTTTTGGCGTAGCGTTTCGCGTGTTGCTTCCATAATTTCTTCCTCGGTATAAGGAATAGGGAAGCGATAAATTTTGGCAGAATCTTTGAGGCGTCGAGCATGCTCTGGGTGACGGAAGATCACCGGCCCCTTTGGGGTGTTGTAGCAACGCACCCCTTCAAATACTGACGTACCGTAGTGCATTGCGTGGGTCAGGACGTGAACGTTCGCCTCTGCCCAAGGAACCATTTCACCGTTAAACCAAATATAGTCTGCTGTTTTAGCTGTCATGTTCGCGGTTCCTTATGCGTTTATCTTTTGTTGTAAATTGTTGTTCGGTAGTTCATTGCGGCTGATAGAGATAACGTCAACGGTACGCACATCCCACAGCTTTTCGATCTGGTTTACCAAGAAAGAGATCGGACGCTCACTGTCGACAATGATCTCAACACTCGCCACTTTGCTTTCGTGATTTTGAGTGCCCGCGACTTGTTTAACAATGAAGCCACGGTGACGGATAACACGAAGAACACGCTCTAGCAGGACAGGCTTATCATCGGCTTTGATGTCTAATAGGTATCTTTTCATGTTATGTGTTCTCCAACATCTCGCTGTTTGAAGCACCTGGCGGTACTAGTGGCCATACGTTTTGTTCTTCATCGATGAGGACATGAAGTAGGTAAGCGGTTTTACTCTCAAGCATCTCTTTCAATGCCGGTTCAACTTCTTCTTTACGTGTGATGGTTTTGCCCGGGATATCAAACGCTTTCGCGAGCATCACGAAGTCAGGGTTGTCATCCAAAATGGTTTCGCTGTGGCGACCATCAAAGAACAGTGATTGCCATTGGCGAACCATGCCCAAACGAGAGTTATTCAGCAGCACCATTTTTACTGGGATTTGACGGCGCTTCAGTGTGCCAAGCTCTTGTACGTTCATCATGAACGAGCCATCACCAGAGATCAGAATCGATTGGTCATCAGGTCGGCTAACCGATGCCCCCATCGCAGCAGGTAAGCCAAAGCCCATGGTGCCTAAACCTGCCGAAGTGATGAAATTTTGTGGATCGCGAGGCTGAATATGTTGAGCAGCCCACATTTGGTGCTGACCAACATCGGTAGATACCATCGAGCTTGCTGGCATCATATCTGACAGTTGCTTCAACAGCAGTGGAGCGAAGATCAGATCGCCCGGGTGGTCATAACGCCACTTGAATGAACTGCGAAGGCCTTCAGAATGGTGAATCCAAGAGGAGATATCTTGGCTGAGTTCCAACTGAGGCATGATCTTGTTGATGTCACCGCGAATTGGCGCATTGGCAAGGCGCAGTTTACTGAACTCGGCTGCATCGATATCGATATGAATCACTTTCGCATGTGGTGCGAAGGTATCGAGTTTGCCTGTTACTCGGTCATCAAAACGCGCACCAACAACAATCAATAGGTCACTCTCTTGAACCACAAGGTTAGCGGCTTTGGTGCCGTGCATACCCAACATACCAAGGTAATGTGGGTCGTCACGTTCGATGGTGCCCAAGCCTTTCAATGTGCTAACGGCAGGCATTGGATTAAGGCGTAAAAACTCACGAACAGAGTCGGTCGCTTTCGCCAGTTGAACACCACCACCTACGTATAAAACAGGGCGAGTTGCCTGAGACAAGAAGTATTGTGCTTGTTCAATGGCATCGGTTGTCGCGACAGGAATTGCGGGTGGAGTAAACTCTGGAAGAGTGTGTACAGGTGCTTCGGCTAATTGAACATCTTTAGCGATATCAACAATAACCGGACCGGGACGTCCTGCTTTTGCTACCACAAATGCTTCCGCTAATGTGGGTGCAAGCTCTTCAATATCAGTCACTAGGTAGCTGTGTTTGGTACATGACAGAGACATACCAATCACGTCCATCTCTTGGAATGCATCGGTGCCGATGTGGGAGCTCGCGACTTGACCTGTGATAGCAACCAGTGGAATGGAATCCATAAAGGCATCAGCGAGGCCAGTGACCAAGTTAGTCGCCCCTGGACCTGAGGTTGCCATGCACACCGCGATATCTTGCGTTGCACGAGCCATACCAATCGCCGCCATTGCCGCGCCTTGCTCATGGCGACATAAGATGTGCTCAACCCCGCCATCGTAGAGAGCATCATAGATTGGCATGATGGCACCACCTGGGTAACCAAATACGGTCTCAATGCCTTGTTGCTTGAGTGCGGATACGACCAGTTCTGCGCCTTTCATCGTAATTCCTCCGTATTACCTTTATTTTGGTAACTGTTTCCATTGTCTCTGCACATCTTGTGCTCCCATTCTTCCTGTCAATCGGCAAGGCCGAAAATGCTTCAAAAATAAAAAATCGAATTGTTAAATTAGAAAAAACCCCCGGACTTGGTAGTGCGGGGGTTTTTTCTAATTCGTGGTTACTTTCTTCCCACTCGCCCCCGCGTAGTCTTAATCGTGACTACGATAATCAGGTTAATCAGTGCGTAAAGGCGAGCGTTAAATACCATAAAATCCGAGCTTTCTCGTTTATTGTGTGTGGTAAAAGTTTACATCTCTAGTGTTATCACACAAATCTGCTGCATGACAAGGGAAATGTCATTCTTTTTTCACATTTAAGTACCACCCCACCAAGCTATATAACAACCTAATAGCTTTGGTTAACAATGAATGTCCAGAGTGAATACTTTTAAATCAAAGACAAGGAAAGTTATGGGACTCGCGATAATTCATAGCCGAGCTAGTGTGGGGGTCGAAGCGCCTGAAGTGACCGTTGAGGTGCATATTAGCAACGGAATGCCCGGCTTTACGCTGGTGGGGCTACCGGAAACCACGGTAAAGGAGTCCAAGGATAGAGTGAGAAGTGCGATTATCAATTCACGTTTTGAGTTCCCTTCCAAAAGGATCACTGTCAACCTCGCTCCGGCGGATTTACCCAAGGAAGGCGGCCGTTTCGATTTGCCTATCGCGCTTGGGATTTTGGTGGCATCGGATCAGCTCCCAACGTCAAAAATAGCGCAGCACGAATTTATCGGTGAGTTGGCGTTGTCAGGAGAACTGCGCTCAGTAAAGGGCGTGTTACCAGCGACGTTGGCCGCCGATCGTGTCGAGCGGTGCTTAGTTGTCCCACACTATAATGGTGATCAGGCGGCATTGGTGGGCAAGGGGGCGCATAAATCAGCACAAACCTTGTTGGAGGTTTGTGCTGACATGTGTGGACAGGCGCAGCTTGGCCTATATAGAAGGGAGCACCAACAGGTCGATGTTTCAGAGCTGCGTGACTTGCAAGACATCATCGGTCAGCAACAAGGTAAGCGCGCATTAGAAATAGCCGCAGCCGGTAACCACAATCTGCTGTTTCTTGGCCCGCCGGGTACTGGCAAGACTATGTTGGCCTCTCGGCTGCGCGATCTATTGCCAGAAATGAGTGATGCCGAGGCGATGGAAACCGCTTCGGTGGCTTCATTAACTCAACAGGAGATCAATCAATACAATTGGAAGCAGCGACCTTTTCGATCACCGCACCACTCGAGTTCAATGGCCGCATTGGTCGGTGGTGGCTCTATACCTCGCCCCGGCGAGATCTCTTTGGCGCACAATGGCCTGCTGTTTTTGGACGAGATGCCTGAGTTTGAACGTAAGGTGCTTGACTCACTGCGAGAGCCGCTTGAGTCTGGTGAGATCATCATTTCTCGCGCAGCGGGTAAGACGCGTTTTCCAGCTCGCTTTCAGCTGGTGGGGGCGTTGAATCCTAGCCCGACAGGTTACTATGAAGGTAATCAAGCACGCGCGAATCCACAGATCATCTTACGCTACTTGAATCGATTATCAGGACCGCTATTGGATAGATTCGACATGTCATTAGAGATCCCACTCTTGCCGAAAGGGACCTTAGCCGAAGGCGGCGATCGTGGGGAAACCACTCAAGTGGTCAAGCAAAGGGTCATGCAGGCTCGAGAGGTCATGCTGTCTCGGAACGCTAAATCGAATGCACTGCTGGGTAGTCGAGAAATTGAAAAATATTGCCCATTACGGCGTGAGGATGCGCAGTTCTTGGAAGTGGCGCTGCACCGATTGGGTTTGTCGATTCGCGCCTATCATCGCATCATTAAGGTGGCACGCACCATTGCAGACCTTGATGGCCAAGAGCAAATTGAAAAGAAGCATTTATCCGAGGCACTTGGCTATCGCGCCATGGACCGATTATTGAAGCAACTGACCGTTCAAGCGGTATAGCGGAGAATAACAAGCCTACGCAGAGGTAGGCTTGTTATCGACTGAGAGTGATAAGTGGCTAGAACTTGTAGTTGATACCCACGGATACGATGTATTGTGATTCATCGTAGAAGGTAATGTTTGAGTCACTGTGGCCGTAGCCTGCCAGTGAAACAAATGACCAGTTTTGCCAGTTCATAAATTGGCTGTACTCATAGGCGGCGAATAGGTTGATGTTGTCGTCGCGGCGAGTTTGGTTGTAAATCGGGTTGCTGGCGTCATAGGCGCGTTGATTATAGCCTGCGGTTAGCGCATATCCATGACGCCCAGCGCCGCCAAACAAGCTGATTTTCGCACCAAACTGTTCATAAGAAGCGGCGTTACCGTCGGCAGAACTCGATTGGTAAATCAGCGATGGCGCCAACATCATGGTGCGGCTGACGGGTTGACGATACTGCGCTTTTAAATAGAAGGTATCGGCATCACGTTGCAGCTCTTGTCTAACGAGATCATTGTCGACATCTTTGGTGGCGTAGGCCATATCCAAAGAGAACGCAGAGCCCGCAATGCGATTTAACTTCAAGCGAAACGCATTGCCGGTTTCATCGGTTTCGGTGCGGGCTGATGTGGTGTTGTATGGATCAGCCCAGGTTTCGCCAGACATAATGGTCGGTAAAATAGAGGCGTCAATCACCATGCCCGACGGAAGCTGATATTTATAACCCACTTCAAGCACTACGGTACCCGTTGCGATGTCGTCACGAGTGGTACCTGTGTATACCTGATGATTAAGGTTACGGCCAAAGGTGTAAGCAATGCTACCTAATGGCATGACAATAAATGAGCTTTCAGATGAGGCTTTTTGGTTGTTGGATGAGAGGGTGCGATCAGCGTTGGTATTAAAGTTTGAGGTCGAAGAGGTTACGCCGGTATTGATTGAGATTTCACCACTGAACCCTTGCCTGTCGGCAAGCTTGGCAAAAGCGGGAGAGGTTGCAACACTCAATGCCAAAAGAGTTGTTTTTATTTTCATTCAAGGGCTCCTTGCCCACCAGTTTCTAAGATGGTTATTAACAGCGGTTACGCTTTTAATGTCCTAGTCGCTCACTTATCACTGTGATTGTGGAGTCAGCAACAAAAAGGAAGCCGAAGCCTCCTTTCATCAATACCTTACTTCTTTAATAAGAAGTTAACCAGATCGAAGTACTCGTCGAGAGAGTTAATACCTTGTGCTTCTACTAGGTAGCGGTTGTTCACTACTACAGCTGGTACGCCTGAAAGGCCGCTGTCTTTGAACGCTTTGTCGAAACGACGAACCATTGAATCTACCGCAAAACCATTGTATGCCGAATCAAATTTCTTAGCATCAACACCTTCGTCTAGGAATATTTGACGCAGTTCTGCTTCATCACGTGGTGGTTTGTTCATGGTGTGAATGCGGTTAAACATCACTGGCACCATCTTGTCTTCAACTTTCAGTGCAATCATGGTTGCGTAAGCCTTGCTCATTGGCAGACCCATATTGCCACCCATGAATGAAACATGGTTCTTCTGTAGCTTAGCGTCAGCAGGTAGCTGTTGTTTTAGCTGCTGGATGATAGGTTCAAAGCTATTACAGTGAGGGCAGTAGAAAGAAAAGAACTCTGTCACTACTGGCTTTTTTGATGCTTCTAGATCGAGAACCTTGTAGTGCTCACCTTCGTTAAATTTCGCCGCGTGAGCTGAAAGGCTCAACATGATCAATGAGAAAAATGCGAATAGCTTTTTCATTTATTCAATCTCCATTATGTTTGAATTTTTATCGAGTTATATGTTGCGATTGTGGTTACCACTGAGGCATTAACGAAAGTGGTGACTCCTGCAGGGTAGCAATTTGCTCTTTACAAGCAAGCACTTGTTGCTCCCAATATTTCGGATCATTAAACCATGGGAAGGCCAAAGGAAACGCTGGATCGTGCCATCGCTTCGCTAACCATGCCATGTAATGCACCATACGTAGACCGCGTAGTGGTTCGATTAGTTTCAGCTGCGAGGTATTAAAATCGCAAAACTCTTGATAACTCTCTAGCAGAATATCGAGTTGCATCAGCTTATCTTGGCGTTCACCGTTGAGTAGCATCCATAGATCTTGTATCGCAGGGCCATTACGTGCGTCATCAAGATCAACGAACATTGGTCCGTCACGCCACAGAATATTGCCTGGGTGACAATCACCATGCAGGCGGATATTTTCAATATTGCTCGGCCATTGGCTCTCTAATTCTTTAATCAGAAGGTCGACGTCATTGAAGAACGCGTTCTCTAGGTGAGTCGGGATAAACTGAGAGTTTTCTAGTATCTTACGTGGTTGATACAGATACTCATCTAGGCTGATAGTTGGGCGGTGCTGAAATGTTCTTCCTGCACTCGCTTTGTGAATTCGGCCTAGGAAGCGTCCTACACCTTCCAGTTGGTCTAGGTTATCCACTTCATACTGTCGACCACCAACGCTTTCGAACAATGCAAATAGGTAGCCTTGGTATTCATGCAAGGTTGCACCGTTGACGCGCATTGGCGGTGCAACAGGCATTTCCTGTTCGATCAGCTCCAGTGCGAAGTCGTGCTCTTCTTGGATCTGCTCTTTGTTCCAGCGTTGCGGACGATAAAATTTAACGACGTAGCGCTTACGGTCTTCATCGGTGAACTGATAGACACGGTTTTCGTAACTGTTGAGAGCGAGAAGACCGGATTCCGCGCGAACCCCGATGCTCTCCAGTGCATACCACATGAAGTCAGGAGTCAGGTTATCAAAGTTAAAGGCTTGCATCGTCATAGAATAAAAAAGGCCCATTACTGAGCCTTTTTCCATTTATTGGGGAGTTATACCGACCACTTAGCTGGTGGGTATTAGAGCTTATTGATAAATCGACTTTCGACTTCCATCGTAAACTCTTCATTATCCGAGAGTATAAACTGAATTGTCGAAACAGGTGAGCTCAGTTTTTCAGGGTCAACACCTAAACTGATCGGTAGGTTCAAAACCTCGCCCGGATCGACGGTAATGGTTTGCTTACCGTGCCAGATAGAATCGGGCAGCCCGCTAACATCGAGCTTGTACTCTTGCTCTTGCTGAGTCTTGTTGATGATTTTCAGCGTGTAGGTGTTTTCTACCAGCCCTTGATTATTAACTCTGAATAGCTGGTTTCTGTCACGCAGAACACTCAATCCTGCTGGATCGACACTGGCAATTTGTGCGAAGAACAAGCCAAGCATGAGGATCAGTATTGTTCCGTAACCCAAAAGTTTTGGACGCATTACCTTGGTTGAGTGGCCTTCAAGTCTATGTTCGGTGGTGTAGCTGATCAGGCCTTTTTCGTAACCCATGCGCTCCATGGTATTGTCACATGCATCAATACACGCGCCGCAGTTAATGCACTCGTATTGCAGGCCGTCACGGATATCAATCCCCGTTGGGCACACTTGAACGCATAAATTACAGTCAATACAGTCGCCGA
The DNA here is from genome assembly GCF_947488985.1 of uncultured Vibrio sp. Classification (GTDB taxonomy): domain Bacteria; phylum Pseudomonadota; class Gammaproteobacteria; order Enterobacterales; family Vibrionaceae; genus Vibrio. The sequence goes on from NZ_CANLBV010000015.1 coordinate 63,175, forward strand.
GATCAAGCTCTTTGGGATCGGCTTTGCGAGAGCGAGGGCCTCGGTTTTCACCGCGCTCACTGTTGTAACCCACAATAAAGGTATCTTTGTCGAACATTGCCGATTGGAAACGCGCGTATGGACACATGTGCAGACAAACAATCGAGCGCATCCATCCTGCATTGGCATAAGTACAGCCTGCAAAGAACAGTACCCAAAACACCGGCCAGAAAGATGAGCTAAAGGTAAAGAAACCAACCACTAATTCTTTGATTGGGATGAAGTAGCCGACAAAGGTCAAGCCAGTCGCAATGGCTATCGTCCACCATGCGATGTGCTTGATGGTTTTTCTGAGGATTAAATTGGGTGTCAGTTTGCCTGAGTCTTGCTTTCTTCGTTTATTAGCTGCCCCTTCGAGTTTCTCTTCAAACCAGATGTACATGAAGGTCCAGACGGTTTGCGGGCACAGGTAGCCACACCAAACTCGGCCTAAGAAGGTGGTTATGAAGAATAAGCCAAATGCGGCAATGATGAATAAGATCGCGAGCAGGGTGAGATCTTGTGGATAGAGGGTGGTGCCAAAGAAGTTGAACTGTTGGCTGGCGATATCGAGTAACACCGCTTGTCGCTCACCAAATGGAATCCATGGGATAAGTGCAAAAAGTAAAAGTAACAACCAACCACCGTAGCGGCGCAATTGTTGGAATTTCCCTTTGCTTTCTCGAACATAGATTCGGTTACTTGGGTTAAATCGATCGCCGTTACCTTTATGTGTTTTCGGGTTAAAGGTTTTAGGCGTCACATCTTTGATATCGATTTTATCCTGACTCATGGACTATCCTTTTTGTGGCTATACCCTTCTTCGAGAGTATTGACGACATTGCTTTACAAATATGTACAGGGAGAAACTAAGCCGTAATTGTGGTGCATAGTTCAACTTAGCACTTGCTCTTATTGTTTTAGATAATTCTTATGAGGGGCGATTATAACGACAGTTTGTCCTCACTTCCTTAACGCCGTTAACCTTTGGTGGTGAAAGTCATAACATTTGTGATAAAAAAATAGCGAATAGAAACAAAAAAGCGACCGAATGGTCGCTTTGAAAGATTGAGCAATTTATTAATAAGGCAACCCAAGTAATGAGAGTATTAAAGGATGCCACGCGCTTTTAGGATCGCGGTTTTGAAGTCATTCTCTTGGTCTTTTTTAAGGCCGGGGATCATTTCATCTTTTTCACTGTTACGCATTTTTAGATGGTAGATCAGAACATCATCGGTGAGCTCTTCAAGCTTACCGTCGTAACCGGCCTCTTTTGATAACTTGATGATGAATTCTAACAAGTTAAGCTCTTGATCTTTTTGCCACTCAGGCTCCATAAGTTCAATTAGCTCTTCAATGCGGTGACACTTCATATTTACTTCTCCACAAATTTTATAATAATTTGTTGCTAAGGTATCAAATCGGTTGAGGAATACCAATGTGTAAACACATTTCAAGTCGGGCCGTGTAAGAAAAAAGCGCAGTAAAAACTGCGCTTTTTGTTAAGCGGCTTTAATGACTTTTGCTGTGGTCGATGCTAATAAAGCAGTCTTTTCAACGAAAGTGATTGCAGGAGCCGGTTTTTTTGCCATTGGAGCAGCAGCAAAGCCACTACGACGGCGGGTCGCACTGCGGTTGGTGTGCGAGAACCTGACTGTTGTTGGGCGCATTCATTTACCTAACGGTCAGGCATATCCATTGCCAATTTAATGGCCTGATTTACCATGAGATCCGTTTCAAGTAATTGAAGCGTCACTCCTCTGGCTTTCGCCAATCCGAAGAATAAATCAGGATAACGATATGCATGCATATCAAGCTTAAGATTATCATTATCTCAGCTATCGATCGACGTTTGAGTAATAAATAGACGATATTAGAGCTAAAATAGTGTGAGCAGTATATTTGAGTTTGAACCTCTTTCAGGCTTAAGATGATGCTTTAAAGGAGGTGCATATGTCGTTCTTAAAGAAAACGTTAGCAAGTTTTGGTATTGGGTCTGCTAAGGTCGATTCTGTATTGCAACAGGAAGTGCTCTATCCGGGGCAGAGGGCGAGCATTATTGTGCATGTCTATGGTGGCGCTCAGCCGCAGGAGATCGACAATATTGATCTGAACCTATGCTGTCGCTATGTCAAAGAGGTGACCACTCACTCGCAAGGGCAAGAGGGTGGAGGCCAAGCACGCCGTATGCACCAGACATACTCATTGGCAAAATGGAGCCTACCGTATGCTTTTGTGATTCAGCCGGGTGAAACCCGTGATTTCGAGTGTGAGTTTGATGTGCCATTAAACACTCCGGTTACGATTGGGGATTCAAGGGTGTGGCTTGAAACCGGATTAGATATTGCAATGGCGATTGACCCGTCGGATAAAGACACTTTAACGGTTCGTCCCGATGCACTGCTTGATGGCATCTTTAATGAGCTTGAGGCGCAGGGGTTACGGATTCGTCAGGTTGAATGTGAAGCCGTCGATGGCTTTGAATTGCCGTTTGTCCAAGAGTTTGAGTTTGTTCCTACGACGGGTCCGTACCATGGTCGCTGGCGTGAACTTGAGGTGGTTGCTCACCGCGACGACACTGAGCTAAAGCTGTGGTTTGAGATCGATCGTAATCGCGATGGGGCGCGAGGCATGCTGGCGAGTTTATTAGGTATTGGCCAACTTAAGCGTCAGTTGAGTGTGCCATTAAATGCCTCACCAGAGGAGGCGGGCAAGATGGTACTTGAGTATTTAAACAGCGTTTCCTAGCTTCTTCACTCTTTAGTTTCGAGGGCGACTTCGTTTGTCGCTCTTGAGCTTTATAGCTCGCTAGCTTTCAGCTCTTGCTGCTCCATAGCCGATAGTTGACTTTATTGATGTCATAAAAATTTAAGCTTACACGTGTAAGCTTAATGTGCAATGCTAGGTTAATCGAACATTTACTCTAGTAGGATACTCATGTCTGCATCACCAGCTAGCCAATACAGCGAAATAGAAGAGCGCGCTAATGCGATCACTCATGGCTTGGGTGTGGTGCTGGGTGTCGTGGGGTTGATGTTATTGCTTACTCGCGCGTTGTCTTACCAAGCTGACATGTTGACCGTGATCAGTATGACGGTGTATGGCAGCAGCATTATCCTTCTGTTTCTTGCCTCTACGCTTTATCACTCGATCACCACCGAAAAAACCAAGCGCTTACTGAAAACCCTCGATCACTGTGCGATTTACTTACTGATCGCAGGCAGCTATACGCCTTTTTTATGGTTCATCGCAGCTTTCCGGGGAAAGCCGCTTTTATCTTCAAGAAGAAGTAGTCTGTATCTCGATACCCATATCCCATTCGCTTGATT
>NZ_CANLBV010000016.1 GCF_947488985.1 uncultured Vibrio sp.
CGGAACCGCCGTATGCGACCCACGCTTGTACGGTGGTGTGAGAGGACGGAGGCCGTGAGGCCTCCTCCTACTCGATTGATTTATGCTACCAATCGTAATAAATAACTGGTCACGTTTTATCTTCTCTTTCGCTCGAATTTTTTATCCTTAACTATCTTTAACTTTGAGATGACCCCCTTTTCTATAGTTTTATTAACCTACGGTTTTTTTACACAGTCTGAGAATATTATGAAATTTCGTTATTTGGTTGCTAGCCTCATCGGCTGCTGTAGTGCCTCGCTTGCTCACGCTTCTGAAGGCCCAACCTTAGAAGTTGGTTTAGCTCTCGACCAAGATTTAAGCGTCGTTGCTGAATTTGCTCAAAAGTATCGTGTCACCATTGGTAACGATGGTGCTGCATTTGACTATATTTTTCAGCGCGGTCAGTTTCAAACTGAAGCACCGTTAAGCTGGTACGTAGGTGCTGGTGCATGGGCTGATTGGCATGATGATTTTGGCTTACGTTTACCGCTAGGTGTGAAAGCCAATTTCTACGAAGGTTGGAATGTTTACGCGCAAATACACCCTGAACTCGACATGTATAAAGGTCTTGAGTTGCAAGTGGGTGGCGCACTGGGTGTGACCTACAAATTTTAACGAGCAAGAAAACTCGTTTTATAATGAAAAGCTAGCATTTCGCTGGCTTTTCGTTTTTTTAACTATCAATATCAGCTTTTCATTGATGTTGATTGAAAAGCCGTTCGATGAACAGTAAGCACGCCATAAACCCCGCATTTTAATCACCTAGCACGAAGAATAAAATCAAGCCTCCAACCATGAGGAGATTTGAAATGGGAAAACAACGCACCAATCAAGAATGGTAAATGCTTATCGAACAATCTGAATCGAGTTCACTGTCGACACTCGCGTTTTGTAAGCTCAATGAACTTAACCCCTCAACGTTCTATGCCAAGTGCTAGCAACTCAATAAAACTGACGTATCTCTAGGCTTTGTCCGAGATAAAGTCGTCGAAAATAAGACTAAGTATCAAGCTCAGGATGCATCCAACCAAGTCAAAGGTCATTTACTGTAAGGACAGCAATCGACCGCTTGCATATCCAATACAAATGCGTAAATTAGCAGGCTATCTGGAACTTAGGTTGAGGCGTAGGGCAGGCGAAAGTATAAACGTCTTGCAGGGTATAAGCGGAAAAGCTCACAGTGGTTAAGGCATGTCGTTCAAAGTAGACCAAGTCTATTCATCCACTGGCATTATTTTGAAGATCAACGATTGGGTAATAGGAGCCGTATGATATGAGAGTATCACATACGGTTCTGCGAGAGGCTAGAGGTGAAATTCCTCTGGTCTACTCACCATAAAACAGGTTTCGCCCTCTGGTATAAACGTCTCGAAAAAGCTAAGTATAAGTGGCCTTCAAAAGAGAAAAGTCAGGTGTTTACCCCACTTAATTTGAGCTTGATAGACTGCTATCTGAGTTCACAATCATCGGCCATGAAACCATCAAAATAAAAAATTTACAATGAGTTAATCGAGAATAAAACCTTATCTGCCAAGTGTTAATGGCATGGTTTTAGTATAATAAATGGTTCATCGCGGCTTTCCGGGGAACGCGATGAACCTAAAAGTGCCAGATGTAACTCTGACACATCAAAAACAAAAATTAAAACCTTAAACTCTAAACTTTAAGGATTTGAGACGCAGGATGCGTAGTCCGTGTCGCTCGGATCAGTGCTGACGTCGCCGCCATTGAAGAGGTCCACGATGTAATTGTCAGAACCATCAGGTGTCGCAGACCAATAGACGTAGGTCGGCCAACCGCGCGTGATAAACATATTGCCGAATACACCGTATAGTTCCGTTTGTAATTCGTCTTTTGTCGCTAAACTCCAGTTCGTCCGTCCGCCGAAACTAAGGGTGTTGTAGGTATTACACAGTGCATTTGCGTTAGTCCAGTTGAATTTGTAAAAATCACCAGCTGGGCTGGTAATTCCATTTTCAGTATAAACACCGTCTGTAGCACTACCGCCAATGCTGTCTAGATAGGCCACTGAAGGTGAATTGGTAAACAACTTACCACTACCTGTATCGAAGATATCAATACATACACCCGCCAATGAACCACATACATTCACGTCCACCGTATTACTAGTCACATTATCTTTGGTGGCCGTGAGTGTCGTATACCCCGCTTCAACTGCAGATAATAACCCCGCTGCTGACACGGTAGCCGTCGCCGTATCGATAGGTGTCCACGTCACGGAGTTAGATATGTCAGACGATGTGGCATCACTGAACGTCGCTGTTGCTGTTAACTGTTGATTCTGACCTTTCGCAATATTCACAGGCGAAGGCGTCACTTGAATGGCAGTAATGACCGCTGCCGAAACATTCACATCCACCGTATTACTGATCACACCATCTTTGGTGGCCGTGAGTGTCGTATTACCCATTTCAACCGCAGATAATAAACCCGCTGTTGACACGGTCGCCGTCGCCGTATCGATAGGTGTCCACATCACTTCGCTAGAGATACCAGACGATGTTCCATCACTGTACGTCGCTGTTGCAATTAACTGTTGGGTCTGACCTTTCGCAATACTCACAGGCGAAGGCGTCACTTGAATGGCAGTAATGACTGCTGCCGAGACATTCACGTCCACCGTATTACTGGTCACTCCATCCATCGTGGCCGTGAGGGTCGTATTACCCGCTTCAACCCCAGTTAATACCCCCGATGCTGACACGGTAGCGGTCGCCGTATCGATATCTGTCCACGTCACTGAGTTTGTGATCGGAGAGGAAGTACCATCGCTGTACGTTGCATCGGCAACTAACTGTTCAGTCTGACCTTTCGCAACACTCACAGGCGAAGGCGTCACTTGAATGGCAGTAATGACCGCTGCCGAGACATTCACGTCCACCGTATTACTGGTCACTCCATCCATCGTGGCCGTGAGTGTCGTATAACCCGCTTCAACCGCAGAGAATATGCCTGGCTCATCAAAGAGTCCTACATCAGAGTCGCTTGTGTGCCAATCACTCACGGTTAAATCCGTCAATGGACGAGATAAGCCATCAGAGTAGTGACCAACCGCTTCAAAGGGCTGCTTGTTACCTACCGCAAGCGTCAGCTGACTTATGCCTTGTGTTGTTATTGGCGATGCGACGATATCTATACGTTCTAATTTTACGGTTGGTTCAGAGAAAGCACCTTCTGAATTACAACCGGTTAATAGCATTAATAGTGGAAAAATCGCTATTGCAAATAGAGATTTAAAATATTTACTCATAGTAATACAACCTATTCTTGATCTTGAAACTGGAAGCTAGGGATCGTGATTTCAACTCGGCAATTTTTAGCTCGTCCTTCTGCAGTATTGTTGTCTGCAATAGGTTGAGACTCACCTTTACCTCTCCACTCAAGTTGCGTCGGTGTGGCACCCAATTCAATCAGCTTATTGACAACCGCTTGAGCACGACGTTCGGAAAGATTTTGGTTGTAGAGTGCTGAACCTGTTGAGTCAGTGTGTCCAACAACTTTGGCCTGAGCTTGAGGGTAAAGATTTAATATTGAAGACATCTCGATTAATTGGTCAATAAACTCTTGGCTAAGTTCGACTGAATCAAAACCAAACAATCCATCTGTAGTTTTTGGTGAAAAGACCTGTATTTGAGGTGGTGCTTTTACAGTGGTTGTCTCTTTAACGGGAGTATCTTCAATAATAGATGTTGGCGCTGTTTCGACTAACGCTGGTTGAGTTGCACTGTCAAATGTATAGGTTAGACTGACCAACAACCCATTGCTATCATACTTACCCGTGTTTGACTTACCAATACTGTCAATGTATTGATAGCCAGCTGATATTCGGACATTAGGGTTAAAGATGTAGTTAACCCCCACCTCTCCGAGAGGAGAAAAACCAGTGGCATCGATTTTATTTGAAGAAAGTTGCGTTTGTTCCATGTCCCAATAAGCAGCACCAAGTCGGCCGTATAAACTTAGGTTATCTTGTAGGTACCAATCGTAACGAAGAGCACTTTCAATTAACCAAGTTTTAACATTAACCGAGCTGGTATCCGCCTTTAGTTTATCGTGATATTGATAGCCTAAATCCCAACTCCAAGAGGGAGTAAACTGTAACCCGCCATAGAGACCTAAAATGGTGCCGTCTGGATTTGAATGCTTGTAATTGTTGTCTTGGGCCCATTGATACCCACCCTTTACGCCAACAAAAACCTGAGGGGATTCCGTCACAGCTAGTACAGGAATGCTGAATAAACCAGTAAGTAATATTATTTTTTTCATAATTTCAGATAGATAGATAGATAGATAGAGTCTTTGTTAAGCACACATTGCATGTAGTACATGAGGACTTAAAAAGTGGTCGGCTTTGTTTGTACTTTATTTTCTGCAAATAACGAACTCTCATCATATCAAAAAAATAAAAAACATAATATACCCGTACTCATTGAAGGTGCTTGATTTTCAGTAAAATCAGGATCATGCTACTCTGAATATGTAGGTATTGAATGGAAGAGCTTAGGTTGAGTTTTTCTAATTCAGAGCGTTGGTTGGAATAGAAAAGACCGAAACGTCCTTTCTCAAGCGGTGTTTCAATCGCGAAGGTAACGTTTTCGGATCCTTCCATATCATAGGTTTTTCCTGTTTGATCTTCGACACTGCCACCAGCGGTATAACCGATCATAGGAGTAATGATGACCTCCGCTGAAGCATAGCTGTTTGAAACCGAAAGCAGCGCGATCAGTGCCATCATATTTGCTTTGTTATTCATGAGTATATCCTTATCCACACACCGATTAATTGTGATGGTTACATCAATATTGTGCGAGTAATTTCGATGATTCTTGAAGATACTTCACACACCTGATAGTACTTAGAGAAATTAATAATAACTCAGAGGTGTCTATGGAAAATAATCTGAAAAATGCCCTACAAATAACCGCTTTCATTTACGTCATTATTTTTGCCTTTGGAATTATTGCTATTGGTAGCTAATACCATCAATTGCGAGGCTGGGTTTTTATACTCAGGAAACCATGAATAGTGGGATCATCACCAATCTTGATAGAGCAATAGACTTAAATTATTACTCCAAGTTTATTGCTGGAAAAACGGCACTGGTTGCCCAAGGTGGCGGGCAGAGAAGTATTTTTACGTCTGGCGTGCTCGATGCCTTTCTCATTTCTAACTTTGACCCCTTCGATGAGTTTTTTGGTACTTCTGCTGGTGCTCTTAACTTATGCGCTTATCTTTGCCGCGATAAAGGTCTTGGTCGCTCTTTTGTTCTCGACCTGACCACTTCGCCAGAATTTTTCAATCTTTTTTCTTATATACGACATCGAAAGAACCTCGGCTTAGATTGGGCCTTAGAGCAGGTCATGGCGTACCCCTATAAGCTTGCTCTCGATCTTGGAAGGCGCACCCTAGGCGATCGACAATTCTTTGCCGCAGTAACGGATTCAAAAGATCTTAGAGATCACTATTTCCCATTGCTGGGCGAAGATTGGTACAAAGTGATGGTGGCCACGTGTGCCATTCCGCGCTTGTACAATTATGAGATACGTATTGGCGACAGTGCGTATGTCGACGGTGGTGTCTCCGCGTCTATCCCGGTGCAAGAGGCTTGGCGCAGGCAGGCTCGATCTATCGTCGTGATTAGAACAGAGCCAGCGGCTGAGTCTGCGGATAATGTGACGATTGAGGCTCAAAACAAGCCAGCTCTGAGTAAAGCGCCTAAGCCAATATCAGCCGAAGAGCTGGAATGGTTCCGTGAATCGTTTGAGAGTGTTCAAGGCCATTGGCAACAAAAGGTCGAGCAGTGGAAAAGTGATTGGACTTCATTTTTTCAGCAGCAGATTTTGAGCTCAAAAGAACAAAAACGCGATAGCGGACATCTCGATCTTCTGAATGGTGGTCGATGGTTATTTGGTGCGGATGATATTTACCGTTTGAGTCATTTGATTGGCGATAAATTTGATTCAGGACTTGCAGACATGCTGATGGTGCATTATCAAACCTATTCGCTGACTCAAGATTTTCTAAGTTCACCACCAGACGATGCCTTTGTGGTGCAGATAGCACCAAGCCAACCGCTTAAGTCGAGCTCTTTAATGAGCAATAAAGACGATTTGCAACATGATTACGAATTGGGCTTGGAGGCAGGCTATCGATTTGTCGACACTTATACTTCGACAGATAATGCTCGCATCTCCCATGCATCGTAACTGACGAATTTCTTCAGGAGTGAGAAGGTTGATGGTTAGAAGAGCAAGCAACGAAAGCCTTAATGTTTAAATCGATCGTGTATGAGGGATAACACGTGGTGCAAAATGGTTATTGGACTGGGTTCAATAACCATTTTAGTTTTTAATGGGGCTAAGAGGGGGATTCGCTTTTAAGAAAAGAGCGTTCAATGATTAACCATCACATCTTCACTTAACAATCACCAAACTACTCTCTATTCCTCCCTAGGAGACGGGTAATATTCTCATGCAGTTGGTGGAGCCTGCGACATCCATGATGTCCCCTTGAGTGACGATCACCAGATCGCCAAATTTAAGGTAGCCTTGCTCCTTCAAGCTAGCTAGGGTTGATAGGGCGATATCAAAGCTGTCTTTGGCTTCTGTCTCGAAATAGATAGGGGTGACGCCTCGGTACAAGCTACAACGATTAAGCGTTCCTTCATTTCGTGATAATGCGTAAATCGGCATATCGGCACTTAAGCGTGACATCATGAGTGCAGTGCGGCCAGACTCGGTGAGAGTGACCACGCCTTTGATGCCTTCCATATGGTTTGCAGAATAAATGGTTGCCATTGACACCGTCTCTTCAGCAGTAATGAAGGTGCCGTCAATGCGGTAATTCGATGGGTTAATGCCTGCCATCTTTTCTGCACCAATGCACACCTCGGCCATCGACTTCACGGTTTCTACTGGGTAGGCACCGGCGGCGGTTTCCCCGGATAGCATTACCGCATCCGTTCCATCAAGCACCGCATTTGCCACATCCATGACTTCTGCACGAGTGGGCATCGGTGCGGAGATCATCGACTCCATCATCTGAGTGGCGGTGATAATGGTTCGATTCAGCGCTCTAGCGCGGCGTATCAGCTGTTTTTGTACTCCGACCAACTCTGGGTCACCAATCTCAACGCCGAGGTCACCACGGGCTACCATGACCACATCTGAGGCCATTATGATGTCATCCATGTTTTCAATGGTGGCGACCGTTTCTGCTCGCTCTACTTTGGCGACCAGATGGGCGTCTAACCCCGCTTCTCGTACCAATTTTCGAGCGTAGTACATATCTTCACCGTTACGTGGAAAAGAGACGGCAAGGTAATCCACTTGGATTTGTGCGGCGGTGATGATGTCTCGCTTGTCTTTGGCGGTGAGTGCTTCTGCAGAAAGCCCACCGTTTTTTTTATTGATGCCTTTGTTATTGGAAAGAGGGCCGCCAATGAGCACTTCGGTGTGCACCCTACAACCTTCAACTTTGGTGACTTTCAGTTGCACACGACCATCGTCGAGGAGCAGAGTATCATTGACAGCGACGTCGTTAGGCAGCTCTTTATAGTCGAGTCCGACCGCATGTTGATTACCCTCACCCAAACCAAGGCTGCTGTCGAGTGTAAACGCATCACCGACGGCAAGCTGAATTTTACCGTCTTTGAAGGTCGATACGCGAATTTTAGGGCCTTGCAAGTCTCCGAGAATAGCGATTTGTTTGCCAAGTCTTTTGGCGATGGAGCGGACTTTTTCGGCGCGCTGTATATGGTCGTCGCTGCTGCCATGAGAAAAGTTCAGACGGACGATATTGGCACCGGCTTTGATGATTTCTTCAAGCACGTTACCTTTATCTGTTGAAGGGCCTAGCGTTGTGACGATTTTTGTTTTTCTTAATTCGGCAGTCATGAATACTCCTAGAGTGAGACCAAGTAACCTTTGTAAACACTGATTTAAGTATATGCATTAATTGATAATTTAATGGGAGTTTGGAGGATATTTCGTTATTTGGTGGTATTTATTGAACTTTGCACTTAAGATCGATGTTTTTATATAGAAATTAAGTCTCAATTTATCGATAAGAGTGATGAATTTTATTAAAACTATTTGACTCGATACACAAAGATTCATGTATATACGTGACACTGGTCACGGCGATATATCAAGTGACTTCACAATTACTTCGCAAAGTAAAAAAATTAAACTGTTGATGATTTCTGGAGCGTAAAATGTACATGGCTCAACCGGGCCATATTGATCATATCAAACAGGTCAATGCTGGTCGTGTATACAAACTAATTGACCATAAAGGTCCTATTTCTCGTATTGAGTTGTCCAAGCAAAGTGAGTTGGCTCCGGCGAGTATTACCAAAATTACCCGTGAACTTATTGAAGCTCACCTCATTCATGAAACGACGGTTCAAGAAGCCACGACTCGTGGGCGTCCTGCTGTCGGTTTGCAAGTCAATAACGAAGGTTGGCAGTTTCTGTCGATGCGTCTTGGTCGAGGGTACCTTACGCTCGCGCTTCATGAATTGGGCGGCGATGTGCTGATCGATACAAAAATTGATATTCATGAACGCGATCAAGAAGATGTGCTCGCGCGCCTTCTCCATGAAATCGATGAATTCTTTCAAACCTATGCTGAGCAACTCGATAGGGTGACGAGTATAGCAATCACCTTGCCGGGGCTTGTGAATTCAGAGCAAGGTATCGTGCTGCAAATGCCGCACTATAACGTTGAAAATTTGGCGCTTGGGCCGGAGATCTACAAAGAAACCGGCCTGCCTGTATTCATCGCCAATGATACCCATGCTTGGGCATTGGCAGAGAAGCTATTTGGTAACTCACAAGATAACGATAACTCTGTTCTTATTTCGATTCACCATGGCTTAGGGGCGGGGATCATCCTTGATGGTCGTGTGCTGCAAGGACGTCACGGTAATATCGGTGAACTGGGGCATATCCAAATCGATAAACAGGGGAAACGTTGCCACTGTGGTAACCGAGGCTGTTTAGAAACGGTAGCGAGTTCTCAGGCGATCCGTGAGCAGGTCAAAGAGCGACTGACAAATGGTGAAGCATCGTTGCTGACCGCGTTTGAAGAAGTTACGATCGAACAGATCTGCTCAGCCGCCGCTGATGGGGACCCACTAGCGGTTGACGTTATCGAGCAGCTAGGACGTTATCTCGGTGCCGCGATTGCGATTGTGATTAATTTATTTAACCCAGAGAAAATTTTGGTGGGTGGGGTCATCAATCAAGCAAAAAGCGTGTTATACCCTGCGATTCAAAAATGCATCGAAGAGCAGAGTTTATCGGTTTACCACCAAGATTTAGAGCTGGTGGAGTCTCGCTTCTATAAGCAGGCCACTATGCCTGGTGCAGCGCTTGTCAAGCAGGCTTTGTATGATGGTCAGCTGTTAATGAAGGTGATAGAAGGCTAACCTCTTTGGGTTACCCTATCGTTTCGCTTTTACCTTTCATGTTACGTTAACCCGCCCCAGGCGCTTAAGCTTGGTATTACCTCTCAGGTTGTACTGAGTTTAAGCATTTATGCAATGGCGCGTTGCTTTAACCTATTGAAGTAGGCTATTGTCACTATCGTCATTATTTGTTAATACGGTTATTATTTGTCACTAAGGTGTTGTATGTCTGGCGTTTTAAATTCGGTTGATCAGAGAACTAAATTGGTTGGTGAGAACCGCCTGGAGCTGCTGTTATTTAGTCTAAATAGCCGCCAACTGTTCGCGATTAACGTCTTTAAAGTGAAAGAAGTCCTAAAAGTGCCTGCACTGACGCGTTTACCCGGCTCCCACCACCATATTACTGGGGTGGCTTCTTTACGAGGCGAATCGGTTCCTGTGATTGATCTGCGCAGCGCAATTGGCTTCCCACCCTCTCGTGCAGAGTCTCAAGAGAGCAACTTAATCATTACGGAATATAACCGAAGCGTACAAGGGTTCTTGGTCGGTCAAGTACGCAATATTGTGAACACGATGTGGACTGAAATTCAGCCGCCGCCAAAAACGACTGGGCGTGCCAATTACTTAACAGCCATCACGCATATTCAAGAAGAAGAGCAACATAAAATCGTTGAGATCATCGATGTAGAGAAGGTATTGGCAGAGATCATCGATTACGATGTGTCTATCTCTGAGGGTGTGTTAGATGAGCAGCTAGCGCATGAGATGGTCGGTCGTAATGTTCTTATTGTTGATGACTCTTCTACTGCGCGCAACCAGATCAAAGGCACCTTGTCACAACTTGGCCTGAACATTATTGAGTGTTGTGATGGCTTAGAAGCTCTCAACTTACTCAAAGGTTGGTGCGATGAAGGTAAAGACATCAACCAAGAAATATTATTGATGATCACCGATGCTGAAATGCCGGAAATGGATGGCTATAAACTGACTCATGAAGTACGAACGGATCCTAGAATGCAGGATCTGTTTATTACACTGAATACGTCATTGAGTGGCAGTTTTAATGAAGCTATGGTTGAGAAAGTCGGGTGTAACCGCTTTATTTCTAAGTTCCAGCCAGACTTATTGGTTGAAGTGACTCAAGAGCGATTACGTCAAATCTTATAGTTGACGTTGCGTTCAACGAATTGGATCAAAGTTGAAGTCCAGCTATCAGTCAATAATTTAAACTGAACTAAAGGGAAGCGAGTGCTTCCCTTGTGGTATTGACACCTTTAGTCAGCTGTTAACCGAAATAGCCATTTTGATCGTTAATGGAAATCTCTTGATTTGGTATTCAAGTCAATAATTTCATCGGTCATATCGATAAGTTTCCCGGCAATCACATGCACAACTTCACCTTCCTTTTCTAATATTCCTTGTACCTTTAATGCTTTAGCTGTGAGATAAGCTTGCTGTTGAGCACGCGCCGTGGCTCCCCATACCACCACGTTGATATTGCCAGTGCTGTCCTCAAGTGTGACAAAGGTGACACCGGCTGCGGTGCCGGGTGACTGCTTGCCAGTGACTAAACCAACAACCGTGACCATGGATTTGTGTCTTTGTTGTATCAAGTCTTTCATATGAGTGAATCGACCTAATCGATTCGCTTCTTCTAGCAAAGTGATTGGGTGCTTGTTTAATGAAATCCCGACACTGGTGAAATCTTCGAGTAGATCTTGCATCTCGTTGGGCTTGTGCAGTGTGTGTTCGCCATGCTCACCCTCGGTATCGTCATAGACCTGGCTAAACAGAGGTAGATCAGAAGCGGAGTCCATGATCGCCCAGCGCGTCTGAAAGCGGTCTCCCGAAACGTTGTGCAGTGCGTTGGCTGATGCGAGTAGCTCTATGTCCTTCCTATTCATCGATAGCTGTTTTACTTGGCTAGGATGGCGATAACCAGAATTCGGACGATTGGCAAGTACGCTTTGAATACCGTGTTCACTCAAGCCTTTGATTTGTCGCAACCCTAATCGAATCGCTAGACCATCCTGATGAGAGACAACCGTGTGGTCGTTTTGAGAAGCGTTCACACATACCGGAAGTATCGTCACATTGTGACGCTGCGCATCTTGTACCAACTGTGAGGGGCTGTAAAAGCCCATGGGTTGGCTATTCAGCAAAGAAGCATAAAAGCACTCTGGATAGTAGCATTTCAACCAAGCGGAACAATAGGCTAATACCGCAAATGAAGCCGAGTGGCTTTCAGGGAAACCGTACTCACCAAAGCCACATATCTGTTTAAAGATCTGTTCGGCAAACTCGGTTTCGTAGCCTCGCTTTTGCATGCCTTCGATGAGCTTGGTTTTGAACTTAAAGACGTTGCCATTCTTCTTCCAAGCGGCCATTGCGCGTCTGAGCTGATCCGCCTCACCACCTGTGAACCCTGCAGCCACCATTGCGAGTTTAATCACTTGCTCTTGAAATATCGGTACACCTAAAGTACGCGAGAGTACCGACTCAACATCCTTAGAAGGGTAGCTGATTGGCTCAATACCATCGCGACGCTTTAAGAACGGGTGCACCATATCGCCTTGAATTGGTCCTGGACGCACGATCGCGATTTGAATCACTAGGTCGTAATAAGTTCTTGGCTTAAGCCTTGGCAACATGCTCATTTGTGCTCGTGACTCAATTTGGAATATGCCGACGGTGTCTGCTCGCTGAATCATGCCGTAAACCTGAGGATCATCCTTAAGGCGAGTGATCTCTGCGATCGTTAACGAACGTCCATGAATACGCTTGATCAGGTCAAAGCATTTTCTAATTGCAGAGAGCATACCCAATGCGAGCACATCTACTTTTAGTAGTCCCAAGGTTTCAAGATCATCTTTGTCCCATTGAATTATGGTTCGATCATGCATCGCTGCATTCTCGACAGGAACTAATTCATATAAGGGGCCAGAGGAGATCACAAAGCCGCCCACATGCTGAGACAGATGACGTGGAAAGCCGATGATTTCATTCACTAAGTGGATAAACTGCTGACCTTTCAAAGAGTCCGGTTGCAGTCCCAATTGGGTGAGCTGAGCTTGCCAACCTAAGCTTTTGTCCCTGCGATTGGTGTTCTTAATGAAATAATCAAGCTGGGTTTCTTGCAGCCCTAAAGCTTTTCCGACATCCCTTACCGCACTTTTGAAGCGATATGAAATCACAGTCGCGGCAAGCGCAGCGCGTTCTCTACCGTACTTCTTGTAGATGTATTGGATGACTTCTTCACGGCGTTCGTGTTCAAAATCGACATCAATATCAGGCGGCTCATCACGCTCTTTACTGATGAAGCGTTCAAACAGTACCGAGATTTGTCTTGGGTCGACAGAGGTGATCTCTAGGCAATAACAGACCACGGAATTAGCCGCTGACCCTCGACCTTGGTAAAGAATGCCTTGGCTTTTAGCAAACATCACGATGTCGTGAATCGTGAGAAAAAAGAAAGGGTAGTCGAGCTCGCCAATCAACCCCAGCTCTTTATCTATGATCTGCTGGATGTCATGAGGGACACCTTGTGGAAAGCGAGCCTTTTTTCCTTTCTCGACCAACATGCGCAGATAACTCATGGGTGTCTCACCTTGAGGAATCAGTTCACTTGGGTATTCGTAACGTAGGCTACCTAAATCAAAGTCACACAGCTCAGAGATTCGGTTGCTCTCTTCCAGCCACTCAGCTTTGAAGATATGAGAGAGCTTATTGATGCTTCGTAAACAGCGCTCGGCATTCGCCAGTAAGTGACTGCCAACTTCGGTCACTGATTTTTGATATTTAATCGCGGTAAGTGAGTGCTGTAAGGGCAAGCGATTAGCGTTGTGCATCAACACGCCACCACAAGCTGTAATCGGTAATTGATGATGTTGTGACAGTTCAACACAGTAATCTGTGTATTGTTGGTCGGTTTGTTTTAGGTGTCGCTGCAAGCCAATCCACAATCGACCGGAATGATGTTGAGAAAGCCACTGTCCCCAATGTGCGTCTTCATTTTTCTGTTGCGGTAGCCACAGGATGAAACAGTGCTTAGCCGACATAATATCCCACTCAGAGAGCTGATAGTGCCCTTTGCTGCTACGACGTCTCGCATTGGTGATAATACGGCACAGCTCGGCATAGGCTTGTCTGTTTGGGCACAATAAGACCACTTGGCACTCGTCATTTAACCAAAACATGCTCCCGACAATTTGTTTGAGCGACAGCTTGTGTTGCTTGATTGCAGAGTGAACCTTCACGATGCCCGCGACCGAGCACTCATCAGTAACCGCGAGTGCTTGGTAACGTAAAAAATCGGCCTGTAGAACCAACTCTTCCGCGTGTGAAGCCCCTTCAAGGAAGGAGTAATTACTTTGACAGAAAAGCTCTGAGTATTGCTGAGACATAATGGAATCTCACTTAACCATTGCGAGTAAACATGATTGAAAAGGGGCGTTTTAATGGGACAAATGGCAAGAACGACTTACCATGCTAACTAGCTGAATAAGCCGTGTAAGAACCACTGTTTATCGGGTGTTCTGAACACCCATAGCCATCGACCGTTTTCACTGTGAGCAATAAAGTAGTCTCGAATGATTTTTTCACCATCCCACCACCCAGAAACGATACGCTCAGGGCCCTGAGATAAGGTGACGCTTTCGGTTAATGCTTCAGGTTCTGGTAGTAAAATACTGGGCCTGAGTCGCTGTTGGTTAATGTTGTTCGTTGTTGTGGCTCGTTGATCGAGTTCTTGTGGAGCTCGCCCCTTTTTCGCCGTATGACTTAGTGTTGGAAGCGAATATTGATTGGCTTTCTCTGGCCTAGGATCTTGTTGTATTTTCGGCGTTTGAATACAGGCCTGTCCAAGCTTCGCCTGTAACAGTGAAAGTAGGTCTAACGCAGCAAGTGTTCCTGTATTGCCATCAAAAAGATCATAGTAGGCCATTTGGGGTTCTCCATGGCGAACCAAGGTGAGGGTTAGCCCTTGAACGGGGGCTGTGATCTTCAGTGACTCTAAGGTCAGATGCGTTAGGTTCGCCCATTTGCTAGCAAGGTAATCGCCCTGCGCCGAATAGAAAGAGACATGATGATCGTCTTTATCCCTAAGATGCAGAGTCAGCGTTAACTCAAACGCTACTCTGTCACGTAGCTTCAAAAAGCATTCCAGTTGATTCAACAATTTCAGCAGCGGCTTTTCGATAAATAGAATGTTTTCAATATCAAACAGCAGCTCCAGATATTGCTGGAAGCTTTCTGGTGGATGATAGAAATCAATAGGGTGCTTGAACTGCCCATTAAGGCGACCAACATAATTGACCAAGTCGATATCAAAACGACGTGCGACTTCTTGCAAAGGTAGCTTCAATAGTTCTTCAACGATATTAATGCCGACACGATTTAAGCGCTCAACTTGCTTAGGTGGTAGCTCGCTAGAACTTAGAGCTTGTTGGTTAACCCAAGTCTTCATGTGTTGAACATTGTTCGTTGCTTGGTTGATCGCTTGTTTGCCCAAAAGGATCGCAGAAAGCGGTGAGTAACCCGTCGCAAAGCTGAACTGGATGTTGAGTGCTTCTAAATGGTTTTTGAGTTCATGCCAATAGTTATCTAGTCCGTCGTAAAGTGACAGCATGTTAGAGGCTTTAATCAACAAACCATTAGGTGGCAATAACGCCATATCAGAAGTGACCAGATACGCCCATTGAGCTATCTCTTTCAGCTTATTTTTCTCTAGCTCAATACTGTAAGGGTGGACGTGTAAGTTATGGCAAAGCGCCGCCGCAGACCCTAGCCCCATGTCCAGTGTAATGCCTGAGTCCAGCGCGACTTGGTTAGCTTGCAGCACACGATGATCTTTTTCGTCGACGATGATAATAGGTTGCTCGTGTGATTCTTCGTTCGAACCCAATTCATTAGAGTTAAATAAGGTATCCAACTGCAGAGATGGAAAGTGCAGATAAAGCCACAGCATGCGTTAACCTTGCTTCGCAATAGGAAAGGCCAATACAGTATTACCTGACAGATCGTGGTGTGAACAGTCGATGTTGATGACTTTTTCTGTCAGTAACGGCCAATTGTGGGTCATATCGAGAATAAAGCTGCCATACGACCAACTGCCTTTTCTCTTAGTCACCTCAACCTTTAATCCCTGCGCGTGAGAAGAGAGCTTCATGCTCAAAGAAACGGGCAGAGATAACTGATTATGGCTAGTGGCTTTAAAGTGAAATTGCAGGCATTTACCTGTTTCACTTGCTGCTTGTAGGCGTTTGGTTTGGTGAATTTCGAGATCGGTTCCCCATAACAATACAGAATGACAAGCACCACTCTTGAGGCATTGCTCGGCTGCCCATAATGCATCGAGGTTGCGTTGAGGCTCGATCACCAAGATGTTATCGAGTTCAATCCCTTGGCTGCTAAAAAACTCGGCACAGATCTTCCCTGGCGGGTTAATGAATATGGCCAGCTTCTGTGAGTTTTGCTGAGCTAAATAGGGCGTAAGCAGGCGAAGCTCGCCTATCCCTTGTTGTGATTCGACTTCAATAACGCCGTGTGTAGGAAAGCCACCATCAAGCTGTTTATCCAATTGCGGATAGCCTGTCGAAGTGGTATTTCCTTGCGTTGTTGATTGTAGCCCTTTCCAGATTAGCTGGCGGTCTTGTAAGTTTTTTATGAGTTCATGCATAATTAAATACCTGTATATTTATACAGTATATTGGACAATGAAAAAGATGCAAAGCAAAATGATGAAAATTAGTGGAAGTAAGTATTAGGTGGTTGATTTAGATACAAAAAAAGCCGCTATTAAAGCGACTTCTTGTTATTGGTTATAATATCAGCTACTTAGGTTGAGCGTCGATACATTGGCCATTAATGTCTGTCACACTTGGGTTCATTAAGTGTAGGTACAGTGGGATGATGTCGAGTGGCGTTTTCAGCTTGTTCGCATCTTCACCTGGGTACGCTTTTGCACGCATACGTGTTTGAGTTCCTCCTGGGTTGATTGCGTTAACACGGATGTTTGTGTCTTCAAGCTCATCCGCTAGGATTTGCATCATGCCTTCGGTAGCAAACTTAGATATTGCGTAACTGCCCCAGAATGCACGGCCAGAGTGACCAACCGTTGAAGAGGTGAATACTATACGACCCGCGTCTGCTTTCTTAAGGGCAGGCAGCAGTGCTTGGGTCATTAGGAACTCAGACTTGACATTGATTTGCATAACATCGTCAAAGGTTTCTTCATCAATCTGCTCAAACGGACTCAGAGTGCCGAGAACACCTGCATTATGAAGTAGACCGTCTAAACGACCGAACTGTGATGCAATGGTTTCAGCCATATCAACGTAGTTCTGCTTTGTCGCGCCTTTTAAATCCAATGGGATAATTGCAGGTTGTGGGTAACCCGCGCTTTCGATTTCATCGTAAATGAATTCAAGGTTTTTAACATTGCGGCCTAACAGAATGACCGTTGCGCCATGTTGAGCGAAGCTTAGTGCAGCTTGGCGACCAATACCAGCACCGGCACCTGTAACCAAAATTACTTTATCTTTGAGGGCATCTGTAGAGATTGGGTAATCCACTGTGCTTATCCTTCTTTCTTTTATTATGTTCGTCATTCCATTGATGTTTAATCACACAGATAACCGTAGGAATGATGAGAAATTCTTGGTAATCGTGACAAGATGGTTACAATACACTAATTCATACAATAGGGGATATGACATTGGAATTTTTGTTGGACTACGGCTTGTTTTTAGCCAAGATTGCGACCGTTGTAATCGCCATCATTGCAATTTTAGTCATTGCTAAATCTGTGGGTGGAAAATCAAGCGCGATTAAAGGTGAGCTGGAAATCACGAACCTATCTGAGTACCATAAACAGACGATCGAACAGTTAGAGCACCATCTACACGATGATGCTTTCATCAAAGCCCGTGATAAAGCAGAAAAGAAAACGGAAAAAGAGAAAGTAAAATCACGTGGTAAAGAAGTAAAACAAGCGGCAAAAGAGGGGGAGCTGGATAGCAAGCGTGAACCACACCTCTTTGTTCTCGATTTTAATGGCAGTATTGATGCGAAAGAAGTCGCTTCTCTACGTGAAGAGGTGACAGCGGTTCTAGCTGTGGCTCGTGAAGGTGATGAAGTATTGCTTAAACTAGAATCTGGTGGTGGCATGGTTCACGGCTATGGCTTGGCGTCTTCTCAGCTTGATCGTATCAAAGCAGTAGGTCTGCCTCTGACTATCTCGGTAGACAAAGTAGCAGCAAGTGGCGGTTACATGATGGCATGTATCGCAGACAAAATTGTATCTGCACCGTTTGCTATTGTTGGCTCTATTGGTGTTATCGCTCAACTGCCCAACTTCAATAAACTGCTTAAAAAGCACGATATTGAGTTCGAGCAGCTAACAGCGGGTGAGTACAAACGTACATTAACCATGTTTGGTGAGAACAGCGATAAAGCACGCGAGAAGTTTAAAGAAGAGCTAGAAGAGACACATGGCTTATTCAAAGAC
The DNA here is from genome assembly GCF_947488985.1 of uncultured Vibrio sp. Taxonomy (GTDB): domain Bacteria; phylum Pseudomonadota; class Gammaproteobacteria; order Enterobacterales; family Vibrionaceae; genus Vibrio. The sequence goes on from NZ_CANLBV010000016.1 coordinate 17,961, forward strand.
TTTATTCGTGACCACCGCCCAGCTCTCGACCTTGAGAAAGTAGCAACGGGTGAGCACTGGTTTGGTACACAAGCGCATGAACTTGGGCTGGTGGATGAGATCCGTACTTCTGATGATTTAGTGGTTGAAGCATGCAAAGACAAAACGGTGCTTGCGATTCACTACGTACAAAAGAAAAAGCTTTCAGACAAGCTAGCAGGTGTGGCAGGTAAATCGGCAGACAGCGTGCTGATGAAGCTGATTGAACGCGGCCAAAAGCCGATTGTTTAAGCTTATTCAGTTTTAGATCTAGTTTATAGTTCTAGGTTCAGTGCCTTACGTACATTTAAAGACGTTTGAGCCTTAAAGAGAAAGCGCATAAGTTATTAGGCTTATGCGCTTTTTTATAGCTCCACTTCCGAGTGGGTTGACCACTATGTTGTAGGGGGAGCGGAGTTTGATACCAATCACTGACTTGCTGCGAGTGGTATTAAATCTTGGCTCCATAATCATTGCGTTTTGGACAAGTGGTTAGAATTTCTCTATGTCCCGTGTCTTTGACCTCTTCCAAAATCACATCAAAACCCCATAATCGATAGAGGTGCTTCATCACTTCATCGTAGCCTTTATCAAGCGGTATACGATCGTGAGGCACATACTGTAGTGTCATGGAGCGATCACCACGGACATCGACGTTGAACACTTGAATATTCGGCTCAAGGTTACTTAGGTTATATTGCGCTGCAAGCTTCTCACGAATCAAGCGATAGCCTGGGTCATCGTGAATCGCACTCACTTCAATGATATTTTTACGGTCGTCGTCGAGTACCGCGAACAGCTTGAAGTCTCGAATGATCTTTGGAGAAAGATATTGGCTGATAAAGCTTTCATCTTTGAAGTTATGCATCGCAAAGTGCACCGCTTCTAACCAATCGCTTCCTGCTAACTCAGGGAACCACTCTCTGTCTTCATCTGTTGGCTCCTCACAGATACGGCGTATGTCTCTAAACATAGCAAAGCCAAGCGCATAAGGGTTTATTCCACTGAAGTAAGGGCTGTTGTAAGCCGGTTGTGCGACCACACTGGTGTGGCTGTGCAGGAACTCTAAGATGAACTTGTCACTCACCAAACCTTCGTCATAAAGGTGATTTAGAATGGTGTAGTGCCAGAAGGTTGCCCAACCTTCATTCATCACTTGCGTCTGTTTCTGAGGATAGAAATACTGGCTCACCTTACGAACAATACGAACACACTCACGCTGCCAAGGTTCAAGCAGTGGGGCGTTCTTCTCAATAAAGTAGAGAATGTTTTCTTGAGGCTCACTAGGAAAGCGGATCTTGGTCTCTTCTTCTTTACTTTTATTTTGAGGAACGGTTCGCCAAAGTTCATTAACTTGAGATTGCAGATAGGCCTCACGCTCTTCTTGTCTTGCTGTTTCTTCGGCAATGGAAATCTTCTCAGGGCGTTTGTATCTGTCTACGCCGTAATTCATTAGTGCATGACAAGAATCGAGAAGCTTTTCAACCTCTGAAACACCGTATTTTTCTTCACAGTCGGTAATGTATTTCTTCGCGAATAAGAGATAGTCAATAATGGATCCAGCATCTGTCCAAGTTTGGAACAGGTAGTTGCCCTTAAAGAACGAGTTATGACCATAACAGGCGTGAGCCATAACCAGCGCCTGCATCGTGACGGTGTTTTCTTCCATCAGATAAGCGATACAAGGGTTGGAATTGATTACGATTTCATACGCGAGCCCCATTTGACCATGCTTGTAGTTTTGTTCTGTTTGAATGAACTTCTTACCAAATGACCAGTGGTTGTAATTAATAGGCATACCGATACTCGAGTACGCATCCATCATTTGTTCAGAAGTGATCACTTCGATTTGGTTAGGGTAAGTGTCTAGTCGGTAATGCTGCGCGACACGCTTAATTTCGACATGATATTGCTCTAAGAGGTTGAACGTCCAATCCGGGCCGTCAGGCAGTATCTTGTCGTTTTTATTCTGTGCAGCCGTGTCTTTATCTGCAATGTCTGATTTCTCTGCAACGTTTGATTTCGCTGTCATGGCAAGCCCCCTTACGCTGTCTCTTTTTGGAACAGTTCTCTAAACACAGGGAAAATATCATCCACTGTTTTGATGTTTTTCATCGCGAAGTTGTCAAAGCTACTTTCAAGTTTCTCGTATTCATGCCAAAGGGTTTGATGAGAGCGGCGTGTGATTTCGATGTAAGAGTAATATTGGCAAGTCGGCAGCAGCGTGTTGACCAGCAGCTCTTTACAGCGAGGTGAATCATCTGCCCAGTTATCGCCATCGGAGGCTTGTGCCGCGTAGATGTTCCATTCATTCGCAGGGTAGCGGTCTGCGACAATTTCTTTCATCAGTTTCAGTGCGCTGGAAACAATAGTGCCTCCGGTCTCTTGTGAGTAGAAGAATTCATGTTCGTCGACCTCTTTGGCTTGAGTATGGTGACGAATGAACACCACATCGACGTTTTCATAAGTGCGGTTTAAGAATAAGTAGAGTAGAACATAGAAGCGCTTAGCAATGTCTTTGGTCGCTTGATCCATTGAGCCTGAGACGTCCATCAAACAGAACATGACGGCTTGGCTAGATGGAATAGGCCGCTTCTCATAGTTTTTATAACGCAGATCGAAGGTGTCAATGAATGGCACGCCATCGATCTTCTTGCGCAGCTTAGCGATCTCCTCTTTGATACGAGTTTCTTCAAAGGGTTGCGCTGGCTCGGTCATTTGAACTTGATCTAGTTGATCCATGAGCGTTTTCAAGTCGCGCTTTTTGCTTGCCGTCATTGCAGTTCTACGAGCAAGGGACTGCTGCAATGAGCGGACAATCGCGATATTCGATGGGATCCCTGCGCTTTGGTAACCTGAGCGATGGGTCTTCCATTCAGTGATTTTATTGACTTGATTCTTTTCTAGATTAGGCAGGGCTAAATCTTCAAACAGAATATCAAGATACTCATCTTTTGAGATTTGGAAAGAAAACTCATCTTGTCCTTCGCCATCAGGGCTCGCGTCCCCTTGACCGGAGCCGCCGCCTTGGCCGCCTTTAGGACGTTCGATTTTATCACCCGTGATGAATTGATCATTCCCCGGGTGAACGCGTTCCCTTAAGCCTCCTTGGCCTTGATGAAAGCTGGGTTCTTTGATGTCTTTGTGAGGAATCGTAACGCCTTCACCTGATTCAGTATTGGTGATGGAGCGTCGGTTGACTGCATCGGCGACAGATTCTTTGATTTGCTCTTTATGACGTCGTATGAAGCGCTGCCTATTGACAGCACTCTTATTCTTGCCATTGAGCCTCCGATCGATAAATTGTGCCATATGAACTCCCTCTCATCTGATGTCGCAATCCTACTTTTAATTAGGGTATAAGAGTTATTTATTAGGGTATAAGTGTTGTTAAGGTATAAAAATATTATTTGGTTATACGAGCTGTCCACTTGAACAGCTCAGTAGCGCTTGATTATGAGGATTTACGAACTCTTAGGTACCACTCGGATAGCAGTCTTACTTGTTTCTCGGTGTAGCCTTTTTCCATCATACGAGCAACGAAGTCGTCGTGTTTTTTCTGATCATCTGTTGAGGTCTTAGCATTGAACGAAATAACAGGAAGCAGCTCTTCTGTATTAGAGAACATTTTCTTCTCAATCACAGTGCGCAGTTTCTCGTAGCTTGTCCAAACTGGGTTTTGACCGTTGTTGTTGGCTTTGGCACGAAGCACAAAGTTCACAATCTCATTTCGGAAGTCTTTTGGGTTACTGATCCCAGCTGTTTTCTCGATTTTCTCAAGTTCACCATTCAGAGAAGCGCGGTCAAATAGTTGGCCTGTTTCTGGATCACGGTACTCTTGATCTTGGATCCAGAAATCAGCGTAGGTGACATAGCGGTCGAAGATATTTTGACCGTATTCCGAGTAAGACTCTAGATACGCGGTTTGGATCTCTTTACCGATAAATTCGACGTAGCGTGGTACTAAATATCCTTTCAAGAACTCTAGATACTTCTCGGCGGTCTCTTGAGGGAATTGCTCGCGTTCAATTTGCTGCTCAATAACGTAGAACAGGTGCACTGGGTTCGCAGCCACCTCGGCTTGGTCGAAGTTAAACACACGAGACAGGATCTTAAAGGCGAAACGGGTAGATAGCCCAGACATACCTTCGTCAACGCCCGCATAGTCGCGGTACTCTTGATAGCTCTTTGCTTTTGGATCGGTGTCTTTTAGAGTCTCACCGTCGTAAACACGCATTTTGGAGAACAGAGAAGAGTTTTCCGGCTCTTTGAGTCGCGATAGGATGCTGAATTGCGAAAGCAGATCGAGTGTACTTGGTGAGCAAGGGGCTTTGGATAGCTCACTGTGTTCAAGCAGTTTCTTGTAGATCTTCACCTCTTCGGAGACGCGCAGACAGTAAGGGACTTTTACTATGTAGACACGGTCGAGGAAGGCCTCGTTGTTTTTGTTGTTACGGAAGGTTTGCCACTCGGATTCGTTCGAGTGAGCCAGAATCATACCGTCAAAAGGCAGGGCAGAAAGCCCTTCGGTGCCGTTGAAGTTTCCTTCTTGTGTGGCCGTTAGTAGAGGGTGCAATACCTTGATGGGTGCCTTGAACATCTCCACGAACTCCATCACACCTTGGTTGGCTTTACACAGTGCACCAGAGTAGCTGTAGGCATCAGGATCATCTTGCGAGAAGTGCTCAAGTTGACGAATATCGACTTTACCCACTAGAGAGGAAATGTCTTGGTTGTTCTCATCACCAGGCTCTGTTTTCGCAATCGCCACTTGATCGAGAATCGAAGGGCGTAGTTTGATGACTTTGAATTTAGATATGTCACCGCCAAAATCGTGTAGGCGCTTAGCGGCCCATGGCGACATAATTGAGCGAAGGTAGCGTTTCTCAATGCCGTATTCGTTCTTTAGTAAGTCACCATCTTCATTGACATCAAATAGGCAGAAAGGGTGATCATTGACTGGGCTGCGCTCACCATCAGCAGACAATACATAGATCGGCATCTTCTGCATTAATGCTTTGAGTTTTTCTGCAAGAGATGATTTACCGCCGCCCACCGGGCCGAGCAAATAAAGGATCTGCTTGCGTTCTTCTAGACCTTGCGCAGCATGTTTTAAATAAGAGACAATCTGCTCAATGGCATCTTCCATACCATAGAAATCTTTGAATTCGCTGTAGCGCGATATTACACGGTTCGAGAAAATACGACTTAGCTGAGGATCTTGAGCGGTGTCAATGACTTCCGGTTCACCAATAGCCAGTAGTAGGCGCTCAGCAGCGTTCGCGTAAGCACTTTTATCGTCTTTACACAGCGCTAAGAATTCTTGCAATGATAGCTCTTCTTCCTTGGCCGCTTCATAACGTGATTGATAGTGGTCAAAAATACTCATAGTCACATTCCCCTTGTTAACCAGTCAAACTGACGAGCGATTTTAAATAGGCTCTCCCTACATTTTAAGGTTAGACCTGCTTAGGCAATTTTGCTTAACAATTATGTATTTATTTACATTTTTGCATGATGCAACCCTATAGAAAGCAACAGGCAACTTATCGCACGTAGAATCAAATTAGTTTATTTAACAGGGTGGCTAGTCGTTTGTTTTGTGATTTCAGGTCGTTTTATAATTCTTGTACTGTATTTGTGGGTGTTGAATGTATAGCTGGCATTTATCAAATTTTTAGAGTGAAGTACTGTATAGTGCGTGATGTTATCAACAAATGGTTAATAAATAGTGATAAACCGTGAAGAACCAATTTAGATGAATTAGACGCAGGCTGGGATGGTCAATACTTTATTGGTTTGAGGGCATATATGAATGTGACGGCAAATATTTGTAATCACTGGTGGGGTTCGTTATACCAACCTTGAAGGTGATATAGAGGAAAGTCCAACACTTGAAAGTGGCATTCATATGTCAGGAAATGTTGACGTTGCTTACGTTTTCTAGCTCAAAGAAGCGAACGAAAAAGGGTTACTCATTATGAGTAACCCTTTTTGATTGTTAGCGATATAAACCGGTTAACACCGACTTGCTAACGCATTAAGCGCTAAAAATTTGAGATAGTTCGGTCGCACATAGGTGGTATTGACGAGGGCAGTTGCGCCATGTCGTCAGCATGCGACGGTACTTCTCTAGCATTGGGATCTGACTATTGAAGTGGTGATCAGCTTTGTCGAATTGAGGGTAAAGACCTTCAGAATCAACAAGGAAGCGCACGTAGTGTACGATTTGTGCTTCAGAAGCGATATCAAAACCTAGGAACTGTAGGCGACGTTGATCTACTTCAGTACGTTCTTGCTCTGCAAGCATCTTGTTTGACTCTTGCATGGCATGGTACATCTCCATGATGTCGATGATTTCACGACATTCAGCCTCAGTCAAACAACCAAATTCCTTGTTAAGCTCACGCATTTGGAGTTCGTAACCGCGCTCTACAATCGTTTGTAGGCGTTGATACTTTGCTGAGTTCTCAGGGGTCATTCGAGACATTAGGTAGTATTGATTTGATAGAATTAGACGCTGAGCATTGGTCATTTCCATGGGAGGAGCCTCACTAAAAAACGAAATGTTATATTGTTTTGTTGTTATAAGAGTAGCAGCATTCCTACACGTGGAAACATGATCTCAACACGGTTTTAATAGATTTTTTTGAATAAATAAACAAAAGTTGTAAAGAATAGTTTATGTATAAAAAACGCCTCGATAGAAATCGAGGCGCTTGAAGTGGTAGTTGAACAAGGTTTGTACTTTTACCAGTATTAGTATTTTACGTTTGAATGGTATTGGCTGAGTACCGCAACAATCTCGTCCATTGTATCTTTGCTCGGCGGATTGATGCCATCAAGAGGGTAATCATGACCAAGCGCTTCCCATTTATGAGCACCGAGCTTGTGGTATGGAAGCAGTTCTACTTTTTCAATGTTATCCATGTCTTTGATGAACTCACCTAAAAGGTGGGCATCTTCAGGCTTATCGGTATAACCCGGAACAATCACATAACGAATCCAAGTCTTTTTACCAATTTTGTGCAGATAGCGAGCGAAATCGAGTGTACGTTTGTTTGATACACCAATGAAATCGTGGTGAATCTCGTCGCGCATGTGCTTAAGATCCAGCATAACAAGATCAGAGACTTCTAGGACTTCATCGATCACATCTGTGTGCTTACGAATGTAGCCGTTAGTGTCAAGGCAGGTATGGATGCCTTCGGCTTGAGCTGCTCGGAAAAAATCGCGAACAAATTCAGGTTGGAGCATGGCTTCACCACCAGAACAGGTGATCCCCCCTCCAGAGGCTTTCATGAAATGACGGTATGATTTTGCTTCGTTGATGATCTCTTCAACCGTTACTTCCTTACCGTCATGAAGATCCCATGTGTCGCGGTTGTGGCAGTACATGCAACGCATTAAGCAGCCTTGAAGAAACACAATAAAGCGGATACCAGGACCATCGACAGTACCACAAGATTCGAATGAGTGAATGCGACCAGTTGTAGACATGAGCTATTCTCGTAGAGGAATTTATACCCTTTATTTTATTACAAAAATGGTACATAAAATAGGGTCAAATGGTAACGAGGACTTTAAAAATAAAGCTAATCGTCTTGGCAAAGGGGGGCTTTTATTTCACTTAAAGGTAAGCGTCAATGCTTGCTACTGTGACTAGAAGAAAGTGAACATCGTTATCCCACCTGTAGCGTATACTGGTTGTTTTGCTTGTTGGTAATCGGGCGTTTTTGCCGTTAGTAAAAGGGATGCGCCAAATTGTTGGTTATACCAAGCCGCACCCAACACAGCCGTCGCTTGAATGTTCTCCAGTGTTACATCATAGATCGCAGGGTCTTCGTTATTTTCTCGTGCGTATTCATCAACACCTGAGCGATCGCCTTCAATCGTGAGATCATTAAAGCGGTAGCGAGTTTCAAGACCTGCGTATGCAAACCAACCATGGTTTGATGCACCGATCATACCCGGTCGAAATGGGTTTTCAGAGTTGATGTTGGCTGCGCCAAAGTTGTCCCCTAAACTTGTCCCCCAGCGAAACATGAATCCGGTTGAAATATCACTTCTAAAATTGCCGACATTGATTTCTGAAACGTTAGAGATTTCGAAGTCAGTATTCGCGAAAACTCGATTACGTTTGAGGTTGAAATGACTCAAGTAACCGATGCTACCTGCGTATTCATCATCTACTTGATACGCCCAGCCCATAGGCTCATCCGAGTTAGTGATCGAGTGAACCAACTTCTGAGCATCTTCTGAAAGTGCACGCTCGCCAGTTGTACCAAATGTGATGTTAAAGCGTTGAGCTTGCTGTGGATGCAAACTGATGTAATTGAATTCTGCGTGCAGGTAACCCGCGTATGGGCGGTCATTGGCTGATGGGGTATCCAGCTCAATATCTGAAGGGGTATACATTTTGTGGCCGAGGTTGATCTCCCATTTGTCTAAAGAGCTTGCGCCCCAATAGGTAAGACTCAAGGGTTTTACCCAATCGTATGGCGTAATCGTTGAAGATGTGTAACCGAGAAATAAGCCGTTAGTATAGTCTTGATCAACACCAAAAATGCCATCATTGTCGAGTGCAAAGGTCAGCGTTGAGCGTTCAGACGCCATTGATGAGAAGGAAAGCAGGAGTAGGGGTAAGCAACGAAGGTATTTCATAGAGCAGTACTCCTAAATTATGAACTAAGACAGTATCGTAATTTAAAGGTATTTTCGGGAAAAAGGTCAATCTGACGTTGTTTTTCTGCTTAAGCTAACACTTTGATAGATAGGCTGAGTGTAGGTTATTTGTTGTAGGTATAAAAAAGCCCCGCACATTGGCGGGGCTAATCATATTTTACTATCTATTTAGCGTGAGCTTATAGAGACTCAGTAAATGTACGTGCGATTACGTCAGCTTGTTGCTCTGCAGTTAGAGAGTTAAAGCGTACCGCGTAACCAGAAACACGAATGGTTAGCTGAGGGTATTTCTCCGGGTGCTTAACAGCGTCTTCAAGAGTTTCGCGGTTAAGAACGTTCACGTTAAGGTGTTGACCACCTTCAATGCCAGCTTCGTGGTGGAAGTAACCATCCATTAGGCCTGCAAGGTTCGCCTTCTGACCTTCAACATCTTTACCAAGAGCGTTAGGTACGATAGAGAACGTGTAAGAGATACCATCTTGTGCATCAGCAAACGGTAGTTTACCTACAGACGTTAGTGACGCTACAGCACCTTTCTCATCACGACCGTGCATTGGGTTAGCACCAGGAGCGAAAGGAGCACCAGCACGACGACCGTCTGGAGTGTTACCAGTTTTCTTACCGTATACAACGTTAGATGTAATAGTAAGAACTGATTGTGTAGGGATAGAATTACGGTAAGTTTCAAGCTTACGGATCTTGTTCATGAACGTAGAAACTAGTCCACAAGCAATATCATCTACACGAGAGTCGTTGTTACCGTATTTAGGGTAATCGCCTTCGATAGTGAAGTCAGTTGCGATGCCATTTTCGTCACGAACTGGAGTTACTTTAGCGTACTTAATAGCAGCTAGAGAGTCAGCAGCAACAGATAGACCAGCGATACCACAAGCCATAGTACGACGAACGTCACGGTCATGAAGGGCCATAAGCGCTGATTCGTAGCTGTACTTGTCGTGTGAGTAGTGGATTGCGTTTAGTGCAGTCACGTATTGCTTAGCTAGCCAATCCATGAAGTGATCCAACTTGTCCACAATGTCAGCGTAGTCTAGTACTTCGTCTTCGATCTTAGGCATCTTAGGACCCACTTGGATCTTAAGTTTCTCATCCACACCACCGTTGATAACGTAAAGTAGTGTTTTAGCAAGGTTTGCACGAGCACCGAAGAACTGCATTTGCTTACCAACAATCATTGGAGATACACAACAAGCGATTGCGTAATCGTCAGATTCTAGGTCAGGACGCATTAGGTCATCATTTTCGTACTGGATCGAAGAAGTATCGATAGATACCTTCGCACAGAAACGTTTGAAGCCGTCAGGCAGTTGCTCAGACCAAAGAACAGTGATGTTTGGCTCTGGAGAAGGCCCCATAGTGTATAGAGAGTTTAGGAAACGGAAGTTCGAACGCGTTACTAGCGTACGACCGTCGATGCCCATACCACCCATTGATTCTGTTGCCCAGATTGGGTCACCAGAGAACAACTCATCGTATTCAGGAGTACGTAGGAAACGAACCATACGTAGCTTCATTACGAAGTGGTCAATCATTTCTTGAGCTTCTACTTCAGTGATTTTACCAGCAGCAATGTCACGTTCGATGTAGATGTCTAGGAAAGATGAAGTACGACCAAGAGACATAGCCGCGCCGTTTTGAGATTTAACAGCCGCTAGGTAACCGAAGTAAGTCCACTGGATAGCTTCTTGAGCAGTTTGAGCTGGCTCAGAGATATCGTAGCCGTACTTAGCTGCCATTTCTTTCATTTGACCAAGTGCACGGTACTGCTCTTGCAGTTCTTCGCGCAGTTGCATAGTCATTTGAAGGTCTTCACCGCTTTCCAGTTTCTCTTGAGTAGAGTGGAACTGAGCCGCTTTGTCTTTCATTAGGAAGTCGATTCCGTAAAGAGCAACGCGACGGTAATCACCGATGATACGACCACGGCCGTATGCATCTGGAAGACCAGTTAGAACACCAGACTTACGACATTTTAGGATGTCAGGAGTGTAAACATCGAAAACACCTGCGTTGTGTGTTTTACGGTATTCAGAGTAAATCTTCTTAACTTCTGGATCCAGTTCACGATCGTAAGCTTTGCACGAACCTTCAACCATACGGATACCACCGTTAGGGATAAGTGCGCGCTTAAGTGGTGCTTCAGTTTGAAGACCAACGATAGTTTCAAGATCTTTGTTGATGTAACCAGCGTCGTGAGACGTGATGGTAGAGATAACAGAAGTATCGAAATCTACAGGAGCGTGGGTGCTGTTTTCTTGCTTGATACCTTCCATAACTTTAGCCCAAAGCTTGTTAGTTGCTTCAGTACCTTCAGAAACTAGGAAAGACTCGTCGCCTTCATACGGCGTGTAGTTCTTTTGAATGAAATCACGAACGTTTACTTCGCTTTGCCACTCACCCGCAGCAAAATCTTCCCAAGCTTTAGCAAATTGCTCTGCCATGACATACCTACCTTTTTAGTAGAAAAAACACGTACATTAACACTGTTTAGTCAGTGCCCCTCGTAAGGGTAGTACACTCTTATTAATAACAATATGTATAAGCATACTTGTCTCATATGGCTATATATATTGTTACTACTTCTAATATGGTGCTTAACTTTATGAATTCAATACTACGCTAAAAAAATTTGCAAACCTTAAACTAAATCAATAAATACCAAAAAAAAGTTGAAAAAGTTTGAGTAACAAGGGGTGTCACCCAAACTTTTTTTGATCCAAGTACTACTTTTGTGTAGTAAGAACTATTATAGCCAAGCTTTTAGACCATATTGACTTTCTAGCATACCAACTGCAAGCATTGCTACTAGACAGATAACTAAAACACCAACTGGGATAACAATCTTGTCTACAAATGATAGACGCTTAGCACGCTCTTTATCACCAATTAGACCGTTGTTATCTAGAAGCATTGTCAATGCCCATGCTAGTACTGGGTTAACAACCGCTGAACCGAAGATACAGATACCAGCCGCTTGAGAATCTTTAGAATCCTTAACCATTTGCATACCCGCTTCAAGTAGAGGTAGAGATACACCTACAAGTAGCGCAACACGCATCACTGGTGGCCATACTGCAACGTCCATTGGGAAGCCAAGAATCGCAACAATAATACATAGAGAACCAAGCAAGATTGCACCTCCAGGAATTGGACGTTTCGCGATAGCTGCTGGGATCATGTAAGTACCCCAAGAAGAAGTGATGTTACCACCACCAACCGCAGTACCAACCATTTGACGAACTGAACACATAGTCATTGTGTCATCTACATCCATAAGCACTTTTTCAGATTTTTTAGGGTAGTTAAGTTCTTGGAAGATACGGTGACCTAGGAAGTCAGGTGACCACATTGCTACAGCAAGGATTGCAAATGGTAGAGATGCAATGAAGTGTTCAACGTTTGGCAAGCCAAGCATCCAACCTTCAGAAGTAGAACCCCACCAGTAAACTGGGTTTAGGTTTGGAATGCCCATTTCAGTTTCGAATACGATGTCGAAGCCAGCGCCTAATACTAATGCAATAGCAAGGCCTGTGAATGCACACACTGGGATAGCCAACCAACGCTTGTTCACTTTTGCTAGGAAAGCGTAAATAGCAATAGTAATAGCAAGAACGATTAAACCAACGTAACCCATGCTGCCCGCTTCAACAGTAGAAGATTGAAGACCAACCGCCCATTCTTGAATTGAGTTGATTTGGCTCATTGTACCGGTTAGGCCTAAGAAAATGAGCAAGCCACCAGCGGTACCTTCAGAAGTCAGGTTAACCAGCTTGGAGCCGCCTTTTAGGAAGCTTAGGATTAGACCGAAGACACCGATAAGGATTGCCAATGCAAGAGGGTGAGCACCAGCTAGAGCGATGGTACCAATAAGAGGAATCATTGGGCCGTGGTTACCGGCAAGGTTTGCTTTAGGGTTAAAGAAACCAGAAGCTAGGATACAGAACAGTAGTGCAGGGATAAGCATTTCTACACGAGCGACTTCAATCGCAAACTCTTTACCTAGGTTTACGTGATCCCAAGTTTGAGTTAGGCCGTCAGCCCAAGACATCATTACTGCAGAGTACATCGCGATGATACCAATAGTACCAGCAAGTGCAGGAACAAGATCTTCAATTTCAAAGCGGAAGTCACGACCAGGAAGGTTTAGGCCGAAGCGGCGAGGCTTCATGATTTGAAGCTCGTGATCTAGATAATCTGAGCGACTCTCAAATTCAGAAGCAGGACGGTGTAGCTCTTTATAGCTTTTCTCTTCTACTTCAGAGTTCGCATTATTCACAACGTCTGACATAGATTCCTCATGTTTTTATATTAGTAATTCTAAAATTGAATTCTACAATTTCGCGTTATTTCTTAGTTATAACTCATCAACATTATGTTGCACGGTTTTGATGTGCTTTGTGTAGCTAAGTTAAAAAAATGTTTAGCACTTTTAATGCCTTATTCTTTGCTGAGGAGTTTAACAAGCTTACCTTTTAGGGTGATTGATCTTGATCACTTTATGAGTGTGCGTGAAAGAAAACTACAAAACGAAGCGATTCATTAACGCACCATTTATGAATCGTGTAATTAGTTTTCACAAATTGACATTTACCTATCTTCTTCAAGCCTTTGTCATCATGGTTCGAGTTCAATGCCCAATTCTTACTGAGTTATTTCACTATTACTTGCTTCCCAATTGTTTCCAGTGAAATGCTTACAATGTAATAACCTTAAAATAACTGTGCCTTATGGTATGTATGTAGTGTTGAGCTTGCAGATTATAATTTGTCGATCTCGGCGTATCTAAGTTCACAAAACTTGTTTTTCTTGTGAGACATCAAGCTACGAGAATCTCATTTTGGTTAACTTTATTTAAACAATGTAAGGGAGGGCGAATTACAGCTTATTGATAGAGCTTATTCATTAAATTGAGGCTAAAACGCTACTTTTTGCATAGTAAGTCAGAGTGAATCGCTATTTATTTTAATTTATCAGGTTGATAATTTGTTGTATATTGTTTCGTGTGGTGCTAATTTGTATCGCATGAAAAGGTCGGAGCACCTTGCATTTCACAAATTTGGGAGAGAAAGCGCATGAAAGATGTACCAGCGCTGGACATAAAGGGTCTACATAAGACGTTTGGTCAAAATGAAGTTTTAAAGGGAATTTCACTTTCTGCGTACAAAGGCGATGTGGTCTCGATTATTGGGTCTTCAGGATCAGGTAAAAGTACTTTTCTTCGTTGTATCAATCTGTTAGAAACGCCGACGTCAGGAGAGATTTGGGTTAATGGCGAATTAATTCAAATGAAAAATAACCGCCAAGGTGTCTCTGTTCCTGTCAATGAGAAGCAAGTGCAGCGAATCCGTTCTCGCTTAGCGATGGTTTTTCAAGGCTTCAATCTTTGGTCTCACCTGACCGTTCTCGAAAATGTGATTGAAGCGCCGATTCATGTTTTAGGTGTACCCAAAGCACAAGCGATTGAAAATGCAGAGTTACTACTGAAAAAAGTCGGCCTGTATGAGCGTAAAGATTACTACCCAGGTCATTTATCAGGTGGACAACAACAACGTGCTGCGATTGCCCGAGCGTTGGCGGTTGATCCGGAAGTGATGTTATTTGATGAACCGACATCGGCGCTTGACCCTGAGTTAGTTGGGGAAGTGCTAGGGGTAATGCGTGATCTTGCGGAAGAAGGCAGAACCATGTTGGTAGTAACGCATGAAATGGCCTTTGCTCGTGATGTATCAAACCACGTAATGTTCTTACATCAAGGTTTAGTCGAAGAGCAGGGTGACCCGGCGAAACTGTTTACAGAGCCTGAATCTGAGCGATTACAACAGTTTATCTCTTCGATCTATTAATTACGCTTCAAGTTTGATTGTTTTTAAGCGCTAAAGCGCCTGAATAGACCTCATTTGAGCGAATCAGAATTGAAATACTGCCGCGACGGTAACGCGAGACAGTGTGAACAATGAAACGCAACATCCAAGTACCAGTAATAAGCAACAACAAACACAACATTAAAATTAGCAAAACAAAAAAACCTAAATCACAGGAGTAGGGATATGAAAAAGTGGTTATTAGTCGCGGCACTTGCTGCAACTGCTGCAACGGGCGTAGCTCAAGCTAAAGAATGGAAAACAGTACGTTTCGGTATTGAAGGTGCTTACCCTCCATTTAGCTGGACTGAAGCTGACGGTTCACTGAAAGGCTTCGATGTCGATATGGCTAACGCACTTTGTACTGAAATGCAGGTGCAGTGTAAGATTGTTGCACAAGATTGGGACGGCATTATTCCTTCTCTACTGGCTCGTAAATACGATGCGATCATCGCGGCAATGTCCATCACGGAAGAGCGTAAGAAAAAAATCGACTTCACAGGTAAATACGCACTTATCCCAAACAATTTCATCGCTAAGAAAGGTACAGACCTTAACTTTGATGATCTAAGTGGTAAAAAGATTGCCGTTCAACGTGCAACGACTCACGATAAATACCTAACAGACAACTATGGCGACACAGTAGAAATCGTTCGTTACGGCTCATTCGACGAAGCTTACCTTGATTTAGCAAACGGTCGTGTTGATGCTGTACTTGGTGATGCGTCAGCGCTAGAAGAAGGTGTATTAAACAAAGCGGGTGGTGAAGACTACGAATTCGTTGGTCCATCACTGACTGACCCTAAGTGGTTCGGTGAAGGCTTTGGTATTGCTCTACGTAAGCAAGACAAAGATCTAACTAAACAATTAGATGCGGCAATCCTTTCACTACGTGAAAAAGGCATCTACCAAGATATCGCGGCGAAGTACTTCAACTACGATGTTTACGGCCAGTAATCTCTAGTGTCAATTCTTAAGGGAGAGAGTCTTCTCTCCCTGTCTTACCAACTTTTTCGCAGTTCTGTTGGAATTCATTATGTTTGATTTACAAGGTTATGAAGCTTCGATCCTGAAAGGGGCGATGCTGACAATCGAAGTTGCCTTGCTGTCGCTAATTTTAGCTATGGTTCTTGGCATGCTAGGTGCCTTAGCAAAACTAGCGCCTTATCGTTGGGCTCGTGCTATTGCAACCCTCTACACAACCGTCATTCGAGGCATTCCTGATCTCGTCCTGATGATGTTGATTTTCTTTGGTGGACAAATCCTTTTAAACAACAGTTTGTATTCCATCAATGAGTGGCTTAATGAGTGGTTTACATCAAGTGATCCTAACCATGAATGGACCTCTTACTTACCGGATTATATCGATGTCAGCCCATTTATTGCCGGGGTACTTACAATAGGTTTCATCTTTGGCGCTTATATGGCTGAAACATTCCGTGGTGCGATCATGGCTGTCGACAGCGGTGAAATGGAGGCTGCCAAAGCTTACGGTATGAGCTCTGTATTGGCATTTCGTCGTATTCTACTGCCACAGATGATTCGTCATGCACTACCCGGTTTTGGTAACAACTGGTTGGTTTTACTTAAGACAACTGCACTGGTTTCGATTATCGGCCTTGAAGATATGGTACGTGTTAGCGCACTGGCGGCGGGTTCAACCAAAATGCCGTTTACCTTCTATATGACAGTGGCGATTATCTTTTTATTCTTTACCAGCGTTTCGACTGGCTTACTCAAGCTTGTTGAACGTAAATTCAGTATCCACACGAGGTAGCTATGGACTTTTCATTAATAGTTGAAAGCCTGCCGATTTATCTTAGTGGTCTATGGACAACGGCTTGGATGGTCAGCTTAGCTTTGGTCATCGGTTTATTTGTTGCTATCCCGTTAGCGATTACTCGCAACAGCCCTAATATGTTGTTTTATGCGCCAGCTTGGTCATTCATCTATTTCTTCCGTGGAACACCGTTATTGGTGCAGCTGTATTTGATTTACTACGGGATGGACCAGTTCTTCCCAGTAAAAGATACATTGTGGGAAAACGCATGGTTCTGTGCTTTGGTGGCGTTCGTTCTTAACACATCGGCATACACTGCAGAGATCATTCGTGGTGCGATTAACGGCTTGCCGAAAGGGGAAGTAGAAGCAGCGAAAGCGTACGGGATGAGTACAGCTAAGACTTACCGCCGCATCATTCTACCAAGTGCATTGCGCCGAGCATTACCGGCTTACAGCAATGAAGTGATCTTTATGCTTCACGGCTCTGCAGTAGCAGGTATCGTAACCATTATGGATTTAACGGGTGCTGCGCGTTTGGTGAACTCTCGTTACTACGCTCCATTCGAGTCTTTCCTAACGGCAGGTCTGTTCTACATGGCACTAACGTTCATCATCATCGCGCTCTTCAAATTCGCAGAGAAGCGTTTCTTGGCCTATATGAGGCCGCTCGATGCTCAATAGCTTAAAAAAAGAGCGCCAACTTGGCGCTCTTTCTAATCAACATTTATTGAGACCTATGCTAGATCGATAAACGAATCCCAAGAAACGTCAGTGTATATTTGAACTTCTTCGTCATCTGCGTTGGTAAACGTATAGCAGTATAATATACCTTCAACGCCCTCTAGACCAAGGCTAGCCCGGACTGTTGGGTCCAATGCTGAGTAATCAACGTCTGATTTACTGGCGTTGGTGTAGCCATTCTCTTTTAACTCTAGGCTTTCGACACCAAGTGCATAAAAGGCGTTGCCATCATTCCCATCCACATCTTGGGTTTGGCGCGCAACTTTGTTCAAGTTGAGCTGCAACGTATCATCTCCACTGGTACCGATTACGGCTTCCATCCCTTTAATGGTCGTTTTGCCCATTAAGTCAAAGGTGACACCGGTCTCTCCTTCAGGGATATCTTTATCATTAGCAACTAATACATCGAACCCTTTCCCCCATGGATTAGGGTATCCTCTGCATCATAGGCTATGGTATCGTTACCAGCACCGCCGCGAATCTCGTCTGCGCCACCGCCGCCAATGATGATGTCATCGCCTTGACCGCCTTTGATATGGTCGATTCCGTCGCCGGCATCAAGCCAATCATCACCTTTACCACCGAACAATTGCTCTGGTTGGTCATCGATTTCAACGGTGGTTACCACATCATCGAAGTCAGCATCACCGCCTGGGTCGTCATTCCAGAACTGATTTCCGAGTTCTGTACCTGGATTGAAGTTGTCAATGCCGCTAACATCTAAGGTAAGGTTGCCGTTACTACCGACTAAATCTTGTACACCTAGCAAGAAGGGGTGGTCACTGTTGTTAGGGCTTGTCGCTTGTTGAGTGTTTAAGTCAATCTCAATACTTTCGCCTGAGACGAAACCGTCATTCCCGCCATCTGGAATAATGAAGAACCCGAGCGTATCAACGCAATCATCACAGCGCCCTAAGTCGAGACTAAAGCTGTTGCCAGCTTCAGAGTTTGGAAGGTGCTCCTTAACATTCCCCCAAATGATTTCAGCGTTTACATTGCCTTCACTGTCTTTTGTGAAGTAACCAAACGAATTTTCGAAGCCCGCTTCGGTACCTTCCATGGTGATATCAATAGTCCCTCTGAAGTTACTTACATCGTAGTAACCCGTATCAGGTTCGAGTTCAGGTACGCCACCCTTGGCGTTGTCGCCACCAAGAATGACATCGTCTCCACGGCCACCATAAAGCATATCGGTGCCATCACCGGTTAGACCGTCGGTGGTGACAGAAGTGACGTAGTAGTCACTTGAATCAGCATTAGCGTTGCCGCCTTTGTCAAATGCAGGGCCAACGGCAGTAAACTGAAGCTCATCAAAGGCTTTAAACCCTGTCTCTTCAGGGCCGATATTTAGATAACCGCTGTTGTTGTTGCCATCCGACAAATCACTGGCGATGAAGTCACCCTCGGCGACCAGAATACCGTCTCGATATGCTGCCCAATGACCAGTCTCATCGACTCCATTGTCGCCTTCATTTAAGTAGAGGTTGGAAATGCCAATTTTAGCAATCATCGTATGTTCGTCTAAGCAGACAGAAAACATCTCTGATGCACCTTCACCGGTATCGCCGTCGTAGCTAAAGCCGATTTGAGCCAGTACGCCGCTCTCTTCTACTTGCATTGCCAGTATCAACGGTACCGAAAGAACCATCAGCGTTGTATGCCGTTGAGTTTGCTGATAGGTCGACGGATGTTGTTGGCTCTGCTAACTCAAATTCCCCCGTCCCTTCATTAAACGATAGCGCTTCAAAGTTATCACCTATAATAACGTCGTTACCTTTACCGCCTCGAATCAAGTCATTCCCAGCAGCGCCCTCATTTGCAGCGTCTGGCCCATTATCACCGATGAGTACATCGTTGTGCAGTACCTGCTTCAATGACACATTATCGATAAGAGCCCCAAAGGTATCTTCTGCGCCATCGGCAATAAATTTGAGTGAGTATTCTCCGGAAGAGAGATCGACATCTTCGCTGAATAGATCCCAATCATCATCGACGCCGTCAATGTCTTGGAAAGATTTCTCGAACACGACCTCGGTGCCCGCCATAATTTGAACCGTAAAAGGTGCGGTGGTGTCGTTGCCCCCTTTATTACGGAAAGCGTAAGAGAAGTCGAGTTGATAGATGCCGGCGTCATCGACTGTAAAGTCTTGGGATACGGTTGAATTTGAATTCGCGCCATGCGAGTCTAATTCTAGGAAGTGGCCACTGGCGATATCAGTTCCGTAACCACCAGCTGGGACACCGCCATGCAGTTGTTCTTGAATCTCGATGCTTCCAACCTCAGCGTTCCATGCACCAGCACTTGTGGTTGTTCCCCAAGTGTTGCCAAGGTCAAAAGCTTCAAAATCACCATCGCTGATTAGGTTTTCGCCAAATTCGGCGCCAGCGCCTCTGTCACCATAAATAATGTCATTGTTCGCACCGCCTTCTACGTAATCATCGCCGTCCCCTGCGACCACAATATCGTCAACGCACTCTGCGCCCAGTGCTTCTAAATCTTTAGTGTGTGCTGCACTTAAATCACGGTTAGTGCCGACTTCATCACCTGCATTAAGCGAGTGATTCCAGGCTTCCACCACGTCGTTGCCGGCCCCTGCTTTAATTGTGTCAGAACCGCGTCCAGCCGCGATAAAATCGTCGCCGCTGCCCGTTTGAACAATGTCGTCGCCTTTATCTGCTCTTACTTCGAGATTGTCGCCGCTGAGGTTAGAAAGGTCATTATCGACATCTCTAGGCTCGTTGTTGGTAGTAGGACCATCTACCAGAATATTGGTATCGTTGCTATTGTCGCTTTTTAGTCCTGCTTCGGTATTGGTTACTTCTGCCATTGTTTTGTCCTCATATATCATTCGATACATAGAGGTAGCCCAGCCATCTCGGCTTCACCCCTGAGATCTGGAGCTTTCCGTCCTCACCTCACGATGAGTTTGGCTTTGTCTTCTTTGTGCTTGGTTAAATTTCTCTCATTGCCTTGTAGGCGCTTACAGAGAGTGGGTTGAGTAGATACTCAAGCGGCGTTTGTTGCTCAAGTAAAATCATCACCTCTGCGGGCATGCCCGGATACAATGAGATGTTTTCTAATGCTTCTAGCTCAGACTTATCTAACGATACTCTCGCTAAGTAAGCAGAAGATCCTGTGGCTTGATCGCCAATGCGGTCAGCCGAAATATGAACTAATTTACCGCGAATCGGCGGTGTTTTACGAAAACTGTATGCCGTTAGCCTTACTTGGGTATCCAAGCCAATGCGTAAGGCTTCGATGTCTTCTGGTTTCACTAATGCTTCAACAATCAGCTCATCGTTTTGTGGAACCAGTTCCATTAAGGTTTCACCGGGTGGAACGATGGCATTTTCAGAGACCACATTCAACCCGACCACCACACCACTTTGAGGTGCTCTTATTTCAACCCGTGTCAGAATATCTTGAGCATTGACCATCGCTTCTCGGGTTTCGTTTAGTTTTTGTTCTAAGCCTTGAATCTCTTCGCCGAGTGTTTTTGCGTAAGTATAATCTGCGTTGATCAGTTCTAATTTCGCTTCGGCAATGGTACGTTTTGCGTGCCCAATTCTGGCTTTGAGGTCAGCAACATCGCCTTGTAATTGAGAGCGTTCACGCTGTAAATCCAACAGGCGAGATTTGGAGGTATTACCAGAAACAAGCAAATCTTGGTGCATTTGTACTTGTTCTTCTAAATATTTGAGGCTTCGATTCCCCGCCAAGAATCGCTGTTGGTAGCCTTGAAGGTCGAGCTTTGACTGCTCCACTTTTTGCTGTAACACATCGGATTCACCGGATTTTAACGATTGTCTTTTACTGAAAAGCTTACTTTGTGTATCGAGTAAGCTAGATACGTTTGGATCACTCATAAGGGAGAGTAATCTCATATCAAATTGAGTTTCTGTGCTTGCCCGCCAGACAATTGATGGCCGAAAGAGCCAATGATGGTTTCATAGCCATTGGGAAGGGCGACAATGGTGTCATGCACACCAGCCTGAATGGCTGATTTTACAATTTGGCTATCGGTCACATTGTCGTCGAATCGGGCGATGTTCTGTTTTACCGAACCATGCAAAAACTCGATGTGTTGAAGTACGTATCCGACAGTGTGTTTGAACTGGTTTTGGTTCCAGAGTTCAACGTTGAGCCCATCAATGGAAACGCCGCCTTTCGATGGCGTGATCCCATTGGTAATCATCTTACAAATCGAAGACTTACCTGAACCGCTCGGACCTATCAAGGCGACTCGATTTCCTGATTCTAATCTGAGCTTTAAACCATTCAGGGTTGGTTTATTGAGGTTTTCAGAGGCGAACCAAATGACGTTGTCGATCACTAAGTTACCCTTAATTACTTCCAATTCTGTTCGCTCGGCACGCTTGGTGTGTGATGTAAACTCTTTGGCTAAACGCTTGTTTGCATCCATCCCGGTTTTCCACGCCTGTATCCCACTAGAGAGCATTTCTATAGGCTGCAGCGCGCGGGCCATCAGTATTGAGCCTGTAATCATCCCACCAGCAGACATGGCATTTTCGATGACTAAACTGGCACCGACGGCCATGATCACGAGCTGTAAAACCATACGGATATAGCGAGAAAAAGCACTTAATGAACAAGTGGCTTGATCGAGGTGGCTGCGAGACCAACTCTTTTCCGCCAATATATCTTGGTAGGTTTGACTCAACCCATGTTGTTGGTGTTGACTAAAGATTGTGGTGTGTTTTTGAAAGCACTCATCGTTTTTTCTTTGCGTTGCAAGCTAGCTTAAGTAAGTGGTTTTAAAGTGCTTAGATTTCACCCAATGAGAGATCAATGTCGTCATCAGGATAAACACAACAGCAGCCATACCGACCATGCCTATATATGGATGAATAGCAAACATGATAACCAAAAACAGGGGCGTAAATGGCAGATCAAACATAACAAAGTACGCAGGGGAAGAGAGCAGGCTTTTAACTTCATTAATATCGTTAAATAGATGCTTTTCTTTTACTTTCGCTGAGAAGGAGCATTGATCAAAGAGCTGTTGAGAGGCCAAAAACTCAAATTTAGTTGCTTTTTTTTGCGCATATTTTGCTCTGGATGCATCAAGGAACGCCTGAGCTGTGAGCAGAAACACAGCTATGAAGGCCAAAAATAGCAGCGTATCCAGACTTTGACTGGAGAGTACTCGATCGAATACCTGAAGGCTAAACAGTGGAACCACTAACATCAACACGCTAATCGCTCCACTGACCACCATCATAGGAAGCAAATTACGCAGATTGATTGGATTAATACCACTCCAAAGTTTTGCATCCATACAACACCTACCTTTATTTGGTTACTCAAATAGTATAGATGGACAAAAGCGATAGTGTGGGCTATGTCAAACCTTTTGAGAGTGAGGGGGAGGAACTAGGTAAAAATGCACAAGCTAAACATCAACTTGTGCATTTCTGTTTGGAAATTAAATTTTTTTTTATTGAAATGAAGACCAAATGGGGGCGTGGTCTGACGGTTTTTCGATGCCGCGTAGCTCGTAGTCGATGCCTGCTTCCGTGCATTTATCGGCCAGTTTTTGGGTAGCCAGTACCACATCAATACGCAACCCACGATTGTCCACAAAACCTTTTGAACGATAGTCAAACCACGAGTATTGATCGTTTACTTCAGGGTGCAGTAGACGGAAAGTATCGACAAAGCCCCAGTCCATTAACGCTTTCAACCATTGGCGTTCTTCTGGTTGGAAAGAGCATTTGCCTGTTTTTAGCCAGCGTTTCGCATTAGGCTCACCAATACCGATATCTGCATCGATAGGGCTAATATTAATGTCGCCCATCACAATCACTTGTTGATCTTTGTTGTGAAAGTCATTTAGGTAAGTCATCAAATCTTTATAGAATTGGCGTTTATATGGGTATTTAGTCTCATGCTTAATGTTGTCCCCTTGTGGGAAGTAGCCATTCAGCACTGTCACCTTGTCCCCATTCTCATCTGCAAACGTTGCCATGATCATGCGTTTCTGATGATCTTCGTTGTCTGTTGGGAAGCCTTTTTGCACTGAGATTGGCTCTTGCTTACATAGTATAGCGACGCCGTAGTGCGCTTTTTGACCGTGGAAGTAAACCTTGTAGCCCATCGCTTCAACATCGGCAATGGGAAAGGCTTCGTCGTGCACTTTTATCTCTTGTAAACCAATCACATCGGGTTGGTGTTTGTCGATAATCGCTTGCAGTTGGTGAAGGCGGGCTCTAAGGCCATTGATATTAAAACTGATTACTTTCATAGGTTCCCTAAAGGAAAGCGGTAATGATGGCTAAATCTTAACATTTCAACTAGGGCTGACAAGTTGAAAGCTCTTGAAATCACAGAAATAAAAGACAAATAACATCATTGTTTAACATTGTCATAAACTTTCGTTTTATATGGGTGTGATTTATGCTGTAATTATTCGATAAGCTATCCGTCTAACTTATTTACATTGTGCGATCCACTTATCAACAATGTGTATGTTACGGCTATGGAAGTCTTTTGGCTTATAATAAGGATATTAAATGCGCTCTCTATCGGTACAGTGGAAAATTACCCTCCTTGCAGGTTGCTGCTTGATCATTACTTCACTGTCTCTTATTGGTTTCTCTATCTATAACGCGACCAGTAATCAGCAAGTCATCAAATCTCAAAGCTCACAATCAGTGATCAATAAATCCCAGCAGCTATTGGCGTCTGTTTCTCAGCTTAATGCTCAAGCAACTCAACGTTATGTTGATGAGGCTATACATAGAGCAGAGATGTTAGCGGCCAATACTCAATTTCTTAAGGGTAATGCCGATGAAAACTTTACACCAAGTGAGGAGCTTCGCAGCGCTTTAGATGAAATGGTGCGAAGCTCGGTTTTAAACTTTGATTCTATTCAAGGTGCATACTTGGTTTTTAATCCTGACCTGCTGGATGGCGAAGATGCTAACTATGTGGGGGCGGATTATGTCGGTTCCAACGAGAAAGGACGTTTTGCCGCTTATTGGAAGGTGTCGGATGACGGTGGTAATGTTCTTGCTAACGTGATCTCTGAATCGATATTGAATGATGACAGCAATAGTGAACGCTTTTATTGTCCTTTATCATCAGGGCAGACATGCATTAGCACTCCACGCGTGGTAAATAGTGGCGGCGCAGCACTACTCACGTCTTCAATCTCAGTGCCGATTATTGCCAACGACGTTGCTATTGGTTTCTTAGGGATTGATCTCAGGCTTGACGGTTTAGCCAATGTTGTAACTCAATCAGATCAAGGCTTGTTTGATGGTGCCGGCGCGGTTTATGTTGTCAGCTTAGACGGTTCAGTTATCGCTTCCGATGATAAAAGCACTATGATTGGATCGCAATTCCAAAGTGCAAATACAAATAGCGACTTAATGACCGATTTTATCTTTGGTGGCGAAGTGACGACTCAGTGGAGTGAAAACGGTGAGTGGTTACTCGCATTTGCTCCTGTTGTTGCGGCGAATCAAACTTGGGGGGTGCTGTTTGAAATCCCAAGAGAAAGTGTGGTCGCTGATGCCAATCAATTGGACGCCATCATTAGCACTCAGCTTAGCCAAGGGATTAAGACCGAATTGATTACGGGTACTCTTTTTGTTTTATTTGGGTTAGCCATTATTGCGTTTGCTTCATTATCGATTGTAAAACCTATCCGAGAGGTTGTAGAAAGGCTTAACGATATTGCATCGGGTGAAGGTGATTTGACTCAGCGCCTAGAGGTGAAATCTCTAGACGAGATTGGCCAGTTATCGAAAGGTTTTAACATCTTCTTAGATAAACTTCAGCATACCATAAAAGAAGTTGTACAAACTTCTGAGCAGGTTGCAAATACCACCGCGCAAGCGAAGTCATTGGCATCGAATACTCGTCAAAGCAGCGAATCACAGTTTAAAGAAGTGGATTTGGTGGCGACAGCTGCTTAAGAGATGACTCAAACGGCAGGCTTAGTCGTACAAAATGCAGAAGTGGCGGTTGATGCTGCTCTTAAAGCGGATCGCTCAGCGCAGCAGGGGCAACAGGTTATCGAGCTTTCGGCCGGAGAAATGAGAAAGCTGGTCGAACGGATGTCAAGCGCGGTACCTATTGTTGAAGAGCTTGCGAAGAACAACGGAAATATTACCGAGATCTTAAGTGTGATTGAAGGGATCTCTGAGCAAACCAATTTATTGGCGCTGAATGCGGCGATTGAAGCGGCGAGGGCGGGTGAACAGGGACGCGGTTTTGCGGTTGTGGCTGATGAGGTGAGAAACCTAGCGAGTCGCACACAATCTTCAGTTGGTGAGATCAGAGCTGTAATCGACAAGGTTCATGCGGGGACGCAAGATGTGGTTGAAGCGATACAGGAAGGAAATATTTTAGCGAATGATACCGCGCAGCATGTTCAACACGCGGTCGACGATCTGAGTTCGATCTTTACGTCGATCGAGGCGATCAGTGATATGAATAGTCAGATAGTGAAAGCCGCTGAAGAGCAGCAATCGGTTTCTGGTGAAGTGAATCAAAGTGTGGTTAACATTCGAGATTTGAGCGCGAAGATCTTGGATCAAGCTGCAGCTTCTGAGCAAATTGGCAATCACATTGATCAATTGTCTCAACAGCAGCAAACGTTGGTTAATCAATTCAAGGTTTAGCTGTTTAAGGTATCGCTAAGCGTTGAATTTGAAAAGGGACAAATGAAAGTTTTATTTGTCCCTTTTCGTCTTGTTTATCACTCGTTAGATATCACGATTCTAGCTTGATCGCGTTACTCTTCGATAAACCAGTAGCCTTTGTTTACTAGCTCTGTTACGACCGTTATACCTGAAGGCGTCATTGCCTCTGACGAGTTAATCACGGTGTCATCACAAAGCACCTTGAGTAGCGATGAATCCGCATCTGCAAGCTTAACTACTTCACCATTGATGTAAGCGGTGTTGCTTTGTTCTTCGTGGTAGAGCGCTTTTAAGCCTGACACTCGGTGTATTTCACCTGCTGACTCTAAGTGCTGGGCGATCTCTTGTTCTGTCCATAGCGGCTCAGGTGCAACAATATCAAGCTGGTGGCGTGATTGGCTCAGTAAGCAACCCATGAACTCATTGATGGTTTCTGGTTGCTCTAGTGCCGATTTCAACATGCCAGTCAGGTTGCTTAAATCAGCCGAACGGATCTTGCCGTAGCCATCTTGGGTTTTGAAATTAGGATCGTGCAGGTGGACATCACCTATATCATGAGCCAACACATAGTCGGCAAAATTACTGATCAACTCTTGCTCTTTAGGTGAGCGGTAACCGATAGAATAGCTCATTGATGGCTCTAACGTGGTGCCTTCATGTGGGAACCCTGGTGGAATATAAAGGATATCACCTGGCTCTAGAACATCATCGATGATGGGCTCAAAGCCTTCGATCTGGCGCAGCGCTGAAGCTTGAATTGTCTCTTTATATTGACCCACATCTTTCGCACCCACCTTCCATTGACGTTTACCTTGACCTTGAATGATGAACACATCGTATTGATCAATATGAGGACCAACGCCGCCTGCAGGCGCTGAGTAGCAGATCATCAGATCGTCGAACAGCCAGTTTGGTAATTGCTGAAACGCTTCGTTTAGTTGATTGGCACCTTGATGCCAATGGTTTGCCGCTTGAACAATCAATTGCCAATGTGTTTCAGTGAGTTCACCAAACTTCTCTTCAGTGAATGGACCGTGTTCTGCAGTCCACTGATTGTCGAGGTTAGAAACAAAGCGAGAATCCACTTCTTCTTCCATCGATAAGCCAGCCAGTTCTTCCGGCGAGATTGGGTCGACGAAGTTTTGCAAGCCACCCTTTAAGATGGTCGGTTTTTTATGCCAGTAGTGTTCAAGAAATTCGGGCATAGAAAAGCTAAGTTGGTACATGTGAATCCTGTCTATTATTATGCTAGATGCTAGATGCTAGATGCTAGATGCTAGATGCTAGATGCTAGATGCTAGATGCTAGATGCTAGATGCTAGTTTGGCTTGTAAATCTTGCTGGACAATCTTAATGGCTGCTAACGCTACCTGTGGGTCGATGTCGTTGCTTTCGAGTAGATAGATCAGGTCGACAGCTAATTTTACTTCTTGTGGTGCATTATCCAGTGGGGATGAAGGGGTATCATTGCTCATGTCGTGTTGGGTTCTCTAAGTTAATCAGTCTCTCAATGTTCTTCATTGAGTCTTCACAGCGTTCTAAGCGTTCTTTTGCTAATTGCCAAGCCTGCTCCGCTTTTTTCTTAGCGTGACGTGGTGCTGAATCAAACGCTAACTTTCGTATTTGAACTAAATCGATCAATCGTTTTTGCCAATCTTGATGCTGAGCAAGTTCGTTATACAAATCGTTCAGGTTTTTCCCTGACTTACTTTTTCGATCTAATCGTAAATCATGGTTGGCCAACTCTCTTTGGATCGCCGCTATTTGATTGGTGAGCTTTTCTGTCAGGTAGTGTGCTCTGGATGCGTTCAATTGATTCGTCGCTTGTTCACGTAGAATCGTATGGTATGTTGCTTGAGCTTCCAAAGCATAGGGTAGCAGGATCGTAGCGCTACACTTAAATAACGTTCTGTCGAACAGTGCTTGGTGGTATGCGCCTCTTGATTTATCCACCTGCGAGCAATGACCAATCAAGGTATCTAATATATTTTTTAGCTTTGAAAAATGATTCATTTCGCTTCCTGTTGGTGAGTGGCTATAAATTCACAAACCAAGCTTCGTATGCCAGCTTAATCGCAAGTACGCTGACTACGGTAACAAACACAGGCCGAATAAATTTAGCACCGAATCGAATCGCGGAATGAGCACCAACAAACGCACCAGCCATCAAGCAAACCCCCATGGTTAAACCCAGTACCCAATCAATGTGGCCTAGAATGGCAAATGTAACTAAAGAGGTGAAATTGCTGGTAAAGTTCATCGCCTTAGACAAACCTGAAGCGAGCAAAATATTGAGGCGATAAAGTGCCATAGAGCTTACTGTCCAAAAAGCACCAGTCCCCGGACCTGCCACACCATCGTAAAAGCCCAGAATAAACCCTTGGTATTTTTGTTTTTTCTTCAGAACAGGGCAAGGCTTGGGTAACACGTTGTGATTCGCGTCGGGAGTCTTGTGAAAAATGGTATAGACAGCAGTGGCGAGAATGACCAAAGGCAAGACTTTTTCGAGCCACTCAGTGCTAATGGCATCGACGGTCAATGTTCCAATGATGGCACCGGTCAAGGTCGCGATGAATGCATTTATCCAACATTCAGGATTGAACAGTTTTTTACGATAGTAGGTAAAAGCAGCCGTTGATGAAGCAAATGTTGCGGCGAGCTTATTGGTCCCTAGCGCGATGTGTGGCGGAAGACCAAGTGAAAGCAAAGCTGGGACAGTTAACATCCCGCCACCACCAGCAACGGCATCAATAAAGCCAGCTGCAAATGCAACCAGAGCAAGTATAACCAACATGGTTGGCTCGATCATTTCCATAAATAGCTAGTGTTCTCGTTAGCGGCTGTCAAGGCAGCCACACGAATAATCGTTGGATTAGTCATGTTGATTGGTGAATGCAGAAGCCGAGCGATAATGGATTGATTGTTATCGCAAGGACAGGCTGATTAGTATTTTATTGTTCTTTTAAAAGGCGGCAGGGAATCGAGTAAGGATTTCCCGTATCGCTTCGTTACTATGCGTCGGTCAAGGATCGTGACTTTACCAGAATCTCTTTCCTTACGCAGCAGACGACCAACAGATTGAATCAGCTTTTTACTCGCTTCTGGAACAGTAATCTGCATAAAGGGATTACCGCCACGTGATTCAATATATTCTGAATGTGCTTGCTCTACAGGTGAAGTGGGCACACCAAAAGGGATCTTGGTAATAACCAGGTTTTCAAGAAGCTCGCCCGGCAAATCTAAGCCTTCAGAAAAGCTGCCAGTGCCAAAAAGAACGCTGGTTTTACCTTGCTCGATGAGCTTTTTATGTTTTTTTAGAATTTCAGTTCGAGAAGTGTCGCCCTGAACCTGCAGTGCCCATGATTTTTGAACAAATTTGCTTGCTAGCGCTTCAGCAACTTTGTTCATTTGCCAATAAGAAGAGAATAGAACGAGATTGGCTTGGTTGTCTTCTATTACCTTAGGCAAAATTTCAATAAGATATTCGGTAAACTGAGGTGCTTGTGGTTCGTATTTCATCGCTGGCACAATCAGCTCGGCTTGATTTTGATAATCAAACGGTGAGGCCAAAGCCAAAAATTGTACCCCGTCTTCTGCTTTTTGACTGATCCCAGATTGGTGACAGAAAAAGCTGAACGAGTTAAGCGCCCTCATTGTCGCCGAAACCAACACGGCTCCAACACAGCGGCTCCAAATTTGTTGGTCTAGTTGCCAACCCACCTCTAGCGGAGAG
This sequence comes from uncultured Vibrio sp., assembly GCF_947488985.1. Lineage (GTDB taxonomy): Bacteria > Pseudomonadota > Gammaproteobacteria > Enterobacterales > Vibrionaceae > Vibrio. The sequence continues at coordinate 47,469 of NZ_CANLBV010000016.1, forward strand.
ACGTTCACAAGGAAATCGCCCTCACTTTCTTTATTCAGCTCAAGCCAGCGAGCCAAAGGCGCGCCTTTTTCGCGCTTCGGTTCAGCCATTAAGCGCCAAACTTGCGCAAGATTTTCAGTTCTCTGGATATAGAAACCGATTTCAGCTAATGCAGGCTCTGCCAATTTAGCGGATAGCTCTCCGTCTTTGACCCGTTCTGCAATCAGGTCGGCGATTTTTGCGACCGCTTGACTTGCCTTCTGGGTTAATTGCTTCAAGTCTTTAGACTCATTCTCTAACCATTGCGGTAAGTCACCATGTTCAAAACGGTACAACCCGTCTTCAAAGTGGCTGGCATCAAACTGTTTACTTAGCTGGGTTAGAGTGGGGATCAGCTGCTGTACCGAGTCTTGTAATTCATTTCTGAAACGATGCACGCGTTTTTCATCGGCTAAGCCTGAAAGTTTAGTGATCGATTGATTCAAACGCTCTAACCAAGAGGCGGCACCTTTTAAGCTTGCGGCTGCAGAAGAATGATCTCTGGCTACATGCGGTAAATGGTGAGCTTCATCGAATATATAGATGCTGTTTTCTGGTTCAGGCAGTATTACGCCGCCGCCTAAGTCAGCATCAGCCATGACTAAACTGTGATTAGCGATAATCACGTCTGCTTTATCTAGCTCTGAGCGTGCTTTTTGAAAAGGGCAATCTCTGTGCGCAGGCATGCTGTTATTGCAGCTGTGTTTATCACTGACGATCATTTGCCAAATCATGTTATCGATGGGCTTGGGCCATGAGTCTCGGTCACCATCCCACTTACCCTGATTCAAACTACGATACATGGTTTGCAGTTGTTCGATATCTTTCTGCTTTGGTTTGGACTCAAACATTGCCATTTGCCCACCATCAACGCCACAAGCAGCGGCTAGCTTCTCGGCACAGCAATAACGCTGTCTACCTTTCGCTAAGATAAACGAGAATTCTCTATCGGTGAGCCGTCTATATAGAGGGAGGTCTTTGTTGACGAGTTGCTCTTGTAGGGCAACAGTCGCTGTCGAAATGATGATTTTGCGATTGTTCAACACCGCAACAGGAATCGTCGCCATTAAATAAGCCAGTGATTTGCCGATCCCTGTCCCCGCTTCGGCAACAATTATGCGATTACTTTTGTGGTATTGACCACAAAGTGTCTTTGCGATCTCGGCAACAAGGTAGTTTTGTGCACGACGAGGTACAAAGTTATCCAACTGTTGCTGGAGGTTTTGATAACTGGTGCGAATGGAATTTTGAATTTTATTAGTTAGCATGCTGTGACCTACATAACGGAGCGAAGATAGTAGCACATATCACTAGTCAGTACATTTACGGCAAAATAGCTCACTTTTAAAGCAAAACCTGATCTTGTTCACAAAAAAAAACTGAACCTTCAACAACTTACTTATTTTATTTTACCTGTGAAATAAAAATATCAAAAAACCACCTCCTTTAGGTGTTAAGTTCTATTTATTAGCGGCCTTTTAAACTCGGTATGGTAGTTAGTTCTGATTTTGTGTTTTATGTAATTACTATATTTTTTGCGAAAATTAAGGATAAGCTGTTCGTAAAACGATGAAAAAAGATGTAATCAATTGATTTTGTTTGATTTGTGTTTTTTTTAGATTTGTTTTTAGTTTATTTGACACGCAGGATAATCTTTTGCAATCTAGACCACGAAATTTAGTGACAGTGATTAACCAACAAAGAGTGGTAATCACCGCCATAAAAATAATAGGGAACCGGGCAAGGATCTCCCATTCTTAGAAAAGGCAGTGGATTTATTATGAAAAAGACTCTATTAGCACTTGCAGTTGTTGCAGCAGCAGGTTCAGTGAACGCAGCAGAAATTTACAAATCAGAAGATGGCGCAGTAGACTTCTACGGTCAACTACGTACAGAGCTTAGGTTCGAAGATTCCGAAGACCACGAAGCAGACCTAAGTTCTGGTTCTTCTCGTGCAGGTATCGATGGTCAATACGCACTAACTGACTCTGTTGACGTTTTAGGCTTGGTTGAGTTTGGTCTAAGAGACAATACTGACGTAAACGTTCGTCAGCACATCTTAGGGTTCTCTGGCGATTTCGGTACCATCAAACTTGGTAAGCAGTGGACGACATCGGATGACGTTTACGGCGCAGATTATTCATACTTCTACGGTGGCAGTGCACTACGCTACTTAACTTTAAATGGCGCAGCTCATGACTCACAAGTTAAGTATGCTTACGATGCCGATAACTTCTGGGTTAAAGCGGGCTGGGGTCTAAACGAGAATGAAAAAAACCAAGACCTTTATGAATTGTTTGTAGGTACTTCTGTTGGTGACCTTGCACTTCACGTTGGTGCAGGTTTAAACCGTGATTATGCATTTGTTACTAACGCTAAAGCTGTAGCAGATAATGATGCAACCGCTGAAAAAGCAGATCTAGAAAATCTTTTCTTTGAGTTTACTGCAGAGTACAGCATTGGTGATCACCTGATCGGTTTCACATACTATAATGCTGAAGTAAGTGAAAATGGCTCATCGAATAAAATTGATGAGAACGCTTTCTCTGTTGCGGGCTCTTTCCAGGCTACAGATAAAACAGCGGTTTATGCTGGTTACGAATTCGTAGATCAATCTGTTAACGTGGGAGGTCTAGAAGACGGTGATGGTACACTTTTTTACGTAGGTACAGTACATAAGTTTAATAGCTGGTCTCGTGTATACGCTGAATACGCATATGCTGACGGTACTACTTTAGGTTACTCAAACAAAGGTTCAGACCAAGTAGTTGGAGCAACTTTGGCAGATAGCGAAAGTAACTTCGCAGTTGGCGCACGTTTCTACTGGTAATCAAATCATTTGACTACTTTTTAAGGCCCAGCTTATGCTGGGCTTTTCTGTTATTAAGGGATTGTGATGAGAATACAAGCAGCCACATTGGTTAGCACTCTTTTGTTTAGTCTGTCGTCACTGGCGGCTTCACTGACAGTACAAGATACCGTTGATCTGTTGGTCGTTAATATGAGTGAGCCTGCGTTGTCTGGACAGGCATTTAATTCGGTCAAAACAGTAGAGTTACCTGCGGGCAAGAACCAAGTGCTTTTTAAGTACGAACCGGTCATTGAATCAGGTGAAGGGCGTAAAAAGGTATATAGCCATGCTCAGATCGTGACTTTTCATGTCGATGCGAATCAAGAACTCCGTTTTGAAATGCCAAAATACCGCAATGTTCGCTTGGCAGAGAAAGGCCTGAAAAATCTAGAATTTAGAATCGTCGACCAAGATGGCAATGAGATCTCTAAGGTCGTGGATAGGTTAAAATCTGACGGTGTTCAACTTGGGCGCAATTATATTGAAGAAGCTCGCCAGTACAATATTAATGGCGGACAGGCTGCGATCGCGATTTCCTATGTTGCGATTGATAATCAAGCACCAATACAGCAAGCGGATGCGGTTGAAGCCATTGCTCCCCCAGTTGAAAGCGCAACAATTTCTCAATCTGTTGAGTTAAATCAACTGCAAGCTTGGTATCTGAAGACCTCGAAAGAAGATCGCAAAGCGTTTCGTAAATGGATGATCGACCAAGAATAACGGTACTCAGTTATATTAAAGAAAAGCGGGGGGTTGATGAACCTCAACGGCCTAGCTTTTCTATTTAATGTTTTTTGATAAGCGTTATATCTCTTTCCATTCACCAGGCTGAAGTTGCCCAACATTCATGTTACCCATTGAGTAGCGAATGAGGCGCAAAGTAGGGTAGCCGATATTGGCGGTCATTCGCCTAACCTGACGGTTACGCCCTTCAATTATCGTAATGGCAAGCCATGTGGTCGGTATAGCGGCTCTGAATCTGACCGGCGGGGTTCTTTCCCAAACCTCCGGTTCAGGCATGATGTCCACCTTTGCTGGCAGTGTCATCCCGTCTTTTAGTTCAACCCCTTTTCTCAATTTATCTAAATCTTCCTCAGAAGGGGCGCCTTCCACTTGTACCCAATATGTTTTGGGTGACTTAGAGTCTGGTTGCGTTAATTTAGCTTGAAATATACCGTCATTGGTCAAGACCATTAACCCTTCACTGTCACGATCAAGTCTACCCGCTGCATAAACGTCTTTGATCGGAATATAGTCAGCAAGCGTTTTTCTGCCTTCGCCATCGGTGAATTGGCTGAGTGAATCGAAAGGCTTGTTGAACAAAATGACTTTTCGGTCTTCGAGCGCCACTCTCGGTTTTTCTCCGTTCGGTCTCGCTTTATATCGGTGCTTGCTGGAGCGCGTTTTTGGGTTGGAATTGCTAGTGCTCTTTTTATTACTGCTTCGGCTTGGTCTATGGCTGCTTTGTTTTAATTGTGCACCAGAACGAGCTGGTTTATCTGAGTGAGATGCGCTGCGTGAGCGAGTAGACATGTTAACTACCTTGCAAAATTGTAAAGGAACTGTGCTGAAAAGTTTTCACTGAAACGGAATTGAGCTATCATTTGCGCGCCTAAAAGACACAAAATAGAACAAGTTGATGGACTCTTAAGCCTGATTTGTTTAATTATACCTTGGTGTTTTATTATAACTGGCTCTTTTATTAAAACAATGCACTCACGGATTTGGTTCATGCTGTCATAAGACTGCATGAAGAATAAGATAGAGTACGACTATCGGGTAAGCAGTTTCCACTCTCAGAGTCGCTTACTGGTCAATTTATAACATGCTCACTATTCAAGTGAGCTTGTAGAACTATAGGGAAATTTCATGCCTACTGAAAAACCAACTATCATCTATACCATTACAGACGAAGCCCCAGCATTAGCAACTTATTCTCTGCTACCTATCATTCAATCTTTTACGGCTTCTTCAGGTATTGACGTTGAGACTCGCGATATTTCACTAGCAGGGCGTATTATTGCTAACTTCCCTGACTACTTGAACGAAGAGCAACGTATTGGTGATGCATTAGCAGAACTGGGTGAATTGGCTAAGACACCAGAAGCGAACATCATCAAGCTTCCAAATATCTCGGCATCTGTGCCTCAGCTGCAAGCGACGATCAAAGAGTTGCAGTCAAAAGGTTACGCTCTTCCTAACTACCCAGAAGAAGCAAAGACTGATGAAGAGCAAGCAATAAAAGCAACTTACGACAAGATCAAGGGCAGTGCCGTAAACCCGGTATTGCGTGAAGGTAACTCGGATCGTCGCGCACCACTTTCGGTTAAGAACTACGCGAAGAAAAACCCGCACTCAATGGGCGCTTGGTCTTCAGACTCTAAGTCGCATGTGGCGAGCATGGATGACAAAGACTTCTTTGGCAGTGAAAAGTCAGTAACCATTGAAGGTGCTACCGAAGTGAGCATCGAATTCGTTGGTAAAGATGGTGCGAAGAAAACACTCAAGCCAGCTTTTGCACTGCAAGACAAAGAGGTCATTGATGCATCGGTGATGAACAAAGCCGCTTTGGTTGCCTTCTTCGAGAAAGAGATTGCATCGGCGAAAGAGCAAGGCGTGCTGCTTTCACTTCATATGAAAGCGACGATGATGAAGGTCTCTGATCCAGTGATCTTTGGTCACGCTGTTAAGGTTTATTACAAAGACGTATTTGCTAAGTACGGGCAACTGTTCAACGAGCTAGGTGTTGATGTAAACAACGGCATTGGTGATGTCTATGCCAAGATTGCATTGCTTCCTCAAGAGCAAAAAGACGCGATTGAAGCTGATATACAAGCAGTATACGAAACTCAGCCACCACTAGCGATGGTTGATTCGGATCGCGGTATTACCAACCTGCACGTACCAAGCGACATCATTGTTGATGCATCTATGCCAGCAATGCTGCGCTCTTCAGGTCAAATGTGGGATCCAGAAGGTAAGCAAAAAGATACCAAAGCGATGATCCCAGATCGTAGCTACGCAAGTATCTACCAAGCGGTGATTGATTTCTGTAAAGACAATGGCGCGTTCGACCCGACGACAATGGGCAGTGTACCAAACGTTGGTTTGATGGCTCAAAAAGCAGAAGAATACGGTTCTCACGATAAAACTTTCATCCTTGAAGCTGCAGGTCAGGTACAAGTGGTTGACGCTTCAGGCGCAGTGCTTCTCGAGCAAGACGTCGAGGAAGGTGATATCTTCCGCATGTGTCAGGTGAAAGACGCGCCGATCCAGGACTGGGTTAAGCTAGCAGTAACGCGTGCTCGAGCTTCTGGCGTTCCAGCTGTATTTTGGTTAGATGCGTCTCGCGCACACGATGCCGAGCTTATTAAGAAAGTTGAAGCGTACCTTCCTGAATACGATACTGATGGTCTTGAGATTAAGATCCTTGCTCCGCTAGAAGCGACTCAATACTCACTGGTTCGTATCAAACAAGGTCTAGATACCATTTCGGTTACAGGCAACGTATTACGTGATTACCTAACGGATTTGTTCCCAATTCTTGAGCTTGGAACATCAGCAAAAATGCTATCGATTGTTCCGCTAATGAATGGTGGTGGTCTATTTGAAACGGGCGCTGGTGGCTCTGCTCCTAAGCACGTTCAACAAGTAGAGAAAGAAAACCACCTGCGCTGGGATTCTCTGGGTGAGTTCTTGGCGTTAGCTGCATCTCTTGAGCACCTAAGTACGGTCACTGGCAACGCGAAAGCCCAGGTTCTTGCTGATGCCCTTGATAAAGCAACCGGTGAATTTCTAGACAACAACAAATCACCTTCGCGTCGTGTTGGTGAGCTTGATAACCGTGGTAGCCACTATTACCTTGCCGCTTACTGGGCTAAAGCTCTTGCCGCACAAACGGTTGATGCTGACCTGGCTGCTGAGTTTGCGGGTGTTGCGAGTCAATTAGCAGAAAGTGAAGAAGCGATTGTTGCTGAGCTAAATAACGCGCAAGGTGTTGCTGGTGATTTAGGAGGCTACTACCTACTAGATGATGCACTGGTTTCAACACTAATGCGCCCAAGCTCAACGCTGAACGCATTTATTGATGCATAGTGATTGGACTGATTGTTAGGGCGTGTTGATCTTTCGTGGTTAAATTTTGTTCGAGATAAAAGCGTTTTAATCGCGGCGAGGGGGAAGTAGCCTAGTCACTCTAAGCAAATCTCCCTCAACAAAGAGTAAAACGCTTTTAGCCGAACCCTTCGGGCAGCGTTTGCTGGGCATTTCTACTACGTTATCGGCTTCTCATGTAGGCTAGCTACACATCGACGCCTCTGGCTTGTATAAATACCCAGCAACTCGCTGCAAAAATCAGCTCGAAAGATCAACACTCCCTAGTCAGCCAGGTAAATGATTGACTAATGAGTTGCTTAGTTTGACGGCTAAGTCATAGATAAAGTCAAAACGAGAGACGCTTTAACGATAATGTTAAAGCGTCTTTTTTGTTCATTTGTCATCTTCACCTAAGACCTAGCAAACATAAAGAGATAAATATCACTGGAACCACTGTACCGTGATTCACTTTATTGCTCACAGATCAAAAAACCGCTCATATGCTTCTCTATTACAGAAGTCAAATGAACGGTTTTAGCCTTTGTCTGCCTATCTGCCGTTAATTAGGGCTGATGGAGGTCAACAATGGAATTGGGTATCGACGGCAATCGCCTATTTTGCGGCGCTGCCTTCTACAGGAACAACGTAGCTCGCATGCGAGCCTTTAGGTCCACTTTCTACTTCATAATCGACTTGTTGACCAGCCTTTAAGGTTCGATAACCTTCCATCTGTATTGTGGAGTAGTGAGCGAAAATATCACCTTCTTCACCTTCTGGACAAATAAAGCCAAACCCTTTGGCATTGTTAAACCATTTTACTGTTCCTGTAGCCATGCTATACATCCCTCATGCATTTTGTTACTGACGTTTTAATATCAATTGTCGTAAGTGCAATTGATACTATTTCGACCAACGAAAGAATTTCGGCTGGTTGCTTAAATCTAGTACCTTAATTATGGAAATTCACCTTACCCCGTGTAATTCTCCCAATTGTTCAAACTTTTAAATGTGTTGCTAATTTGTAATCAAAAAGCCTTTTAGCTCCAATGTAGCTAATGATTGAGCTCAGTCAATAGCAAGTTGCTACGAAAGTAACCAAATTTAATAACAAATCACATTTGAGACTAATTACAACTTATTAACTGTGATTAAACCTTGCCGTGTGTATATAACTGGTATCAATGCTTGTGGCGTCTTTTTAATCAACCACATATGTTGATCCTATTAATCGAGATCTTTTATTTGCAGCGATGGAAATGGTGGATTAGGCTCAGTGGAGAGGAATATTTTTTGGTACTGTTTCTCGGTGCCGTTTCTTAGTACACCGTAAAGCGTGAATGTGGTAAATTTGAGTCATTAACGCCTTCCGAAAAATAACCTTTAGCAAAGCGATATGAGCAGAAACTTTGAATGGGCATCTCCAGGCTCAGATTTACTGGAGAAAGAAGCAACAAAAGTAAAGCCACCGGCAATGTATAACGTCGTACTGAATAACGATGATTACACGCCTATGGACTTTGTAATCGAGATCCTAGAGCGATTCTTCTCACTAGATATCGAAAAAGCAACGGAAGTGATGCTCAAGGTTCATTATGAAGGCAAAGCGATTTGCGGCACATACAGTGCTGAAATAGCCGAAACAAAGGTAGCGCAGGTCACGATGTACTCAAAGGAAAATGAGCATCCGCTACTATGTACAATGGAGCAAGTATAAATTGCTCGAGCAACGATGTTGTTCCCCCAGGAGGTACTTATGCTAAACAAAGAATTAGAGTCGAGTTTAAATGGCGCATTTGCTCGTGCGCGAGACAAGCGACATGAATTTATGACTGTCGAACACCTCCTACTTGCATTATTAGAAAATGATGCGGCGAAGGAAGCGCTACAAGCATGTCAGGCAGATCTTGATGCGCTTCGAAACGAGCTCGATATTTTTATTGATCAAACCACCCCGTTAATCCCAGAAAGCGACGAAACTCGTGAGACACAGCCTACGCTGAGCTTTCAACGAGTACTTCAACGTGCTGTTTTTCATGTTCAATCTTCAGGCCGAAGTGAAGTCACGGGCGCGAATGTGCTTGTGGCTATTTTCAGTGAGCAAGAGTCTCACGCGGCGTATCTTCTTAAGAAAAACGACATTAGCCGCTTGGATATCGTTAACTTCATCTCACATGGCATTACCAAAGCGAGCAATGAAGGTGACAACGCGTCACCCTCAGATTCATTTGGTGGTGCAGAAAGTGCCGAAGAAGCCAATTCTGAAGATCGTCTAGAAAACTTCGCCACTAACCTTAATGAAGTGGCAAAGCAGGGCAATATCGATCCTCTTATTGGTCGAGACAAAGAGTTGGAGCGAACGATCCAAGTTCTGTGTCGTCGTCGTAAGAACAACCCTTTATTAGTCGGTGAGGCCGGTGTTGGTAAAACGGCCATAGCCGAAGGGCTTGCATGGCGTATTGTCGAAGGGCAAGTGCCTGAAATCATTCAAAGCAGCGTGATTTATTCTTTAGACATTGGTTCGCTGTTGGCGGGAACTAAGTATCGTGGTGACTTTGAGAAGCGCTTTAAAGCGATTCTTAAGCAATTAGAGAAAGAAGAAGATGCAATCCTGTTCATTGATGAGATCCACACCATAATTGGTGCGGGTGCAGCATCGGGTGGCCAGGTTGATGCGGCAAACCTCATTAAGCCGCTATTAAGCAGCGGGAAGCTACGCTGCATCGGTTCAACAACATACCAAGAATACAGCAGTATCTTTGAGAAGGAGCGGGCTTTGGCTCGTCGCTTCCAGAAAATCGATATTGTTGAACCGTCGCTAGATGACACCACCAAGATCCTGATTGGCTTAAAGCCAAAATACGAAGCTCACCACGAAGTACGTTACACCAACAAAGCGTTGCGTGCCGCTGTGGAATTGTCAGCGAAATACATCAACGAACGTCACCTTCCTGATAAGGCGATTGACGTGATCGATGAAGCAGGCGCTCGCAGCCGTTTAGCGCCAGCAAGTCGTCGTAAGAAAACGGTCAGTGTGGCTGATATCGAGTCAATGGTGGCGAAAATGGCTCGCATTCCAGAGAAGTCAGTATCATCTTCAGACAAAGATACGCTGCAGAAGCTGGATGACCGCATGAAAATGTTGGTATTCGGACAGGACCCTGCCATCGATGTATTGAGTGAAGCGATTAAGCTCACTCGAGCTGGACTGGGTGCCGATAATAAACCAGTCGGTTCATTCTTGTTTGCTGGTCCTACAGGTGTGGGTAAAACGGAGGTGACTGTCCAACTGTCTAAGTTGATGGGTATTGAGCTGCTGCGCTTTGATATGTCTGAGTACGGTGAGCGACACTCTGTGAGCCGCTTGATCGGTGCTCCTCCTGGTTATGTTGGCTATGATCAAGGTGGTCTGCTAACGGATGCGGTGATCAAGAACCCACATTCGGTTGTGTTACTTGATGAAATTGAAAAAGCTCACCCCGATATTTTTAACTTGTTGCTACAGGTGATGGATAACGGTACGCTCACTGACAACAATGGTCGCAAAGCGGATTTTCGCAATGTAATTCTAGTGATGACGACCAACGCTGGTGTTGCTGAAACCGAGAAGAAATCGATCGGCCTGATCCAGCAAGATCATGCGCCAGATGCTCTGGGTGAAATTAAGAAGGTGTTTACGCCAGAGTTCCGTAATCGTCTCGATAATATTATTTGGTTCAACAGCCTAGACCCAAGTGTGATTAGCCAAGTTGTCGACAAGTTTATTGTTGAGCTTCAGGTTCAACTGGACGCGCGTGGTGTGTCTTTAGAGGTTTCTGAGGATGCTCGCCACTGGTTGGCTGAGAAGGGCTATGACAAGACCATGGGGGCTCGTCCTATGGGACGTGTGATTCAAGAGAAGCTTAAGAAGCCTCTTGCTAATGAGTTGTTGTTCGGCAGTTTAGTCGATGGTGGTACGGTTAAGGTGTCCCTGAACAAAGACGAACTGGATTTCATTTATGTTGGTGCAAAAGAAGAAGTTATGCACTAACGAAGTGATAGGCGAGTGAAGTAAAGACTAGAAAACGTGTGGCATTTGTCATGCGTTTTTTTACGCTTGCGAGATGCGAGATGCGAGATGCGAGATGCGAGATACGAGATTGATGTTGCTTGTATTGTAAAAAGTTCAGGCGATAAAAAACGGAGCATCAAGCTCCGTTTCTTATCGTATTCGATAATTAAAAATTAACGAGCACGGAAGACGATGCGGCCTTTAGAAAGGTCGTATGGAGTCATCTCAACAGTTACTTTATCACCAGTAAGAATGCGGATGTAGTTCTTACGCATTTTGCCAGAGATGTGTGCTGTTACTACGTGGCCGTTTTCAAGCTCAACACGGAACATTGTGTTTGGTAGAGTATCAAGGACAGTGCCTTGCATCTCGATTACGTCTTCTTTAGCCATCTAATCCTCTTTCGAAATTTGGCGGTTTTCAACGGCTTGATTGTGCCGTTAAAATCAAAACATGTAAAGTTGTCGCGTATTCTACCCTTGCCACCGCTGATTTACTAGCCTTTGATGACGTTGAAATCGTACTTTATAGTTCATTGCTGGGCATTCATCGATTTGATAGCCTAAATATAGCCACTGCTTGTGTTCTTTTTGTGCATGTTGGAGCTGAAATAGTACGCCAAGCGTCCCCATTGATATGTCGATATCGGGGTCGAAGAAGGTGTAAAATGCACTTGTGCTGTGAGGCATGATATCAGTGACCGCGATAGCCACTAAACGGTTCCCATCGTAGATGTGCATGAATTTTGTGGTGAGCCAATGGTTGGTCGAAAATTGCAAAAACTCTTCTTTTTTTGGAGGGTACATGGTTCCCGAACGATGACGCACCGTGATGTAGCGGCTATATAATTCAAACCAATTGTCGTCCATTGTGTCTTTTAGTTGCCAATGAAAGGACTTGGCTTTGTTGAGCACGCGCCTTTGGCTTTTGGAGAGTTTAATCTCTGGAATGGATAGGCGAATCGCTTGGCAAGCCGAGCAATTCTCGCAATGCGGCTTATAGATGGTTGCGCCACTGCGACGAAAACCATTCGCAAGCAAAACTTCATAGTTATCCGATGTCTGCATGTGTTTATCAAGCGTGACGGCCACCCTTTCCTGGCGATGTGGCAAATAGCTGCAAGCGTGATTGTCGGTTAATCCAATTCTGATTTGTTGCAAATCTGGATTCATTAAGGCGTTTCCTTTAGCCATTGAGATTGATAGCAAGCATCGTTAACAGAGTTTTCTTTTAGTGACTTCAGCGAGCTTAAGAACTCATCTCGCTCGATTTCAATCGCACCCAAGGACGCCAAATGAGGGTTCATGACTTGGCAGTCGATGAGCTTGCCGCCAAATTGGGTGAAGTGTCGACAAAAATACCATAAGGCGATTTTAGAGGCATTGGTCTTGAGGCTAAACATCGATTCACCGCAAAATACTTGTCCTCTTTGCAAGCCGTAAAGCCCGCCGACCAACTCATCGTTGTGCCAAACCTCGACGGAGTGACAAAGGCCTAAAGCTGCGAGCTCGAGGTAGGCGGACTGCATATCACGGTTTAGCCAAGTTTCTTCTTCTGGCCTCAGCGATGCACAGTAACCAATGACTTTGTCTGTCGCTTGATTGATACTGACTCGATAATTATGTTTTCTTTGATACTTTCTAAGGCTTTTTGATGGTTCAAATGTATCGGGAACAAATACAGCGCGCGGTGTCGGGCTCCACCACAGTATAGGCTCTCCGGGGCCGTACCATGGAAATATCCCTTGGCTATAAGCGTTCAAAATTCGCATAGGCGACAAGTCACCACCAAAGGCAAGCAGACCGTTGGGGTCATCAAGCGCGTTGAAGGGCGAAGGGAACTCTATACTTGTTGTATCAAGTTCAGTTAGATATATAGTCATAAGTATCGTGTTGCCGATTGATTGACCAACAGGTCTTTAGGAGTTTAACCATGAAGAAATTACTTTGGATTTTACTTGTTTTGCCCATGTTGGCAAATGCCGCTTATAACCGCAATCAAGCCCGACCTGTTAATGAGGTCGTTTATGGAGAAATTGATACGGTTAGATACATTACCCAGCAAGAGATCGTTGAGTCGAAAGCGAATGGTTGGGAAACCTTATTAGGCGCTGCGATTGGTGGCCTGATTGGTCACCAATTTGGTGATGGCACAGGTCAGGAAGTGGCGACGGCTGTTGGCGCGGTTGCGGGCGCTAGTGTGGCTCGAAGTCGTGCAAATACGCAGTATAAAATTGAATACAAACTCGTCGAACTATTGGTCAAAACCAAAGACGATAAGTTGGTCAATATCATTCAAGATATCGACAGTTCTATGCTGTTCAATCGTGGTGATGAGGTACGAATTCTCTATTTTTCGGATGGCGTAAGAGTGGATGTGGCGTACTAGTGTGTAAGTACGAATTGATTGGCTAATTAATCGCCTTTATTGTAGGGATTAGCTCTGGAGTTCGTTGGAAAAGTTCGTTAGTCTGCAAGTACGAAGAATTATTCATCATCCGAAAATAAATACGTGCCTGTGAGTTCGGGTGGTAAAAGGACTATAAGATTTAATGGAAAGCCTGACGTTACAACCAATTAAAAAAGTGAGTGGGGAAGTTAACTTACCTGGCTCAAAAAGTGTTTCTAACCGTGCGCTTCTTTTAGCTGCACTATCAACCGGAACGACACGCCTAACCAACTTGCTGGACAGTGATGACATTCGCCATATGCTGAATGCTTTGACTCAGTTAGGTGTCAATTATCAGTTATCGGCTGATAAAACGGTTTGTGAAGTGACAGGCATAGGCGGTGCATTTTCAACTGACAAAGCCCTAGAGCTTTTCTTAGGTAACGCAGGCACGGCGATGCGTCCGCTTGCTGCCGCACTGTGTTTAGGTCGTGGTGAATACGTTCTTACGGGTGAGCCTCGTATGAAGGAACGTCCTATCGGGCACCTAGTCACAGCGCTACGAGAGGCTGGTGCTAAGGTTGAATATCTAGAAAATGACAACTACCCACCACTCAAAATTACGGGCACGGGCCTTAAGAGTGGCACAGTGTCTATCGATGGCTCGATCTCTAGCCAGTTCTTGACGGCATTTTTAATGGCTGCGCCTTTAGCTGAAGGTGAGGTGACCATTAAAATTGAGGGTGAACTGGTTTCTAAGCCTTACATTGATATTACGCTACACATCATGAAACAATTTGGTGTGGAGGTGATCAATAACGATTACCAAGAGTTTGTGATTCCAACTGGGCAATCTTACTCAGCACCTGGTGATTTCCTTGTTGAGGGCGATGCATCATCGGCGTCTTATTTTCTTGCGGCGGCCGCTATTAGAGGCGGTGAAATCAAAGTCACTGGTATTGGTAAAAACAGTATCCAAGGTGATATTCAATTTGCTGATGCACTTGAACAAATGGGTGCAGAAATCGAGTGGGGCGATGACTACGTTATCTCTCGCTGTGGTGAGTTGAAAGGTATTGATATGGACTATAATCATATTCCAGATGCGGCGATGACTATCGCAACAACGGCTCTGTTTGCGAAAGGAACAACGGCAATCCGTAATGTCTACAACTGGCGTGTAAAAGAGACAGACCGTTTAGCTGCAATGGCAACAGAATTACGTAAAGTCGGCGCTGTGGTTGAAGAGGGTGAAGACTACATTATCGTCAACCCAGTACCGGAACTGACACATGCGGCGATTGATACTTACGATGACCACCGCATGGCGATGTGTTTTTCACTGGTAGCTTTGAGTGATACGCCTGTGACGATCAATGATCCTGGTTGTACGTCCAAGACATTTCCTGACTACTTCGATAAGCTGAAAATGCTGAGTCAGTAAGAATGCTAAGTATATAAAAGATCAGAAAGTAAAAAAGCTTGCCTAAATGGCAAGCTTTTTAATTATTGCTGAAGCGTAAATTCTTTCGAAAGATGGTGCGCTAAGTATTTAAACATGTTAAATACAGCCGTTGTATTTTCAGTCGGCATGCCGTTGCTGTCTAAGAAGTATTCACCTTTGAATATGAGTACATCATCTTTCTCTACTACACTGTTTGCGCGCATGCCTTCAATGTAGTCATCATGTGATTGGATAATTTGGTTTGCGATAAGCAGTAAATCGAATTCTGCTATTACTTTCTTTGTCATGAGTTTATCTCTGATAACTGAATATTACGCTGAGTTTATGCTGTCGAACTAGAAATTCAATGATTTTACAACCGATTCAGAGAGTCTTTTCGAATCTCCACCATTTATTTTGTGATTTATGGCAAGAATCATTAAGTGAAACTCGCGTTATATTCGTGGACAAGCTTAGTATGAGCAAGTTTAGACGCAATGCCTGATGAACAGGCTCTTACAAGTATTCTTTATGAGTACTTTATCGCCTCTTTATGTTGCGAGCCTTTATCTTTGAGTAGACGAATTGTCGAGCGATCAGATCCAATTTTGAAAAAAGCGGTTGATCTTCTAGTAATCTCGCACAATAGTAAAAAAAGAATCAATGAATTTAGAATATCATGCGTAAAAGCCCACAAGCTAAATTGTTGGTGCTGAAGCATCGTGATTAAGGACGTTAGAGTCAATATGGGTAAATCGCTCGTTATAGTGGAGTCGCCAGCCAAGGCAAAAACTATCAATAAATATCTTGGTAAAGACTTTGTCGTTAAGTCGAGTGTAGGTCACGTACGTGATTTACCAACGGCAGGTCAGAGCACCGGGAAAAAGGCTGCAGCAATTTCAACCAAGGGTATGAGCCCTGAAGAGAAGGCTCGTATCAAGAAAGAAAAAGATCGTAAAGCTCTTATCAAAAAGATGGGTATCAACCCGTATAAAGAGTGGGAAGCGAACTACCAAATTCTACCGGGTAAAGAAAAAGTTGTTGCTGAATTGCAAAAACTGGCAGAGAACGCAGACCATGTTTATCTCGCAACCGATTTGGACCGCGAAGGAGAAGCTATCGCATGGCACCTTCGTGAGATCATCGGTGGCGATGAAACGCGATACAAGCGAGTGGTGTTTAACGAAATCACCAAAAATGCTATTCAGCAAGCTTTCGAAACTCCAGGTGAGTTAAATATCGATGGCGTAAACGCGCAACAAGCACGACGTTTTATGGATCGTGTGGTTGGCTTTATGGTATCACCTTTGCTTTGGAAAAAAGTTGCACGAGGCCTATCTGCTGGTCGTGTTCAGTCGGTCGCGGTAAAGCTGCTTGTTGAACGTGAACGTGAGATCAACGCCTTTATCCCTGAAGAGTTCTGGGATGTGCATGCTGATACAAAAACAGCCGAAAAAACCGATTTCAGACTGCAAGTAGCGCAGAAAGATGGGGTTGCATTTAAACCTCAAAATGAGGTGCAAACTCAAGCTGCACTGAGTGTTTTAGAAAAGTCGAGCTACGAAGTTTGTAAGCGTGAAGACCGCCCAACCAAGAGTAAACCGTCTGCACCGTACATTACGTCGACGCTGCAACAAGCGGCGAGTACTCGCCTTGGCTACGGCGTAAAGAAAACCATGATGTTGGCTCAGCGCTTGTATGAAGCGGGTTACATCACTTATATGCGTACTGACTCAACCAACTTGAGCTCAGAAGCTGTAGAAGCCGCTCGTGAATACATCGGCTCTGAGTACGGCGCGCAATATCTTCCGTCAAAAGCATTAACATACGGCAGCAAAGAGGGCGCTCAAGAAGCTCACGAAGCGATTCGTCCTTCAAGCGTTGATGTTAAGTCGGAAGACCTAAATGGTGTCGACGCAGACGCACATAAGTTGTATTCACTGATTTGGAATCAATTCGTTGCTTGTCAAATGACACCCGCGCAATACGATTCAACAACCGTCAGCGTTAAAGCCGATGAATACACGTTAAAAGCGAAAGGTCGTATTCTGAAATTTGACGGTTGGACACGCGTGCAACGTCCAATGGGTAAGAACGAAGATACGATTCTGCCAGCTGTGCAGATTGGCGATAAGCTCGAACTCATCGCGCTTGACCCTAAGCAGCACTTCACTAAGCCGCCGGCACGATTCACTGAAGCCGCGTTAGTTAAAGAGCTTGAGAAGCGTGGTATTGGTCGCCCATCTACATACGCATCCATCATCTCGACGATTCAAGATCGTGGTTATGTGAAAGTTGAACAGCGTCGTTTCTATGCTGAAAAAATGGGTGAAATTGTGACTGACCGTCTAGATGGCAGTTTCAATGACCTAATGAACTATGACTTTACCGCTCGTATGGAGCAGAAGTTAGACCAAATTGCTGAAGGCGAAGCTAGCTGGAAAGGCGTGCTGGATAACTTCTTTGAAGACTTTACTGGTGATTTGGAGAAAGCGGATCTCGACGAAGACGCTGGTGGTATGAAACCAAATCATATCGTTGAAACCGATATTGAGTGTCCGACTTGTAGCCGCAAAATGGGTATTCGTACGGCTTCAACAGGCGTATTCCTTGGTTGTTCTGGTTATGCACTTCCACCAAAAGAGCGTTGTAAGACAACAATCAACCTTGGTGATGAAGAAGGTATTATCAACGTGCTTGAAGAAGATGTTGAAACAGCAGCACTTCGAGCTAAAAAACGTTGTCCTATTTGTGAAACGGCAATGGATGCTTATCTAATCGATGATAAGCGTAAGATGCACGTATGTGGTAACAACCCGAACTGTGAAGGTTATGTGGTTGAGCACGGCGAATTTAAAGTGAAAGGTTACGATGGTCCATTTGTTGAGTGTGACAAATGTGGTTCTGACATGGTTCTGAAGAACGGTCGTTTTGGTAAATACATGGACTGTACGAGTGAAGATTGTAAGAACACTCGTAAGATTCTGAAAAATGGCGAAGTTGCGCCACCGAAAGAAGATCCGGTACATTTCCCTGAACTTCCGTGTGAAAATTCAGACGCGTACTTTGTTCTTCGTGATGGTGCTTCTGGTCTATTTATGGCTGCGAGCAACTTCCCTAAATCACGCGAAACGCGTGCACCTCTAGTGGAAGAACTGGTTCGCTTTAAAGATCGTATTTCACCTAAGTTCCAGTACCTAGCATCAGCGCCGGTTGCCGATCCTGATGGTAAACCGACCGTAGTTCGTTTTAGTCGTAAGACAAAAGAGAATTATGTTCGTACTGAAGTAGATGGTAAACCATCGGGTTGGACTGCGTTGTACATCGATGGAAAATGGGAAGTTACGGATAAGCGTAAGAAGCCCAAAGAAAAGTAATTGAATATTATTGATTAAAAAGCAGCCATTCGGCTGCTTTTTTTTGATCGTGCGCCGAGCATGGCGTTGATCTAGGAGGTGAAAGTCCTCTACGGGCTCAGTCGAGCGTGAACCGTTAGTCTATGCAAGGGTGTTCACCGTGAGGTGAAATCTGAAGGAAGCAAATGACAAAACTTGGTGGTGACG
>NZ_CANLBV010000017.1 GCF_947488985.1 uncultured Vibrio sp.
CCTTCCTTTGAGTTGTACTTCCTCAAAGTACTATGCCTTCTGCTGACTTCTTATAATCCATCACACAACATCGCTGCAGTATTAGTCTCGACTGAGACAGTTCATAAGATCTCCCGAGGTAAGACGTTGCTCTTTCCCTTGGTCGTGCCTGATTTACCTATATACACTTCCCGTCGAGGCATTGGGCCATTCTATCTATCGCTAGGTTACCCAAGTTATATAGGCCTACTATCAGATTTCTGTTCGTCACCACCAAGTTTTGTCATTTGCTCCCTTCAGATTTCACCTCACGGTGAACACCCTTGCATAGACTAACGGTTCTCGCTCGACTGAGCCCGTAGAGGACTTTCACCTCCTAGATCAACGCCATGCTCGGCGCACAAACAAAAAAGGAAACCTTGCGGCTTCCTTTCATTAATTGAATCAGTGAATTAACCGTTGTTACGGATCCACTCATCCATGTCTGTTTTCAGGTTATCAGACTTAGTACCGAAGATAGCTTGTACGCCACCGGCAACGACAACGACACCTGCAGCGCCTAGTTTCTTCAGCTTGTCTTGGTCAACCACTTCAGTATCAGCAACCGCAACACGTAGGCGAGTGATACAAGCATCAAGACCCGTGATGTTAGCTTTTCCGCCGAACGCAGCGACTAGTTCACCCGCAAGTTCAGTACCTGTAGCCACTGACTGCTCTTCAGAATCGTCTTCACGGCCCGGCGTTTTAAGATCGAGCGCTTTAATCACAGTGCGGAATACGATGTAGTAAAGTGCAGCGTAACCCATACCGCATACCACCATTAGGCCCATCTTAGACGCGTTGCCAGATAGAACTAGGAAGTCGATAAGACCGTGTGAGAAAGATGTACCGTGCACAAAACCTAATGTGTTCGCAAGAACGTAAGCAGAACCCGCTAGTAGCGCGTGGATTGCGTACAGTACAGGAGCAACGAATAGGAATGAGAATTCGATTGGCTCTGTAATACCAGTTAGGAATGACGTCAGTGCAGCCGATGCCATGATACCCATAACTTTCGCGCGGTTTTCAGGCTTAGCAGCGTGGGCCATAGCGATAGCAGCCGCTGGAAGACCGAACATCTTGAACATGTAACCACCCGCAAGCTGACCGAAGCCGTTGCCCGCAGCACGAGATGCGTCATCCGCCACTAGGTAACAAGTAAGAACACCATTTTGTGTTTCACCCGCCGCGTTAACACAAGTACCCGCTTCGAAGAAGAAAGGTACGTTCCAAACGTGGTGAAGACCGAATGGGATAAGTGAACGCTCGATGACGCCGTAGATACCAAACGCCACTTGTGGGTTTTGGTGAGCAGCCCAATCAGAGAATGCAGAGATAGCGCCGCCAACTGGTGGCCATACTACAGATAGTAGGATTGCAAGACCAATCGCAGAGAAACCTGTGATGATTGGCACTGCACGCTTACCAGCGAAGAAGCCAAGGTACTCAGGAAGTTGAATACGGAAGAAGCGGTTAAATGCCCAAGCCGCAACAGCACCGACTAAAATACCACCGAGAACACCCGTATCGATGCTCTCAACACCCATCACACCCGCCATTACGCTTAGCGTCGCAGTCATAATGCCGTAACCAACGATAGCCGCTAGACCCGCAACACCGTCGTTATTTGTAAAGCCAAGTGCAACACCTACCGCAAACAGCAACGCCATTTGACCGAAGACTGAACCACCTGCTTGCTCCATTAGATTGGAAACGATTTCTGGAATGAAAGGAAGATTCGCTGCACCGACACCTAGCAAAATACCCGCAACCGGTAAAACTGATACTGGAAGCATCAGAGACTTACCAACTTTCTGCAGACTAGCAAAAAGGTTCTTAAACATATTTATGCTCCTGATAAAAATAAATAATTATGTAGGTTCTAACGGCACACCCCCGTAGCCTATATGTTAGCACCCAATGAAAATGTAACCATGTGTTGCATTATATTTTCTGCCGCTAAATATATATTGATGGAGAACTAACTTTCTAGTCACTTACGATATTTAGTTTCAAAACACGTCTTGGATCACATGGAAAAACAGAGAAATGTAATGCTTTTCATTGATGTAATCTGTTGAAAAATAAGGTAATTTAAGTGCAACCTTATTATTTCACGAGATAAATAAAATAGAGATTGATGTTATTTTTAGTAACAAAATTACAAATCTTGTATATGATGCTCTCAAGTTCAACATAATTAGTAAACATTAAAAAAAGCCCAACTTTAGGTGATCAAAAACACAAAAAGGGAGCTTTCGCTCCCTTTTATTTGCTCATCTAACTTTCTATCACAAAAAAAGTCTCTGATAGTTTTTGGTTGTTTGTTCAGCAACCTCTTTCATCGATAAACCTTTCAATTGAGCAATATAGGCTGCAACCTCCACAACATAAGCTGGCTGGTTCTGTTTGCCACGGTAGGGAATAGGTGCCAAGTAGGGTGAATCCGTCTCAATCAATAATCGATCTAGAGGTAAACTCTTTACCACTTCTTTCAGTTCTGTGGCCTGTTTGAAGGTCACAATACCCGAAATTGAGATATAAAAACCCAATTCCATTGCGGCTTCAGCAAACGCCTGATCTTCGGTAAAACAGTGGATCACACCACCACACTTGTCCGCTCCACCATCACGTAAAATAGCCAGTGTATCTTCACGCGCATTACGAGTGTGAATGATCAAAGGCTTGTTTAACTCAACGGCTAACTCAACGTGCTGCTTAAATCTCAGCTGTTGTAGCTCTGCCGTCTCTGGTTGGTAGTGATAATCTAAGCCGGTCTCACCAATCGCTACTACCTTAGGGTTGCTCGCGTAATCACGCATTCTTTCTAAACAGAAATCGCTCTCTACATCAAGAGGATGAACACCACAAGAAGCGTTAACGTTATCAAACGGCGAGATCATCTCGAGCATATTTTCAAACGAATCTAATGTGACCCCAACAGAAAGCAGCTGGTCTACGTTGGCAGCCTTTGCCTTGTTAACCACATCTTCTACGCTGGTGTGTAAGTCTTGGTAATCCAGTTTGTCTAAATGACAGTGGGAATCTACGAACATGTTTCCTCGCAAGTGGCTATCAGCCAATTCATTATGAGTAGCTCGGTATTGAGCCCAGGGTGTTGTTTTAACTGCTCAATCAAGATAAGCAGTTTATTCGATGCGCCATAAGCGCTTTGATAAGACATCACCTCAACCAGTGTCTTTGCACTCGGAGTCATCGCTTGATTCTCCAAACCAAAATGCAGCTTCTGCACATCTGACAATAAATGCCAAAGCCAGCCAAGTTGAATCAAAGGGTCTTGACTAAGTTCTGCAGAGAACTTTAGCATGTTCACTTGCTCCCCTTTGATGATAGTCACAAAGCCATCTAACGCTTTGCTTGAGGCTTCGACGCCACCTTGCTCATACATCGCTTTGGCTTTCAGAGGCGCGTTATCATTGAGTGCCAAAATATACTGAGGAACGGCTTTGCCCACTTCCCCATCTAACCACGCCGATCCAACCTCCAATTGTGGACTCACCACATTGAATTGTTGGCAACGGCTAATAATAGTCGGCATTAAGCGATTACTGTTACGAGTAGACAGAATGAAGATGCACTTGCTTGATGGCTCTTCCAGAGTTTTCAGCAATGCATTAGAAGCTGATTCGTTCATCGCCTCTGCAGGATTAAGCAAGATAACGCGCAAACCACCTAACTGAGAAGATTCTTGCGCCCAGCGGTTACTGGCGCGTACTTGATCAACCGAGATCGATTTACCTTCTTTCTCCGGTGAAATAACATGAAAATCGGGGTGACTACCCGACTTCATTAATTCACAGCTGTGGCAAAACCCACACGACTCGCTTTCATAATTGGTGCACATTAATGCTTCGGTGAGTTGGCGGATCAATACATCAACGCCAAGCCCTTGTGGGGCATTAACAATAACAGAGTTAGGAAAGCGCTCAGCATCGAGACTTTTTTTCCACTCACTCCATACTGGCGTGAGCCAAGAATACACTTCAGCCATGTCTACCTACTGTTCGTCGAGCCAAGCACTGAGCGCGGCTTTGATATCAGCGGCCACTTGCTCAATCTCTTGCTGCGCATTAATCACCAATACAGATTCATCTTGCTCGGCAATCTCTAGGTAACGCTCACGCGTGCGGTCGAAAAATGAGATGTCCATCTTTTCAATTCTATCAAGCTCACCACGACCTCTAGCGCGCTCTAGCCCTACTCTAGGGTCTAGGTCTAAATAGAGCGTTAGATCGGGCCTAAAGCCGCCTAGCGTGGTGGCTTTTAATGATTCCATCGTAGTACGAGCGATCTGACGCCCGCCGCCTTGATAAGCCTGAGAAGACATATCATGGCGATCACCCAATACCCATTGACCACTGTCGAGTGCGGGCTTGATAACGTTCTCAACTAACTGAACACGTGCCGCGTACATCAGCAGCAGTTCCGTCATATCTTGAAGCTTCTCACCTTCGTGCTCTTCTTTTATTAAAGAACGCATCTTCTCAGCTAAGACTGTACCACCCGGCTCGCGAGTATTAACGATATCTTTAACGCCAGCGGTTTTTAATGTCTCGACGATGGCACTGATTGCTGTACTTTTTCCAGCACCTTCAAGGCCTTCAACTACGATAAACTTTGACTGATTCATAATGATTTCTTTATTTGTTTTTTCTTAATTGCTTTAAGTAAGCGCGCACAGCACGGTTATGGTCAGCCAAATTCTTTGAGAATACGTGACCGCCCGTACCGCTCGCCACAAAATACAGGTAGTTACTGCTCTCTGGGTTCAAGGCTGCATTAATCGACGCCTTACCCGCCATAGCAATAGGTGTTGGCGGTAGACCACTTATCGTATAGGTGTTGTAAGGTGTAGGTGTACGTAAGTCTTTCTTACGGATATTGCCGTCATAACTGTCACCCATACCATAGATAACCGTAGGATCAGTTTGCAGACGCATGCGCTTATTCAAGCGATTAATAAACACCGATGATACACGCTCACGCTCTGAAGCTACGGCGGTTTCTTTCTCAATGATAGAAGCAAGAATCAACGCTTCATAAGGCGATTTAAGCGGCAGATTTTCGGCTCTGTTTTGCCACTCTTGATTCACTACTTCCATCAGATTGTTGTGCGCACGCTTCAACAGCTCCAAATCGGTAGTGCCGTAAGTGTAATGATATGTTTCCGCTAAGAACAATCCTTCTAGCTTTTCATGATCGATACCCAGCTTTTGAGCTATCTCTTGTTCAGAGATACCCTCTAGTGTCTGCTGAATGAATTCGCTCTCTTTAAGCTGAACCAACCACTCATCAAAGCGACTGCCCTCAACAAAGGTAATCGTAAACTGGTGTTCTTTACCTTCTACTATCACTTGCAGCGTCTGCGCTAAGGTCAAGCCCGGCTCAAGCAAAAATGTGCCTGCTTTTACGTCTACCAGCTCAGGGTGTAACTTACGAATTAATTTCTCATAAGGCGATGCCTCAAATAACCCCTCTTTAGTTAACTGTGCGAGAACACGGTTAAAGCTGCTACCAGACGCAACCGTCACGACCTGGGGTTTTTCTAACTGAATAACTTGTTTCAGGTTGTCTTGCGCTTGGTTATAAACATAAAAACCAGCAGCAGCGGCTGCGATTAGGCACAAGATAATAAAAATAAATAACTTTTTGATCACGAGTTTAATTGTCCTTGAAGGCTACGAGTAACGGATCCAATGGTGAATTGGCTATCACAAATGCGGGTAACTGGGGCAACCCCCAAAATAGAATTAGTTATGAAAATCTCATCAGCTAGCATGAGCTGAGGTAGGCTGTAATCGCTAATTGTAACGGAAAGCTCAGCTTGATTCAGCGCGGTTAACACTTGCTTACGCATAACCCCCACTACACCACTTTTAGTGAGTTGGGGGGTGTATATCGTATGACCTTTACGCCAAAACAGATTAGCCATGGTGGTTTCAATCACATTGCCTGAGATATCAAGCACCACACCATCCACTTCATTAGCTTGATCCATTTCATCTTTCATCAAGATTTGTTCAAGGCGATTATTGTGCTTATGGCCAGCAAGCAATGGGTTCAAACCTAAAGCTTGTTGGCAGACACCAAGTTCAACACCAGAATCTTGCCACGCTGAATAATGGCTCGGAAAAGCAAACGTACTGATGATGACCGTAGGTTTAGCTATATTCTTGGCGCTATAACCTCTGCCACCAGAACCGCGACTAACGTGCAGCTTTATCCCAGCTTTTTGATCATGAGGCTTGTTTGTCTTATGCAGGCTCTTTGTCCCTTGAAGCTCGCTATCTTGGATATGTTGAAGTGCATTATCGAGCCAAACCCTAACCACGTCCCAATCAAGAGCAGTAATGCGTAGCGCTTTGAGGCATTCATCGACGCGGTGCTGATGATCGCGAAAATGTTGTATCTGCCCACCTTGAACAAGCATGGTGGTAAAACACCCATCCCCATACTGAAACGAACGATCCAAGATATCGACCGTTTGCTGGCTTTCACCATCAACCCAAAACATGTTTTTCCCCATAAAAAGAAACGGCTCAATGCTAAAGCATCAAGCCGTTTAAAAACAAGTCTAATTGTGACTATCTACGAGTGTTTACATCTTTAATAAAAAGATTAAATCTTTTTGAAGATCAAACAGCCGTTTGTACCACCGAAACCGAATGAGTTACATGCAGCATATTCCATGTTGCTAACTTCACGCGCAGTGTGAGGTACTAAGTCAATATCTAAGCCCTCTTCAGGATCATCTAGGTTGATTGTTGGTGGAACAATTTGGTCAACCAGAGACATAGCCGTGATGATAGCTTCAGCAGAACCTGCTGCACCTAGAAGGTGGCCTGTCATTGATTTGGTAGAAGAAACCAATACTTGCTTGCTGCCTGCTTCGCCAAGAGCACGCTTGATGCCCTTAACTTCCGCTACGTCACCTGCAGGAGTCGACGTACCATGTGCGTTTACATAACCAATTTGTTCACCAGTCACGCCCGCATCACGCATAGCCGCTTCCATTGCTAGTGCGCCACCTGAGCCATCTTCACTTGGAGATGTCATGTGGTAAGCATCACCCGACATACCGAAGCCAACGAGCTCACAGTAAATCTTAGCGCCACGAGCTTTTGCATGTTCGTACTCTTCAAGAACCATCATGCCTGCACCGTCACCAAGAACGAAGCCATCACGGCCTTTATCCCATGGACGAGACGCTTTTTGAGGCTCATCATTACGAGTAGACAGCGCTTTAGCCGCACCAAAACCGCCCATACCTAGTGGCGTTGATGCTTTTTCAGCACCACCCGCTAGCATTGCATCAGCATCACCGTAGGCAATCATACGAGCTGCGTGACCAATGTTATGTAGGCCAGTCGTACATGCAGTAGAAATCGCGATGTTTGGACCACGTAGACCACGCATGATAGACATGTGACCAGCAATCATATTTACGATTGTCGACGGAACGAAAAACGGGCTTATTTTACGAGGGCCTTTTTCAGTGAGAGCTTGGTGACCGGCTTCGATCAAACCAAGACCACCAATACCAGAACCGATAGCAACGCCTACACGTGAGGCGTTTTCTTCAGTAATAGTTAGGGCTGAATCATCTAAAGCTTGAATACCTGCTGCGACGCCGTATTGGATGAACAAGTCCATCTTACGGGCATCTTTTTTAGTCATATACTCTTCGCAGTTAAAGTCTTTAATTAGACCTGCAAAACGAGTTGAGAAATTGGTTGCATCAAAATGATCGATATTCACGATACCACTTTGACCAGCTAGCAGGGCTTTCCAAGAAGATTCTACAGTGTTGCCTACCGGTGACAACATACCCATGCCAGTGACAACTACACGACGCTTGGACACGATTTTACACTCCGGGGATTGAGGTGATTTAAGATGAGGATAGATGAGTTAGATAAAACTCAGGCGGTCGAGGTGACCGCCTGGGAGAGATTATTACTGAGCGCTAGTTACGTAATCGATAGCTGCTTGAACAGTAGTAATTTTCTCAGCTTCTTCATCTGGGATTTCAGTGTCAAATTCTTCTTCTAGAGCCATTACTAGCTCTACTGTATCTAGAGAATCTGCACCTAGGTCATCAACGAAAGAAGCTTCGTTTTTAACTTCAGCTTCGTCTACACCTAGCTGTTCAACAATGATTTTCTTTACGCGTTCTTCGAGGTTGCTCATTTTTTCTTTTCCTTTACAGAGTTCGCTTTATGCGATGTTTTCCGTAGTTTATTCAATCTATTGAAAGTTGCAAGGTCAACTTTTCTGGTCAAACCACAATTTTCACGATTTTAACCGAAATTACGTATGAACTTGACTTAAATCATGCACAAATGTTGCACACAATTTAAACCATGTACATACCACCATTGACGTGAAGTGTTTCACCTGTGATATAAGCTGCCGCAGGTGATGCCAAAAATACCACAGCTTCAGCGATTTCGCGAGGGTCACCGAGTCGACCTGCTGGTACATTCGCCAAAGTTGCTGCACGTTGGTCATCATTTAGCGCTTTCGTCATATCAGTTTCGATGAAACCAGGCGCAACAGTGTTCACTGTAACACCACGAGACGCCACTTCACGAGCCATTGATTTGGTAAAGCCAATAACACCTGCTTTTGCTGCTGCGTAGTTCGCTTGACCAGCATTACCCATAGTACCAACAACAGAACCAACGTTTACGATGCGGCCTTGACGCTTCTTCATCATGCCACGCAATACTGCTTTAGACATGCGGAAGATAGGCGTTAGGTTCGTATCGATGATGTCATTCCATTCATCGTCTTTCATGCGCATAAGCAGGTTATCACGAGTGATACCAGCGTTGTTCACTAGAATGTCAATTGCACCGAATTCATCGTTGATGGTTTTCAGTGTCGCAGCAATTGAGTCAGTGTCTGTGACATTAAGAGCAAGACCTTTACCGTTATCACCAAGGTACTCACTAATTGCAGCAGCACCGCCTTCTGACGTAGCAGTACCGATAACTTTAGCGCCACGCTCAACCAACAGCTCAGCGATTGCACGACCAATACCACGGCTTGCACCTGTTACCAGTGCAACTTTGCCTTCTAAATTCATCATAACTTCTCTATTAAATGGTTATTTACTTAGCTGCGTCTAGTGATGCAGTGTCATTAACTGCAGCCGCTGTCATAGTTTTCACAATGCGTTTTGTTAGACCAGTAAGAACTTTTCCCGGGCCTAGTTCAAGTAGTTTTTCAACGCCTTGCTCATTCATAGCTTGTACACCTTCCGTCCAACGAACTGGGCTGTATAGCTGACGAACAAGGGCGTCTTTAATTTTTGCCGGATCTGTTTCAGCAATAACATCTACGTTATTGATAACAGGCAGTGCCGGTGTGTTGAACTCTAGAGCTTCTAGAGCCACTGCTAGCTTGTCTGCTGCTGGCTTCATCAGTGCACAGTGAGACGGCACAGAAACCGGTAACGGAAGTGCACGCTTCGCGCCAGCTTCTTTACATAGAACACCAGCACGCTCTACTGCCGCTTTGTTACCCGCGATAACAACTTGACCTGGAGAGTTAAAGTTAACTGGAGACACAACTTCGTCTTGCGCAGCTTCTTCACACGCTTTAGCAATCGCTTCATCGTCTAGACCGATGATTGCGTACATTGCGCCAATGCCTGCAGGAACTGCTTCTTGCATCAATTGACCACGTAGTTCAACCAGCTTGATCGCTTCTTTAAAGTCGATAACGCCCGCACATACGAGTGCAGAGTATTCACCTAGGCTGTGACCTGCTAGATTTACAGGTTGCTCTAGGCCAAGCTCTTGCCATACACGCCAAATGGCAACAGACGCTGTTAATAGAGCCGGTTGAGTACGAAAAGTTTCATTTAGATTTTCTACTGGACCATCTTGAACCAATGCCCATAGATCGTAACCAAGTGCTTCTGAAGCTTCAGCAAATGTCTGTTTTACGACATCATACTGTGCGCCTAGGTCAGCAAGCATACCGATAGCTTGAGAACCTTGGCCTGGGAATACGATAGCAAATTTGCTCATTGTAATTATCCTTTAAGCAAAGCAAAAATTGAATAAGGCACATAAGTTATGTGCCTTGTTGGTTGGTTGTCGCTTGAGGTTAGAATTTAACTAACGCAGAACCCCAAGTGAAGCCGCCGCCAAATGCTTCAAGTAACAGCGTTTGGCCGCGTTTAATTCTTCCATCACGAACAGCTTCATCAAGGGCTGTTGGGACAGTAGCTGCCGACGTATTACCGTGCTTATCAAGGGTGATCACCACTTGATCAAGTGACATCGTCAACTTTTTAGCGGTTGCTGAGATAATACGGTAGTTGGCTTGGTGTGGGACTAACCAATCAAGCTCTGACTTATCCATATTGTTCGCCGCTAATGTGTCTTTAACCAGCTTAGAAAGCTGAGTGACCGCCACTTTAAAGACTTCATTGCCAGCCATATGCAGCCATTTGTCGACATCGCCGCCACGCTCTGGCACTTCTAAACTAAGAAGCTCACCGAATTTGCCGTCAGAGTAAATGTGTGTCGATAAAATGCCGGGCTCTTCGCTTGCGCCTACTACCACCGCACCTGCGGCATCACCAAATAAAATGATCGTAGAGCGGTCTGTTGGGTCACAGGCTTTTGACAATGCATCAGCACCAATAACCAAGACATTCTTGCACATGCCTGATTTAATATGTTGATCAGCAACAGATAATGCATAGACAAAGCCAGAGCACGCTGCAGCTAAGTCAAACGCAGGGCAACCTTTGATACCAAGCTTACCTTGTACCTGACAGGCTGAAGACGGGAAGGTATGGCTACTACTGGTGGTCGCAACAATAATTAAATCAATCTCTTCTTTGTCGATACCTGCCATTTCGATGGCATTTTCAGCAGCGTAAAACGCCATATCGGCAACGGTTTCATTTTCCGCTGAAATACGACGCTCTTTAATACCTGTTCTAGCAACGATCCACTCATCGCTAGTCTCTACCATTTTCTCTAAGTCTGCGTTTGTACGCACCTGAGATGGCAAGTAGCTGCCAGTACCTAATATTTTGCTATACATGAAGACTAATAATGCCTCTCGAGTAAAACCGCTTCCAAACGATCGCTAATGCGGCTGGGGACTTGTCGTTTGACCTCGTGTACTGCTTCACCAATCGCGTTGACGACTGCTGATACATCAGCACTTCCATGACTTTTAATGACAATGCCGCGTAATCCTAACAAACTTGCGCCGTTATACTGGTCGGGGTTCAAGGTTTTTAATTCAGTAAATAACTCAGAAAACAACATTCTGGCTATCCAACCCTTTATTGTTGACGCCATCATGCGTGTTTTTAGCTTATCAATAAAGAGCTGAGCGGTACCTTCGCACGTTTTTAAGCATACATTGCCGACAAAACCATCACATACGACGACATCAGCCGCATCTTGCAGGAGTTGATTACCTTCGATATAGCCGATGAAATTCACAGATTGAGTATTCGACAACATTTCAGCGCATCGTTTTACAAGGTCGTTACCTTTAATTTCTTCGGCACCGATATTCAAAATAGCAACACGTGGGGTTCGGCCTAAGTGCTGTTCGGCTAATGCACTGCCCATCACGGCAAACTGAAAAAGAGAATCTGCATCACTAGACACGTTGGCGCCCAAATCAAGCATCCACGTACGATTACCAGAGGCCGTCGGTAAGGCTGAGACCAAGGCGGGTCTATCAATACCAGGGAGAAGCTTGAGTCGGAAACGGGATAATGCCATCAGTGCGCCGGTGTTGCCGCCACTGACACAAGCATCAGCCTGTGATTCAGCAACCAGATCGATAGCAGCACGCATAGAACTGCCCTGACTGTTACGTAAGGCTAGTGAAGGTTTTTCAGAATTGGTGATAACTCGATCACTATGCTGGATACTCAAACGAGAATCAGGCATCCGACCTAATGAAGATAATTGAGATGTGATCGCGTTTCGATCACCTATGAGAATGACTTTTAGCTCTGGGAAATACGACAGTGCCTGCACGGCGGCAGGCACTGTTACACGAGGACCGAAGTCTCCGCCCATTGCATCAAGCGCAACGGTTAGATTTTGCAAAGGTCAACCTTACTTGTTGATAACCTTTTTGCCACGGTAGAAACCTTCGGCAGTCACATTGTGACGTAGGTGAGTTTCACCTGAAGTTGCGTCTACAGAAAGTGCAGCTGTAGTTAGCGCATCGTGTGAACGACGCATGCCACGCATTGAACGTGATTTCTTGCTCTTTTGTACGGCCATTGACCCTACTCCTATGTAAATTCTTAAAGATGCTGACGAATAAGTTAGCGCTTTAAGTTTTTTAAAACATCAAATGGATTCGGCTTTTTGTCTTCCCCAATTTCTTCAGGAAGTTCACCAAACACCAAGTTATTTGAGTTAACGCTACATTGCGCATCGTCGTGCATTGCTATTTGTGGCAATCCAAGAATGAACTCGTCTTCAACTAATTGAATCAGGTCTAACTCACCGTACTCGTTCAGATCTACCAAATCGTACTCTTCCGGTGCTTCCTCTTCACTTTTCTCGCTGTAAACAGGAGTATAAGTAAATTGGACATCGCACTCATGTGCGAAAACCTCATTACAACGTTGACACTCTAAATCGACTTCGACGTTAGCTTTACCAGAGATAACGACTAATCGTTGTTCATCAAGCCCAAATGACATTGAGACTTGCGCGTCACGTTTTACGCCTTCAGTTGCTTCGGTTAAACGCTTTAAAAGACTGACTTGAATGATACCATTCATATCGAGTCGTTTTTGAGCCGTTCTTGCCGGATCAACTGTACGCGGTATTTTTTCCTTTTGCATAGGGCGCGAATCTTATCTTCCAAATCATGTTTAGTCAAAGGAAATGGCAAAAAAAATGTACTTTCCTGCGTTTCCTGTTCAGAGCATTATGAATAGCAGGATAAGTTACGTTACCCTGAACTAAATGCTTACACGAATTGTAAATTAAAATGAGAAATTACCAACTAGTTTTAGCTTCTACATCACCATTTAGGCAAGAGATCCTCCAAAAACTCCAGTTAGAGTTTGTCACGGCTAAGCCGGATTGCGATGAAACGCCGCTTTCAGAAGAGACACCTCAACAGCTAGTGATGCGCCTTGCCGAAACAAAAGCCAAGTCTTGCGCGGTTGAAAAACCAAGCTTAGTGATCGGCTCTGATCAAGTGTGCGTCATTGACGGGGAAATCATTGGTAAGCCACATACTCGTGAAAAAGCGATTGAGCAGTTATCTCGCCAAAGCGGTAAGAGCATCACTTTTTATACAGGGATAACCGTATGGAACAGCGAAACCAATAAAGCCGATACTCGTTTAGATACCTTCGTCGTGCATTTTCGCGATTTAACTGAGCAACAGATCATTTCTTATGTTGAGAAAGAACAGCCTTATTACTGCGCCGGCAGTTTTATGTGTGAAGGATTAGGTATTGCGTTATTTAAGCAAATGGAAGGTAAAGACCCAAATACGTTGATCGGCTTACCTCTGATCGATCTGGTCGATATGTTAGAAGCGCAAGGAATGAGCGTACTATAACGGATACTCTCTCTTTGTTGAGGAGGATTTGCTTAGAATGACTAGGCGACTTCCCCCTCGCTGCGATAAAAACAAAAAAGGTTGACGATATTCGTCAACCTTTCCATTTGACACGTCTGATGCTCAATTCACGAAAAATTAATGATCTCGTATCTTGTTAAAGCTTACGTAAACCAGTTAAGGCTTTCTCTAGTCGTCTTTCCATTGGCGCTGAGATATCCATCTTCTCTTCAGTGCCTGGGTGGGTGAACTTGATGTTGGCTGCATGTAGGAACAGACGATCAAGACCAACCTTGCCCGTGTAAGCATCAAAACGACGATCACCGTAGCGGTCATCCCAAGCAATAGGGTGACCCGTATACTGAGTATGCACACGTATTTGGTGGGTACGACCTGTAATTGGACTTGCTTGAACCAATGTCGCCTCTTGGAATTTCTCTAAAACCTTAAAACGCGTCTCAGAGGCCTTACCATTCGGGTTGACGCGAACAATGCTATTCACTTCATTTTTCAACAAAGGTGCATTTACGACTTTGCAGCTGCTCTTCCATTCGCCCATCACTAACGCGAAGTAGTATTTTTGAACCGTTTTTTCACGGAACTGCGCTTGAAGGTGTCTTAGCGCTGAGCGCTTCTTAGCAACAAGCAAAATACCAGACGTATCTCTATCGATACGGTGCACTAATTCAAGAAAACGCGCGTCAGGTCGAAGGGCGCGTAATGCTTCAATCGCGCCAAACTTTAACCCACTACCACCATGAACGGCAGTGCCAGACGGTTTATTAAGAATAAGCATGTGATCATCTTCATAAATGATGCACTGCTCTAGCTCCGAAACCTTGTTGAGTTTCGTGCTTGGCACGTTATCTTCAACTTTTTCTTCAATCGTGACTGGCGGGATACGAACTAAATCGCCTGCTTTTAGTTTGTATTCTGCCTTGATGCGTTTTTTGTTTACGCGGACTTCGCCTTTACGCACAATTCGGTAAATCATGCTTTTCGGGATATTTTTTAATTGGTTGCGTAAAAAGTTATCAATACGCTGACCAGCCATATCTTCGTCAATGTCGACAAATTGGACTTGGGTTCTTATTTCGCTCATCCGACTATTGTATCACTGTCACTTTTGATAATTGAGACTTTCTTAGCCCTATCGCCAAGTTATTTATCGACAACCTCTCGTCTTCCACGATCTGATAGCGGGTGAAATTCTATATTTCTTTGATTCTTCGAACAAAAAAGCATCAAGATTCCTGCAAATTAAAATATCAATTGATAAATTATTTATAGACAGTGAGTTAGAGGTATCAAAACTCAAACAAAAAATGTTTTTTTTAGTGCATTCCGACAAAGCAGATTGCTGTGTTTAGCGACCGCTGCTATAGTTCACAGCTGCTAATAATGGTTTGACTAAAATTTAAACAGCCTGCCATTCACAAGCAAGTAAATGAGTAGATAACTCCGATTAGACAGTGCAGCAATTGGCGTAAGACACGGTCATCAGAGCTCCTTATCGCTCTACTCACGTACGCTCATGTTGAGTATTCACCGCCACATCGCGGATCATAGGCTAACTCCCTATGATGACTGACGTGCCCCAGAGCATCCCTCTCCAGCCGGGAGGCTGCACCGATAAAGCCATGGGATCTGGCACCATGAGAAACGAAACAAAGCGATAAGACCAATGATGAAAATAAGAAAAGACAATGAGTATTTCTAAATGAAAAGAATGTTAATTAACGCAACTCAAAAAGAAGAGTTGCGTGTCGCTTTGGTTGATGGACAGCGACTGTTCGATCTAGATATCGAAAGTCCAGGTCACGAGTCAAAGAAAGCGAATATCTACAAAGGACGTATTACCCGTATTGAACCTAGCCTAGAAGCGGCATTTGTTGATTACGGTGCAGAACGTCACGGTTTCCTACCTCTTAAAGAAATTGCCCGCGAATACTTCCCTGAAGGTTATACATACCAAGGCCGTCCTAGCATTAAGGAAGTGCTAAAAGAAGGCCAAGAAGTTATCGTACAAGTTGAGAAAGAAGAGCGTGGTAGCAAAGGTGCTGCACTGACAACTTTCATTTCTTTGGCTGGTAGTTACTTAGTTCTTATGCCTAATAACCCTCGTGCTGGCGGTATTTCTCGTCGTATCGAAGGTGATGAACGCACCCAACTGAAAGCAGCATTAAGCACTCTTGAGCTCCCTCAAGGCATGGGCTTAATCGTGCGTACTGCGGGTGTTGGCAAAAGTGCAGAAGAGCTAGAGTGGGACTTGAACGTTCTGTTGAATCATTGGGGTGCTATCAAGCAAGCCTCTGAGTCCAATGCAGCGCCTTTCCTCATTCACCAAGAAAGTAACGTTATCGTTCGTGCGATTCGTGACTACTTACGTCGTGATATTGGCGAGATTCTAATCGACAGCAACACTATTTTTGAACGTGCTCAGGCGCACATTCAATTAATACGCCCAGATTTCATGAATCGCGTTAAAAAATACGATGGTGAAGTGCCACTATTCAGCCACTACCAGATTGAAAGCCAGATCGAATCTGCTTTCCAACGTGAGGTTCGCCTTCCGTCTGGTGGTTCTATCGTAATCGATCCAACAGAAGCACTGACTTCTATCGATATCAACTCTGCTCGTGCAACAAAGGGCAGCGATATTGAAGAAACAGCGCTTAACACGAACCTAGAGGCAGCGGATGAAATTGCACGTCAGTTGCGTCTACGTGACCTAGGTGGTCTGGTTGTTATCGACTTTATCGATATGACTCCGGTTCGCCACCAGCGCGAAGTAGAAAGCCGTCTACGTGATGCCGTTCGTTTAGATCGCGCACGTGTTCAGATTGGTCGTATTTCTCGCTTTGGTCTTCTAGAGATGTCTCGTCAACGTTTGAGCCCATCTCTAGCAGAAGCAAGCCACCACATTTGTCCTCGTTGTACAGGTACTGGTGTTGTTCGTGATAACGAATCTCTAGCACTGTCTGTTCTACGTTTGATCGAAGAAGAAGCTCTGAAAGACAACACAGCGCAAGTACTTGCTGTTGTGCCTGTGCCAATCGCTTCTTACCTTCTGAACGAAAAACGTCGCTCAGTAAACCACATCGAGAAGAACCAAGAAGTTAAGATCACTGTCGTTCCTAACTCTGACATGGAAACGCCATACTTTGAGGTTATCCGTGTTCGTGAAGGTGAAGAGTTCGACCTACTGTCTTACTTACTGCCTAACAAGTTAGAAGCACTAAAAGAAGCAGAAAGCAAAGAGCCAGCTGAACAGACTATTCGTCCTAAGAAAATCGAAGAACCTGCTCTAAAAGGCTTCGCAGCTCCTGCTCAATCAGCACCAACTCCTGCTCCAGCCCCTAAAGCTGTAGAAGAGAAGGAAGCTGAACCTGCTGCAACTCAAGAACCAGGCCTAATTGGTCGTTTCTTCAAAGCTATCGGTAGCTTCTTATTTGGCTCTTCAACGCAAGAAGAGAAAAAAGAAGAAGAGAAGAAAGAAGAAGAAAAACCTAAAAATAATCGCAACAACGGCAAACGTCAACGCCGTGATCGCAACGATAACCGTCGTCGTAACCAACGTGGTGAGCGTGGCGAACAACGTAGCGAACGTGGTGATAATCGTAACGAAAATCATGACAACAAACGTCGTCGTAAGCCAACTCGTGATGAGAAACCTGAAGAGCAAAAAGAAGTCGCTCCACAGCCAACTCGTCAGCCTCGTAAGCCTAAGCAAGACCGTCGCAATAAGCCACGTGACGAGCAGAAGCAACGCGAAGAGCAAGCTCCATCTAAATTAGCAGAAGAAGGTCTACAGCTCGCGGCAGAAGCTCAAGCTGATAAGCCAGAAGCGCCGAAGGCTAAGCCAGAAGCGAAAGCAGCTAAGATTAAAGAGCGTCGTCAGCGTCGTAAACTGAACAAACAAGTTCGTATTAAAGACCAAAAAGCTCAAACAGAAGCAACAGAAAGCGATCCAAAAGAGCAAGCTGTTGTGAAAAAGGCCTCTGTTACAAAAGAACAATTTGTAGCGAAGGAGCAATCTGTAGCTCAAGAGCAAAAAGTTGCGAAGCAAACTGGCGCAGCTCAAGCAAATAATGAGCAAACAGAACAAGAAGAGCCGAAACAACGCCGTAATCGTCGTTCTCCACGTCACCTACGTGCAAGTGGTCAACGTCGTCGCCGCGGTCGTGATCGTCGCCCTAACCCATTCCGCCTACGTAAAGGTGGAGTAGCATCTCCTGAGATGGCTATGGGTAAAGTGATGCCTCGTTTCATTGCAAAACCTCACCACAAGCAGGCAAAACCTGAAGTGGCTGAAGTACAAGTAGCAGCTGAAGCTCAAACCCCTGTTCAAGAGCAAAATGTTGCTCTAGAGACAGCACCACAAAACAATATAGTGATAACTGGCGGTTTTGCTCGCCCTGAACTTGCTATGGGTAAAGTGATCATCCGCCGTGACGAAGCCGTTATTACTGAAGAAACAGCGACTGAACAAGCCAAGGTTGAAGCTCAGGCAACTGAAGCACCAGCAGCGGTTGAAACTGCACCTATGGTTGTTGAAACTGAAAAAGTAGAAACACCTGTAGTAGCAGAAGCTGTGCAAGCAGATGAAGCAACACCGGTTGTTGAAGCTAAAGCCGCTGATTCTGATGCTCCTAAAGCTGAAAGTGTGAAGATTGAAGAAGCACCTGCTGTAAAAGCACAAGCTCCTAAAGCTACACCGAAGGCGGCAGTTGCTAAGAAGCAAGCGGGTTCACCAATGACGAAAGCTCCTGGTCCACAAGAGATCAAAGAGATTGAGGTTGTTGCTGCTCCGTTCCGCGCTGAGCGCTTTGCTTCGAAAGGAGCAGGCAGTCAATCAGCGTCGAATAAAGCTGGCGCTGGCATGACTAAGCCTAACTACTAGTGTTTATTCATAGTTAATCATAAGTCAATTGAATCAAAGGCTGCTTTTAAAGCAGCCTTTTTCATATCTAATAACTAAATGAAAATTAACAAACATTTTACAAAAACTTAGCTTCAACCTTGAACTTAGTCACATTATTGCGTAGCATTCGGGCACTTGTCTTTTCGACACATCACTATTGCTGCTTTTTTCCATCACTGTTTAGCTACGCAATACACTCGTGTCGGTAAATCCACCTTAAGCATAGCTGAGCAAACATGTTCGAATTCCCACAATTTTCAAAGCTCTCTGTAAAGAATGACGTGCTTTCAGGCCTTACCGTAGCCCTAGCTCTGGTACCAGAAGCCGTTGCATTCGCCTTTGTCGCTGGCGTTGATCCTATGGTCGGCCTTTACGCAGCATTCATCGTTGGTCTTATCACCTCAATTTTTGGCGGCCGCCCAGGTATGATCTCAGGGGCAACTGGTGCTATGGCCGTGGTCATGGTCAGCCTCGTCACGAGCCATGGTGTGCAATACCTATTTGCGGCCATTATGTTGGCTGGCCTTTTGCAAATTGCAGCTGGCGTATTCAAACTGGGTAAATTTATCCGCATCGTTCCACATCCAGTCATGATTGGTTTCGTCAATGGCTTAGC
Source organism: uncultured Vibrio sp. (assembly GCF_947488985.1). Lineage (GTDB taxonomy): Bacteria > Pseudomonadota > Gammaproteobacteria > Enterobacterales > Vibrionaceae > Vibrio. Next base: position 19,164 of record NZ_CANLBV010000017.1, read on the forward strand.
TATCGTTATTTTCTTAGCCCAGCTTGGGCAGTTTAAAGCACCAGATGTAACGGGTACATTAACTTGGTTACCGAGCAGTCAAATGACATTAATGCTAGGTTTAGTCGCCCTTACCATGGCGATTATCCACTTCCTACCTAAGCTAACAACGGCAGTACCCTCTTCATTGGTTGCTATCGTGACAGTGACCGCTTTGGTAGTCGGCCTTGATCTAGAAACCCGCACTGTTGTTGACTTCTTACGTGCAATGTCTGGTGATGAAGCAGCAACACTCGCAGGCTCTCTACCAACGTTCTCAATTCCAGTTGTCCCGTTTAACCTAGAGACGCTCTATATCATCTTACCTTACGCAGTGATCCTTGCAGCGATTGGGCTAATCGAATCACTACTGACTCTGACGGTACTTGATGAGATGACCAATACGCGTGGTCAATCCAATCGTGAATGTGTGGGGCAAGGTATGGCTAACGTCACCTGTTCAGTATTTGGTGCTATGGGTGGCTGTGCGATGATCGGTCAATCGATGATCAACGTAAACTCAGGTGGCCGTGGTCGCCTTTCAGGTATCGTAGCGGCAGTTGCATTGCTGATGTTCATCCTATTCGGTTCTGCACTGATTGAAATGATCCCTCTAGCAGCACTGGTGGGCGTGATGTTCATGGTCGTTATCGGTACCTTTGAATGGGCAACCTTCAAGCTTGCACGCCGTGTCCCTAAACAAGACTTCTTCGTTATTGTTCTGGTGACGGTAGTCACTGTCATGACTGATCTTGCAGTGGCAGTATTTGTCGGTGTAATTGCCTCTGCATTAATGTTCGCATGGCAACACGCGAAGCACATCTATGCCGACACTTGTATCAACGAAGCGGGCTCCAAAGAGTACAAAGTAAACGGCCCAATCTTCTTCGGTTCAACGGCTAACTTCCTTGAGCTGTTTAACGCACATGAAGATCCACAGGATGTTATCGTCGATTTCGCTAACTCACGTGTAACAGACCACTCAGCGATTGAAGCGATTGACACAATTGCTGAACGTTACGCTACACAAGGTAAAACGCTGCACCTACGCCACCTAAGCCAAGACTGTGTTGCTATGCTACACAAAGCCGGTAGCTTAGTAGAGGCAAACGTAGCAGAAGACCCAATCTACAAAGTAATGTCTAAGTAATCTTAGCCATTACTTTACGCTAGATTCAGAAAGGCCGACATTGAATGTCGGCCTTTTTTTTATATCGTAAACCTTTAAATCAGAGCGCCCAACTGCGAACCTAGCCTCAATGCGACAATGAATTCAGTAGCGCTTCGCTAGACGCTTCAATTATGTCCAACACCAACTCAAAACCATTTCCCTCACCATAATAGGGATCGGGGATCTCTTGATAGTCTGACTCGCCAAAACTCAAAAATAACGCAAGCTTATAATGTAAGTGGGTTGGGCACTGGCTCATTAAGTCATCTAAATTCGCCTTATCTGCCGCCAGTATCAAGTCAAACTCTTGAAAGTCATTGCTCACTATTTTACGGGAAGTAATTCCTTTAAAGCTGTAACCGCGCTTCTCACCCGCGGATTTAGAACGTGGATCAGGAGGGTTACCTTGATGAAAGCCAATCGTCCCCGCAGAGTCGACCACAACGTCAATATCCAGTTGTCGCGCTTTCTTCCTTAGCACTGCTTCACCTGTTGGCGAACGGCAAATATTCCCCATACAAACCACGAGTATCTTTTTCATCCCTAATCACCTGTTCTAACAATGGTTTTTGCTATCGTTAACTTAGGCTATGATAAGCGCAATCACAACTTAAAAGGATTTGTTATGTTGAGCGAAGACAACAAAGAACAACGCCACAGAGCAAGACAACAGAAAGTAAAAGAGCAAGTCGATGCACGTGTCGCAGCAGCGCAAGAGGTCAAAGGCCTATTGCTGGTCATCACTGGCAACGGGAAAGGGAAATCAACATCCGGTTTCGGTACCATTACGCGTGCGGTCGGCCACGGGAAAAAATGTGCCGTCGCTCAGTTTGTAAAAGGAACATGGGATAACGGAGAAAAGAATGTTCTCCAAAAACTCGATGTAGAGTTCCAGGTGATGGGTACCGGCTTTACGTGGGAAACTCAAAACAAGGCTCAAGATATCGAAGCCGCACAGCGCGTATGGAAAGAGTGCCAACGCATGTTAGCCGATGAGTCGATTGATGTGATTCTGTTTGATGAACTCACTTACATGGTGAGCTACGGCTACATAGAACTGGATGAAGTGGTAGAAGCTCTGAACAAGCGTCCGAAAATGCAATCCGTGATCATTACAGGCCGTGGAGCACACCGCACTTTAACGGATATGGCCGATACAGTGTCTGAGGTCCGTAATGTGAAGCACGCTTTCGAATCGGGTGTTAAAGCGCTAAAAGGCGTTGACTGGTAATCGCATTTAACCAGAGGTCCCCGACTCGGTCATTCTTCCCTCTCGAAGATGATAACCACTAGGCCGTTACGCTCTTGAACAAAGGACGACGGCCTGTCGTCATTTCCTAGAACGAGGAACGAGTGTCATAGGGAATCTCTTTAATAGCGAGACTCTAAAAGTAAGCACTGATGCATCTACGCTTCCCTCGCGAGGGCGAATACCTGTCGTCATTCCCTAGAGCGAGGAACGAGTGTCATAGGGAATCTCTCTCAGGTATTATCGAAGCCAAAATAAAAAGCGCCATTCCTACAACAGGAATGGCGCTTTATTCATTTTCAAATGAGATGAAGATTAGTTAAACAGGCCTTTTAGTAAGCCGTTGACTGCTTCTCTTGTTTTCTCATCCTTGATCTTGTCGCCATACTTCTCGTCGAGTTTTTCGATACCGCGATCTATCTCTTTCTGTGCTTTTTGTTTCAACACATCATCAAAAACCAGCGCAAATTTCGGGGCAGCCCACTGGCCAGTTACCTTAATTGGGATAGTCACATCTTTCAGATCGTCGATACTCTTACCGCCCTGACCTTCAAGTGAACCCACAATTGATGTACGCACAAGGAAGTCGACGGTTTCATTGATGAAATTCGCTTTGCCTTCCCCTGCCACACGTAACAGAGGTGACTGCGCCGACAAATTATTCGTTGAAACCCAACCTTTATCCACTTTCAGTGTCGCTTTCATCGCACTGAAGTCAGTTTTTTGAGATTCAGTTGTATTTTCAACTTTCTCACCTTTGATTTTAGCGTAGTTGTCACGAATGAGTTGCGCGACGTTGATACCATTAACCGCACCGTCTTCAAAATTTATCGCGATGGTACCCACTAAGTTGTTCTTGATGCCTGTCGGTGTCAAGCTTACCCCTTTAACATTCACATCGATGTTGCCCGTGCCTTCCAGCATATCGTTAGCTGCCACATCGATAAGTAAGGGTTGAACTTTGACACCTTTGATTTTTTTGATCGCCGTGTAAGTCGCTGGTGTTTTACGAGCATCGAGCTTAGCCGTTGCTGAAATCGACCCATCATAAAGGTTCGATGTGAACGAGGTGAGTTCAGCGATACCACGATTGACAGAGAATGCCGCTTTGACGTTCTGCATTTTCGCATTGCTCGCCTTAAGCTTATCAATTGTGATGTCACCTTTCACATCTAACGTTGTTAGTGATGACAGATCCGGTTCTGTTTCTTTTGCAGGTGCTGAATCGCCCGTATTTGACGTTGAACCACCAGCTGACTCTGAAGGTGCTGTGCTTGCAGTTCCCGCTGTGTCCCCTAAACCTAAGAATTCATCTAAATCGATGTTAGGGCTATGAAGAGAAAAACGAACCTTGGGTATTTCAGATAAGGTGATGCCTGCTTTACCGTCTAGTGCAATAGCGTTTGCCTGCAATTTCTCTAACACAAAACTCAAATGACTCTTGGTAAGATCAAAGCTTAGCTCTGACAGCATATCGACTTTCATTGGAGACTGGGGAAGCGTATCCCCTTTGAAAGTTGAATCGAGCGTCAGTTGGTTTAAGGCAACTTTTGACATCGCGCTATCAACCATGAGTTCACTACCGCCTTTCAGATCAAGGTCAAGATCTGCAGCTTTACCTTTCACTGCAAATGACAGCTTGTTCGTTCTATCAAATGCAAATCCGTCTAATGTCACTTTAGCGTTTTCAATCAGCGTCGCACCATCACTAAAGCTAGCCGATAGGTCAACATTCGCGAGTTCATACTGAGTTAAGTCCTGCGACAGCTTAAACTCCGTATCCCCCTGTGCAGAAAAGACCTGCTGTGCGTTCTTTCCTTTTACAGAAAAGTTCAGCGCATTCATTCGATCAAATGCGAAACCATCAAGCACTAATTTTGCTTGCTCAACGACTAGCGGGCCATCACTAAAACTCGCATCTAGGTTCACATTTCGCAGCTCATACTCTTTAAAGCCTTCAGACAACTTAAACTCTGCACTGCCTTCTGTGACAAATTTTTGTTTGTTTTTTTCACCTTTTGCAGCAAAGTTAGCCGTCGTCCATGTTTGAATGGCAAACTTAGATAGGTTAAGTGATACATCATAAAGCTTAGTGAAACTGTCATTCTTACGATCTTGAATTTCAACCGCAGCGTTAGAAATTGTCACTCCAGCTAGATTGATTGCCCACGCAGCTGTTTCAGGCTCCTGCGTATTCACTTGTTGCGTTGAGTCACTTGCCTGAACTGTTGGTGTCGCTGTTTCTGTCCCACCTTCTGGTTGTGTTTCATCCGCAGCCAGTGCTTGAGATTGTTTCGTCGTCAGTGCATCAATATTCTGGCGACCATCTTTGAGTGTCTCGAGCGAGAATTCCGCACCATCTAGTGTAATATTGCCAATTTCCAACTGTTGACTGAACAGCGGCATAACCGACACATCAATACCAACAGTATCGACTTTGAACATGTTCTGATTGGTAAAGCCTTCTGGGTTACGAAGCTCAGTTTTTCCCACTTCAAAGCCAATGGATGGGAAGAGTTGCCAGCTGATATCACCTTCCATCACCAGTTCTAGGCCTGTGTATTTTTGGGCTTGTTCGACAATTAGTGGCTTAAATTGGTTGGGATTAACTAACAGCACTAATGCCAGGATTGCTGCAATGACAACAAATACTGGTACGGCTATGAAAATGAGTAGTTTCTTCATCCGCATATTCCTTTCTTAGATTCCAAAAGAAAGTGGCACTATAAAAGTGCCACTGATTCGATAAAAAATAAAGCTAAGTGAGTCACTTAGGCAGAATTTTATTCGATTAAGACTTCAACAACTTGGCAATGTGCGCTTTTAGCACATCAATCGCAATACGGTTTTTACCACCACGTGGAACGATGATGTCTGCGTGTTGTTTTGAAGGCTCGATAAACTGCATGAACATTGGACGTACGGTTTCTTGATACTGCTTGAGTACGGTATCCATGGTACGACCACGCTCTTCTACATCACGCTTAACACGACGAAGTAGACAGATGTCTAATGGTGTATCCATAAACACACTAGCATGCATCAGGTTACGAAGACGTGGGTCTGTTAGAAGCAGAATACCTTCCAAAATGATCACTTTCTTAGGGGTAAGTGTAGTCGTTTCAGAAGTACGTGTGTGCTCGGTGTAGCTGTACTCAGGAACTTCTACTGCTTTACCACTCATCAACTGCTGCAAATGGTCACATAACAGATCGTGATCAAGTGCATTTGGGTGATCGTAGTTAGTTTTAACACGCTCTTCCATGCTCAAGTGACTTTGGTCGCTGTAATAGCAATCTTCCGTGATAACACCAATTTGATGGTCGCCTACTTTTTCGCGCAGCTCATTATAAATCGTACTAGCAATCAGGCTTTTTCCAGAAGCTGAAGCGCCTGCGATACCTACGATGACACATTGATTATTATCAGACATTATTTTGCACCCGATATGGTTTGGTGGTGGGAAGAGATAAACCGCGTAATTATAGGGGCTAACGCACATAGATTCTAGTCGACATACAGGCTAATTACCGTCAAATGAATGATCTCAATACATTTAACGAAGATAATCATGCCTATCCCACAGCTTCACTACAACGACTTGCAGATCCCCATCAATACTCGTTCTAGTCGACCATTGAAAAGTTAATCGCTTCCGGCCTTGCTTTGCCTGTCCAGAACATTTTCGCAGCCACATTTTCAGCCAGCTCTAGATAGTGGCGCGTATGTTCACTATCAGGGCGACGAATCACGGTTGGGCAACCAGCATCAATGTCTTTACGTACATCAATATGAAGCGGAATCTGCGCTAAGATATCGAGGTAGAACTCTTCCGACATGGCTTCAGCACCACCCGCACCAAAGATATGCTCTTTCTCACCACAGTGGCTACAAATATGGTAGCTCATGTTTTCGACTAAACCAGCTACTGGCACACGCACTTTATCAAACATCGCAACGCCTTTACGCGCATCTGCTAATGCCAAATCTTGAGGTGTAGTCACCACGACAGCGCCTGTCACTGGGATCTGTTGTGATAATGTCAGCTGAATATCACCGGTGCCCGGCGGCATATCGATAACAAGATAATCCAACTCAGGCCATACGGTTTCATTAACAAGCTGACCTAGAGCCTTCGCCGCCATAGGACCACGCCAGATTGCTGCGTCGTCTTTCGACACCAGATAACCAATCGAGTGGGTAAAAATGCCATGCGCCTCGATTGGCATCATCCACTTATTGTTCTGTACTTCGGGCGTTGCGTCTAATTGGCCGAGCATCATTGGTACAGAAGGGCCATAGATATCGGCATCCAATAAACCCACTTTTGAACCAGACTTAGATAAAGCCAAAGCAAGGTTGACTGAAGTGGTCGATTTGCCCACCCCACCCTTTGCCGATGTCACGGCAATGATGTTCTTCACACCCTTCAATGGTGTCGCAACCGTGGTTTCTAACGCAGACGGCTTCACCTTCACTTCAAATTGGAAGACACTCACAAGCTTTTGCTCAATCTGAGCATTAATCCAATCTTCAATATCAACAGCAAGCTGGTTGGCAGCGAAAGGCAAGGTAATAACAAACAATCCGCGGGGATCAACAGAGACGATATTTTGGTGTAGCGCCCACTCTGGGGTGAGGATTGGTGATTCAAACTCATTCAACCATGAACAGAAATCTTGCTTCGAAGTAAATTTATGCATTGGGGCTCCTTTTTTATTTATGCTATCACCCACGAGATGAAGACTGAACCCCTAAAAAACTAAGGGAATCCTTGACCTGATAACTTGGCGTATCTCACGTTATAAAGTAGTATTACAAATCAAATTTATACCTATCAACAAAGCGAATTATTAAGTATGGCAACTGATCCAAGAAAACTTTTGGTAACTTGTGCGCTTCCGTACGCTAACGGCTCAATTCACCTTGGTCATATGCTTGAGCATATTCAAGCGGATATCTGGGTTCGATACCAGCGTCTACGTGGTAACACTGTAAACTTCATCTGTGCTGACGATGCTCACGGCACGCCAATTATGCTTAAAGCTCAACAGATGGGTATCACACCAGAAGAGATGATCGCTGCTGTTAGTGAAGAGCACCAAAAAGACTTCGCTGGCTTTGATATCAGCTTTGATAACTACCACAGCACACACAGCGATGAGAACCGTGAACTGGCTTCTCAAATCTACCTAGAACTTAAAAAGAACGGCTTCATTTCTAGCCGCACTATTTCTCAGCTTTTCGATCCTGAGAAAGAGATGTTCCTACCTGACCGCTTCGTAAAAGGAACTTGCCCTAAGTGTAAGTCAGAAGATCAGTATGGTGATAACTGTGATAATTGTGGTGAGACATACAGCCCAACGGAGCTGATTAACCCTAAATCAGCGGTTTCTGGCGCAACCCCAGTAATGAAAGACTCTGAGCACTTCTTCTTCGACTTACCTCAGTTCGAAAGCATGCTGAAAGAGTGGACTCGTTCAGGCTCTCTGCAATCAGAGACAGCAAACAAGATGCAAGAGTGGTTCGAGTCGGGTCTGCAACAGTGGGATATTTCACGCGATGCTCCTTACTTTGGCTTTGAGATCCCAGGTGAAAAGAACAAATTTTTCTACGTATGGCTCGATGCTCCTGTCGGTTATATGGCGTCATTCAAGAACCTATGTAACAAAACAGAAGGCTTGGATTTCGACGAATACTGGAAGAAAGACAGCACTACAGAGCTTTATCACTTCATCGGTAAAGACATCGTTTACTTCCACAGCCTATTCTGGCCAGCAATGCTAGACGGCGCGGGTTTCCGTAAGCCAAACAACGTATTTGTACACGGTTACGTAACGGTGAACGGCGCGAAGATGTCTAAGTCGAAAGGCACATTCATCAAAGCAAGTACGTACCTAAACCACCTAGACCCTGAGTGTCTTCGTTACTACTACGCTGCTAAGCTAAACAGCCGTATCGATGATTTAGACCTTAACCTTGAAGACTTCACTCAACGTGTAAACGCTGATGTAGTCAACAAGATTGTTAACCTAGCTTCTCGTAACGCTGGCTTCATCACTAAGCGTTTTGAAGGCAAGCTTGCTGCTGAATTTGCAGAACCAGAACTTTACAACGAATTCGTTGCTGCTGCTGAGCGTATCGGTGAGCTATACGAAACTCGTGAATTCAGCCGTGCTATCCGTGAAATCACGGCACTAGCAGACAAAGCTAACCAGTACATCGACGAAAAAGCACCTTGGGTTCTTGCAAAGGAAGAAGGCAAAGAAGCAGAGCTTCAACAAGTATCTTCTGTCGGTATTAACCTATTCCGCGTACTGATGGCTTACCTGAAACCAGTGATGCCAGAGCTTGCAGCTCGCACTGAGGCTTTCCTAAACGAAGAGCTAACGTGGGAAGCGATTGCGACTCCGCTAACTGATCACGAGATCACTAAGTTCAAAGCGCTATTCAGCCGTATTGACCCTAAGAAAGTGGAAGCAATGGTTGAGTCTTCTAAAGAAGATGCAGCCGCTGAAGCAGCAGCGAAAGAGAAAGCAGAAGCTGAAAGAGAACAAGCAAGCCAAACTGAGCTAGACAAAGAGCCAATCGCAGACGAGATTGAGTTCGATGCCTTTGCTGCAGTAGACATGCGTATTGCTCGTATCATCTCTTGTGAAGAAGTACCAAAAGCGAACAAACTACTTAAGTTCCAATTGGACATCGGTGGTGAGACTCGCCAAGTATTCTCTGGCATCAAATCAGCATACAAACCTGAAGAGCTAGAAGGCAAGCTAACCGTAATGGTAGCTAACCTAAAACCTCGTAAGATGAAGTTTGGTATGTCTGAAGGCATGATCCTGGCAGCTGGCCCTGGCGGCAGCGACCTATGGATCCTTGAGCCACACGAAGGTGCTCAACCTGGTATGCGTGTAATGTAATTCTGGCTCAAGTCAGATAACAAACACTGATAACGAAATCCCTAATGCACTTTTAGCTTAAAAGAGTTAATAGACATTGGGGATTTTTTATATCTACCGAAAATAAGCGTTCTCTGTTAGAGTCGCCGTCAACTATGCTAAGTAGAGCACCTCATCGTTTATCTACGCCAGCTTTTATCGAGATCAATGTTTATCGATGACAATATTTGTAGATAGCAATATTTTCAGATGACAGTACGCCGATAAAATTAGCTTTACTCTCCAAACCCTCTTTAGGAATTCTCAGTGACTAACAACGAAATCTTGCGTCGTATTCAACACGCACTAAACCTTAAAAACGCACAAATCATCAAAGCGATTGAGCAAGCTGATGTGACCGTTGCTCATGACCAAGTGATTAACTGGCTAAAAGATGACAACGACAAGTCATGCTCTAAGATGAAAGATAAAGAGTTAGCGGTATTCCTAAATGGTTTCATCAACCTGAAGCGTGGCAAAAAGGAAGGCGAGCAACCTAAACCTGAAGTTGCACTGACGAACAACATGATTTTCATGAAGCTTCGTATCGCATTAAACATGAAAGCTGAAGATGTTTTGGACATACTAGAAGTCGTTGGCATTAGCTTGAGCAAGTACGAAATCGGCGCTTACTTTCGCAAACCAGAAAACAAAAACTACAAAGTGTGTGAAGACCAACTGCTTTGTGATTTCCTAAATGGTGTTCAGTTTACTAACCGTCCAGATTCAGAAGAGTTCGTGGCTTAAGTTATTAAGCCACTCTAGCAAAATACAAAGCTCTAGTGAAATACAAAAGCGGCGAGATAATTGAATTATCTCGCCGCTTTTTCTTTGTTCTTACTTTAGAGACTGACTAAGTTAAAAGGATTAGCTGTCGTCTTCAGTAAAGTTCGTTGGCAACGTCGTTTTCATTTCATTCCAAACCTGCGCGCTTGCAATGCCGTAGTTACGGATCACCAATGGCAAGTTTTCACGCTGGCCGCTCTCACAAATAACGAACAGCTCTTTATAGAAATCCATCGCTAAACGTCTTGCTTCTGGGTTAGAGAAGTAGTAGCTACCAATACGATCGTACAGTTTACGTACACCGTTAAAAATCAGGCCATAAATTTGGTTGCCGGAATGGAACGCTAAGCGTTGGAAAAGCATGTAATCATAGAAGTTGAACGTCTTCGCAATTAAGATCGTCTGGCGCCTTACTTCATCTTTCTCTGAGTCAACTTTTACCGCTTGTTTAATTTTATCAGCATAAGGAGATGACTCTAAGAATTCATCCCAGCTGGGTGCTGTCAGCAGCGCTTCACAAGACTCAATCACGTTAGAGATCGTACGCTCTGAAGCTTCCTTATTCGCTTTGAATGCATAACGCATAAAGATCGGGCTGATATTAGTACGAGCAGCAAGTAGGTCTTCGACCATTTTGCTTGCGTTATCAACGTCAAGCGTCATCAGTGTATCAAGGATATGAAGGCCTGAAGTCTCCATAAACTGGTTAACTTTCGTAGGTTTACCGTGCTGGATAGTCAACCAACCATCACGAGCAAGACGCTGAAGAACTTCACGTAATGTTGTGCGGGTTACGCCAATTAATTCAGAAAGCTCACGCTCTGCGGGTAAAATTGAGCCAGGGGGAAAACGGCCGTTCCAAATACTTTCAATAATATACTTTTCTGCAAAGCCTGCCGGGCTCTTCGCCTTAATGACCATCTACAATCCAATCTATTTACTTTATTTTAATTAACTCATCATACCACTAGTCTCACCTAGCTGAAACACTTCAAAAACTTTACTCACACAAACCAATTGTAGAGCGAAAACTCTAAATAATTATGGCCGTTTTTATTTTACATATTGGAACTTAACCACTAAAAACCATCAATTAATCCATTCTTGCAAGCACTATAATCCAATAAAAATCAACACTATAACTGTTAATTTCAACAAGCTAAAATTGCAACGTTTGATTCCAATAATGATATGTAAATGCATACTATTATGTTTATTTCAGTCATTTCATTGAAATATTGATTCTAGTCGGTTTTTTATCACACTTTAGTGGTATGCTTGCGCTACTTTGATCGCGTTTCTTAACAAAAAAGATGTATTTTTAGGACTATATGAGTTTTCTTGTTGACTAAATGTTGTCTAGTAGTAAAGTTTCGTTCAAATAAGCAGTGCTTGAGTATCTAAGGAAGTGACTTAGCAAGACCACAGAACATTGCATGGAATGTTGTTTTTCTAAGTGACTGTTAGTTATAACGAAATAAGTCTATAACTCGATTCTCAATCATGTTGTATTGCTTTCTATTCATAATCAACATAAAAGAGTATTAACATGCCGATGTCTCTCGGAAACGCTTTTATCAAAAACTTCCTTGGTAAAGCTCCTGATTGGTATAAACTTGCCATCATTTCCTTTTTGATCATAAACCCGTTTGTTTTCTTCCTAGTTGACCCATTCATCGCGGGTTGGTTATTGGTGGTTGAATTTATTTTCACCTTGGCAATGGCTCTAAAATGCTATCCTCTTCAACCCGGTGGTCTATTGGCTATTGAAGCCATTGCGATTGGCATGACCAAACCTGAAATGGTATACCACGAACTCCAAGCAAACCTACCCGTATTACTTTTATTGGTGTTTATGGTTGCTGGTATCTACTTCATGAAACAGCTTCTGCTGTTCATTTTCACTAAGATACTCCTTGGTATCCAATCTAAAATTTTACTGTCTGTCGCTTTCTGTATCGCCGCAGCCTTCCTGTCCGCTTTCCTAGATGCTCTTACGGTCATTGCCGTGGTTATCAGCGTTGCTGTCGGCTTCTACTCTATTTACCACAAAGTAGCATCAGGCAAAGGCTCGACATCGTCACACGACCATACTGATGATGAAGAAATATCAGAGTTAACCCGTGACGATTTAGAAGACTACCGTGCCTTCTTGCGCTCATTGCTGATGCATGCAGGCGTTGGTACAGCACTCGGTGGTGTAATGACCATGGTCGGTGAGCCACAAAACTTAGTGATTGCCAAGCAAGCAGGATGGGAGTTCGGTGAGTTTATTCTTCGTATGCTACCCGTGACTCTCCCTGTATTCATTTGCGGTATTCTAACTTGTGTATTAGTCGAAAAATTCAAGATATTTGGCTATGGTGCTAAGTTGCCGAATAGCGTTCGCCAAATCTTGGTTGAATTCGATAACAAAGAACGAGCAAACCGTACTAAACAAGATGTTGCAAAGCTTTGGGTTCAAGGGGCGATCGCCGTTTGGCTGATTGTTGGTCTTGCACTTCACGTTGCTGAAGTAGGCTTGATTGGCCTTTCAGTGATCATCTTAGCAACCGCGTTTACTGGTGTTATCGAAGAGCATTCAATGGGGAAAGCCTTTGAAGAAGCTCTACCATTCACAGCACTTCTAGCGGTCTTTTTTGCAGTTGTAGCGGTGATCATCGAACAATCCCTATTCAAACCCGTGATCGATGCAGTACTGCACGTTGAAGATAAAGGCGCACAGCTTGCGCTATTTTACATTGCCAACGGTATCTTATCGATGGTTTCAGATAACGTGTTTGTTGGTACGGTCTACATTAACGAAGTGAAAACTGCATTGGTTGAGGGAGTGATTACTCGTGATCAATTCGACCTTCTTGCTGTCGCTATCAACACAGGTACAAACCTACCTTCGGTTGCTACACCGAACGGACAAGCTGCATTCCTATTCCTATTGACGTCAGCACTTGCACCGCTAATCCGACTCTCTTACGGTCGTATGGTTTTCATGGCTTTACCATATACCATTGTCTTAGCACTTGTAGGGCTTGCCGGTATTGAATTCTTTGTTGAACCAGTGACAACATGGTTCTATAACGCTGGTTGGGTCATTCAGTATACCGGTGAAGTTATGGCGCCAATGATGTCTAGCGGTCACTGATTCACGGCGTGTTGCATAAGTGTATCTAATTAATAAAAAATAATAGTTGATTAGGAAACTTATCCAAGATAAAAAGCTCTGAGTATTCAGGGCTTTTTTATTTTCATAGACAGGATCGAATTCGTGAATCTTCTTATAATGCTCAAAGACTTCTCTAAGAGACGTTTATCTTGGCTTTTGTTACTAGGCTGTATTGTCTTTTTTGAGGCATGTGCGCTTTTTTTCCAGCACGTGATGATGCTCGGACCTTGCGTGATGTGTATCTATGAACGCGTTGCTATGCTCGCTATCGGTATCGCTGCCGCAATTGGTGCCATTGCACCGAATAACCCGATTTCACGTTGGTTAGGCTTGGCTGGCTGGGGGGGTGGCGCATACAAAGGTTTAATGCTAGCTTTAGAGCACGTAGATTACCAGTTTAATCCATCTCCTTTTGCTACCTGCGACTTGTTCGTTACTTTCCCAAACTGGGCACCTTTAAACCAATGGGCTCCGTGGATGTTTGAAGCATACGGTGATTGCAGCAAGGTGGTATGGCAATTCTTAGACCTATCTATGCCGCAATGGCTCGTTGTTATCTTTGCCGGTAATTTAGCTGCTTTTGGTTTTGTGGTCATATCTCAATTTGTAAAATCGAAAAATAACTAATAGCAAGCCGTTGAAATGAGAACAATAAAAAGTCGACCGCAAGGTCGACTTTTTATTGATTAAACTTTGTTGCTCAATCAACGCAATTCGCTACTTTTACCACAACATTGCTTAAACTTTTTACCGCTTCCACATGGGCAAGGGTCATTACGTCCGATATCTTTAAATGGATTGACACTCTGTGACTTGTTCCCCAACATAGCCTCATCAGCGGCGAGTGCCACCTCAGAAATCATTAAGTCAACTTGCCCTACTAAATCAGAAAGCGCAGGTGGATTGTCAAGCCCAGCAGCAATCATCTGCTGTTGAGTCTGCTCTTCATCAATCGCTAACATCAAAGTGGTCAGCAGCGCTTGCAGCATACGTAAGGTGCCATCTGCAACCGTTACTTTTTGCCAATGCTCTTCCACTGTTGGCCAAACCATCATAAAACCTTCCGCAAAGTCTGCGAACAGCTCATTAAAGTCACCATCAGCAAATACATCGGCTAATAGGTATTCACTACGTTTAATCAGATTATGCTGACGGTTGATCTGTTCAGTCACCATGCTAACAAGTGGCTTTCCAGCTTCAGGGGCTACTATCGCTAACCACACTTCCGGATCGAGTGGCTCCGTCGCTAAGTTAGATGCAAGGATTGAGCCTTCAATGAATTGGGGCGTAATGTCGGTGATTGACTCTGGGAGGTCGAGTAATTGATATGTCATGACAGCTCTAGATATTGGGCATTTTTGATATTATAACGTCATCAACATTTAAATGTCGCCATTAACCGCCTAAACACTTCAACGCTTCAACACTTCAACACTTCAACAACGCCACAATAGCTGCAGCACACTCATAGTGACAATCCGGTAAGCACACCGTACAATCACGCCTCCTAATTTTCGGTACACTCAGTTTCGGTAGAGCAATATGCGAGTAATACTAGGCCCTATGGAGGGCGTACTAGACAACCTAATGCGTGAGATTCTTACAGAGATTAATGATTATGACCTTTGTGTGACAGAATTCGTCCGTATTACGGATCAACTATTACCGCCGCATGTGTTTCACCGCTTGTGCCCTGAGCTCCATCAAGGATCTCAAACCATGGCTGGCGTACCTGTTCACGTTCAACTATTAGGGCAACACCCTAAATGGATGGCAGAAAACGCAATCCAAGCTGCAAATTTAGGTGCAAAAGGTATTGACCTAAACTTTGGTTGTCCGGCTAAGGCAGTCAACAAAAGTAACGGGGGTGCTTCGCTACTCAAAGAGCCAGAGTTGATTTACCAAGTGGTAAAAGCCTGCAGAGAAGCCGTGCCTGAACATATTCCTGTATCAGCGAAAATACGCTTAGGCTGGGAACACCCAGATGAGTGCTTTGAAATTGTCGATGCCATTGAACAAGCAAAAGCCGATGAGCTGACGGTGCATGCAAGAACCAAAACCGGTGGTTACAAGGCCAGTGAAATCAAGTGGGATTACATCAATCAGATCCGTCAGAAAACCTCTCTGCCGTTGATTGCGAATGGTGAGATCTGGAACTATCAAGACGGCCAAGATTGCATCAAAGCGACGGGCATTGACTCACTAATGGTCTGCCGTGGTGCGTTCAATGTTCCAAACCTTGGTAACGTCGTTAAACACAACCACCAGCCAATGCCTTGGCAACAAGTTATTGCCCTGCTGCTGCGTTACTCTGAGTTTGAAATTGAGGGTGATAAGGGTCTGTATTATCCAAACCGTGTAAAACAGTGGTTTGTGTATCTACGTAAAGAGTACCCGGAAGCTGAAGCGTTGTTTAGAGAGATCAGAACCTATAAAAAAGCAGCGCCGATTGTCGAGCAGATCAAACTCTACCAAGAGCAATATAACCAAGCCGTTTAAACCTCCAAACGAACCGGCGCTTCGCACCTTGCGAAGTGCCAAATTGATAATCTCATTGCAAATATCACTCAACGGCTGACGCACGGTCAATCACAGACTGTGGCAGTGTTACGCCAAGTTCGCGAGCCGCGTTTACGTTCACGGAAAGATGAGAGCTGAGTGCGGTTTTGACACTCAACTTACCCGGTTTTTGCCCATTCAGTATCGCCGCGACATAATCTGCGGTTTGTACACCGACCTCATAATAATCGAGCCCTAAGCCGGCAATCGCTCCCTGCCTGACATAAGATGTTGCTCCTGCAACCACTGGGGTTCTTTGCTGGTTCGCCGCCCCTATCAGCCCTTTCATCGCGCTTGCAACGGTATTATCGGTCAATGCATAGATAACATCTGATTTCTCAGCAACCGCTTGTGCTTTTGCTGCGACATCATCGGCGGTCAACGCCTTTTCAGTGTATAGCGTGAAGCCAAAATCTCGCGTCGCCTTTTTCAGTAACTCGACCAACGCAACAGCATTCGCTTCCGCAGGGTTATATACAACACCAATCGAGATCGCGTTTGGCATAAGCTCCCTGATGAGCAACACATGCTGGGAGACCGGGGATAGATCAGAAAGGCCAGTGACGTTTCGCCCTGGCATTTCTAGCTGTTTAACAAGCCTTGCACCTATTGGATCTGTCACCGCAGTAAACACTATCGGTATAGAGCGAGTTGCTGACACTAAGGCTTGGGAAGTTGACGTCGCAATACCCACAAGAACATGGGGATTTTCGCTGACTAGCTCTCTGGCAATTTTTGCCGCTTGAGCCGAGTTACCGTCAGCGATCTGATAGGAAAATTCTAAATTCTTACCGGGCTGATAACCTTTAGCGATTAACCCATCAAGAAGGCCTAAACGTGTCGCATTCAAGTCTGGGTGAGCGACAACCTGTGAAACCGATACCTTGGCAACATTTGCCAATACGCTGGCAGTGCATAGCAATAGAAATGCGCTCAATACAATCGTGAATACTTTTGTTATCGCCCCCATTAACACTCCCTGAGTCAGCCCTTGCTGCAAAAATCAGCTCGAAAGATCAACACGCCCTAGTTACTCGAAGAACACGCCACAACTACTATTGATATTACTAGCAGTAACCACATGAGATCGGAAATGTTATTTAACAAAAACACAACAACCCTCAAGTTATGCGTAAAAATTAGACGTTTTTTTTAAACGGCAGATTGCCATCAAGCATAAGTCGCTATTACACATAAATAGAAAAGGACAAATGAAGAAAGAGAGGGTTAATGAAGCTGAGAACGTACTCTTCAATTAGTACACATACGTTCTCAAGATCACAGGGAGGAATACCACGCTCTTTTTAGAACCAACGTTCCATAGAAGATTTATCTAGCTGGCGAAAGGCGCGATTCAAGATGATCGCCAGCTCTTTATAGCGAGGGCGTGACTTCATTGGCTCTAACGCAAACCCCGTTTCGGTGATTTTCTCATGCAGCTCTCGATACCAAGAAACTAACGCTGGCGGAAGTTGGGTGTTTGAGCGATTACCCAACCACCACATACCTTGAAGCGGTAAGCTAATTGCAAACAACGCCATCACGACAGCTTGTGGCATCGCTTGGTAATTGCTAAAAACCATTTGCGTAAGAATGCTAATGGCGGCTATCGCAGGCATGACCTTAACACCAAAGCGTGTCGCTTTAATGATGCGCTGCTCAGGGAAAATAGCGTTTAACTCTTTTCGAACAGGCCAGAGATCCATGTACTTTTGACCTTCTTTTAAGCTGCCCGCTAAACCAACTCTATTACTCATATGAGTCTCCCATTAAAAAAAAATTGAAACCATCAACTAAAAACACAAAAAATTGACGGAAAATAATATTCTTTCAAATTTTTTTGTTATATTTGCACAATATCGTTATTATTTGTAGACCTCAATCTCATTGTTGCCGTTATTTGCAATTTAAGCAACTTTGAGAAGACTTCTGCACGGAATGCACAAGCCTCTTTTCCAAAAATAGGCTTCACTTTTATACGGAAATTAACGTTTTTTAACCAAGGCTAGTACGCAAGCGAGTGAGCTTCGTCTATTCTTGAGAGTAATTTTCATCCTTCACTGATTTCGATCAGAAAAATTAACAGGTAGTCATTAATGTCTAAGCTAGTTTTAGTTTTAAACTGCGGTAGTTCTTCTCTTAAATTTGCTGTGGTTGACGCAGAAACAGGTGCAGAACACCTATCAGGTCTTGCTGAGTGTCTTCACCTTCCTGAAGCACGCATCAAGTGGAAACTTGATGGTAAACACGAAGCTCAACTAGGCAACGGTGCAGCACACGAAGAAGCGCTAGCGTTCATGGTTGAAACTATTCTTGCTTCTAAGCCTGAGCTTAAAGCTAACCTTGGCGCTATCGGTCACCGTATCGTACATGGTGGCGAGCAGTTCACTTCTTCTGCACTTATCACTGATGAAGTACTTAAGGGGATTCAAGACGCTGCGACTTTCGCACCTCTTCACAACCCTGCTCACATCATCGGTATCGAAGCTGCTAAGCACAACTTCCCAGAACTTCAAAACGTTGCTGTATTCGACACTGCGTTCCACCAAACTATGCCTGAAGAGTCTTTCCTATACGCTCTACCGTACAACCTGTACAAAGAGCACGGCATCCGTCGTTACGGCATGCACGGTACTTCTCATCTATTCATCACTCGTGAAGTTGCAGGTCTACTAAACAAGCCAGTTGAAGAAGTAAACATCATCAACTGTCACCTAGGTAACGGCGCTTCTGTATGTGCAATCAAGAACGGTCAATCTGTAGATACTTCTATGGGTCTTACTCCTCTTGAAGGTCTTGTAATGGGTACTCGTTGTGGTGACCTAGATCCTGCGATCATCTTCCACCTGCACGATGCCCTTGGTTACTCTGTTGAACAAATCAACACTATGCTAACTAAAGAGTCTGGCCTGCAAGGTCTAACTGAAGTGACTTCTGACTGTCGTTTCGTTGAAGACAACTACGGTGAGAAAGAAGAAGCGACTCGTGCAATGGACGTATTCTGTCACCGCCTAGCTAAGTACGTTGCAGGCTACACTGCAACTCTAGAAGGTCGTCTAGACGCAATCACTTTCACTGGCGGCATCGGTGAGAACTCTGGCCCAATCCGTGAAATGGTTCTAAATCGCCTAGGCATCTTCGGCATCGAAGTAGACGGTGAAGCAAACCTTAAAGCGCGTTTCGGCAAAGAAGGGACTATCACTACCGCTAACAGCCGTATCCCAGCAATGGTTATCTCTACTAACGAAGAGCTAGTGATTGCAGAAGATACTGCTCGCCTAACTGGCCTTTAATTTAAAAAACAGGTGAGGTTCCCCCTCACCTGTTTGCTTTTAATTCAGCTGCCCCCAGCTGAGACTTTCTATTATATTTCGAGGTCTTCCGACTATGTCTCGTACCATTATGCTTATCCCTACAAGCGCTGGTGTTGGTCTTACTAGTGTTAGCATGGGTGTTCTTCGCGCTATGGAGCGCAAGGGCGTAAGTGTTTCTTTCTACAAGCCAATCGCTCAACCTCGCAGCGGTGGTGATCAACCCGATCTAACGTCTACTATTATCAGCGTAAACAGCGACATTAAGATTGGTGAGCCAATCGCAATGACTAAAGCTGAAGCTTTGATCGGTAGCGAAAAAATGGACGTACTTCTTGAGTCTGTTGTTGAGCAATACAACAAGATCAACAAAGACGCAGAAGTAACGCTAATTGAAGGTCTAGTACCTACTCGTAAGCACCCATTTGCTAACCAAGTAAACGCGGAAATCGCGAAGACACTTGGCGCGGAGATCGTATTCGTTGCGACTCCTGGTACTGACAACCCTACGCAGCTTAAAGAGCGTATCGAAGTAGCATGTTCTAACTTCGGCGGTACTAAGAACAAGAACATCAAAGGCGTAATCATCAACAAACTTAACGCTCCTGTTGATGAAGCTGGCCGTACTCGCCCTGACCTATCTGAAATCTTTGACGATGCAGATACAGCTCAGCAAGCGAACCTTGAAGTAATGCAAATTTTCAACTCTAGCCCTATCCGTGTTCTTGGCTGTGTGCCATGGAGTATCGACCTAATCGCAACTCGTGCGGTTGATATGGCTAAGCACCTTAACGCTGAAATCATTAATGAAGGTGAAATCGCGACACGCCGTATTAAGAGCATCACTTTCTGTGCACGTTCTCTACCGCACATGATTGAGCATTTCAAGCCAGGTTCACTGCTAGTAACTTCTGCAGACCGTCCTGACGTTATCGTTGCTGCGGCTCTTGCTGCGAAAAACGGTGTTGAAATTGGCGCAATCCTGCTTACTGGCGGTTACGACATCCCTGAAAGCATTGCTAATCTATGTGCACCAGCATTCGCTTCAGGTCTACCGATCTTCAAAGCGCAAGGTAACACTTGGCAGACGTCTCTTAACCTACAGAGCTTCAACCTAGAAGTTCCTGCAGACGATAAAGAACGTATTGAGTTCGTTAACGATCACGTTGCAAGCCACATCGATGGCCCTTGGATTGACTCTCTATCTGAAGGTACTCAAGGCATCCGTCGTCTAAGCCCACCAGCATTCCGTTACCAACTAACTGAATTCGCTCGTAAAGCGGCTAAGCGCATCGTTCTTCCTGAAGGTGATGAGCCACGTACAGTTAAAGCTGCGGCTATCTGTGCTGAGCGCGGTATCGCGACTTGTGTACTTCTTGGTAACCCAGAAGAAATCCGTCGCGTTGCAGCGCAGCAAGGTGTTGAACTTGGCGCTGGCGTTGAAATCATCGATTCTGCATCAGTTCGCGAGAACTACGTCGCTCGTCTAGTAGAACTTCGTGGCGCTAAAGGTATGACTGAAGTTGTAGCTCGTGAGAAGCTAGAAGATTCAGTATTCCTAGGTACTATGATGCTTGAAGCTGGTGAAGTTGACGGCCTAGTTTCTGGTGCTGTTCACACAACGGCGAACACTATCGTTCCTCCGTTCCAGATCATCAAGACTGCTCCTGATGCTTCTATCGTATCTTCAATCTTCTTCATGCTTCTGCCTGATCAAGTTCTTGTATACGGTGACTGTGCGATCAACCCAGATCCAACAGCTGAACAGCTTGCTGAAATCGCTATCCAATCTGCAGACTCTGCTGCGGCATTCGGTATCGACCCACGCGTTGCTATGATCTCTTACTCTACTGGTGAATCTGGTAAGGGTGCAGACGTAGATAAAGTACGTGAAGCAACTAAGATTGCTCAAGAGAAACGTCCTGATCTAGTGATCGACGGTCCTCTACAGTACGACGCTGCTATCATGGAAAACGTTGCTGCTTCTAAAGCACCAAACTCTCCAGTAGCGGGTAAAGCGACTGTATTCGTATTCCCAGACCTAAACACGGGTAACACGACTTACAAAGCGGTACAGCGTTCAGCAGACCTAGTATCTATCGGTCCAATGCTTCAAGGTATGCGCAAGCCAGTAAATGACTTGTCTCGTGGCGCTCTAGTAGACGACATCGTTTACACAGTAGCTCTAACGGCTATCCAAGCAGACCAAGCAGCTCAAGCTGAAGAAAAAGTAATTAACTAATTTTTCTTTAGTAGAAAGCAAAAACCCTAGATGTTTATCTAGGGTTTTTTTATGTCTGGAGTAAAGGAACTAACTGTTAAGCCTAGCCTCGGCCATGCGGAGACTCTAAATCTAGCGCTGGTCCTTTAGGGACAACCTGAGTTGGGTTAATGCCCGTATGACTGTAATAGTAGTGACGTTTGATATGGTAAAAATCCGTCGTCTCTTTGATGCCTTCGATCTGATACAGCTCTTTTAAGTAACCCTGAATATTTTCATAGTCCGCAATTCGCTGCTTGTTACACTTGAAGTGACCTACATACACAGCATCGAATCGAACCAAAGTCGTAAACAACCGCCAATCCGCCTCTGTAATCTCATTACCTACCAGATAACGGTGTTCGCTAAGATGGGCGTCCACTTTGTCTAACGCTTCAAATAACGCATCATACGCTTCTTCATAAGCCTCTTGTGTTGTCGCAAAGCCGGTACGATAAACGCCGTTATTGATGTTTCGATAGATATAGTCGTTCCATTCGTCAATCTTGCTCGCCAACTCCGATGGGTAGTAGTCATCTGTGTTGCCCGTTAGCTCATTAAATTCTGAGTTAAACATGCGGATGATTTCAGACGACTCATTACTCACAATGGTATTGGTTTTCTTATCCCATAAAACAGGAACCGTGACTCGACCTGAATAGTCCGGTTTGGCTTGAGTGTAGATTTGGTGCATACGAGTGTGACCGAACAGAGGCTCAGGTAAACCCATTTGCCAACCTTCACTCATCATATCAGGGCAAACTACTGTCACGTCAATATGATCGGTTAGGTCTTTCAGTTCACGGAAAATCAGCGTGCGATGCGCCCACGGACAAGCTAACGATACGTATAGGTGGTAACGACCACTTTCTGGCTCAAATTGCGCACCGGCTTTATTCTCAACCCAGTGACGAAAGCCCGCATCTTCACGAACGAACTTACCACCGCTTTCTTTGGTGTCGTACCACACATCGTGCCACACACCTTCAACTAACTTACCCATATCCAAACCTCTGTCATCCAAACTTTTATATACCAATCACAGTAAGTAAATGTTCAGAAATAGCGCAGAGAAAAGACTTGAGAACAAGGAAGAATTTTTCTGTTAGTAGTTATTCTACAATCAAAAATTCTAACGCCGTTATCGAGCGTTTTAACAAGCTAGGATGAGCAGTTATTTACTACGATTGGTATTAGTATAAAAAAAGCCAACTTTTTCAAAACTAGAAGAAGTTGGCTTAGTTGTTCAAATATTTTGATGAAGCGTGTTGAGCGGAATTCAATAAGCTTAAACCTGAGACAAAAAAAGCGCGACTCTAATAACTAGTCGCGCTTAAGTCAGTCTCAGGCTGAACCAGTTGAAATCGGTTCTAAACTTGTACGTTCAAGCAAGAGACTGCGTGTACGTGATCGCCTTGAATGCTTGGCTTAGTTTGCGCACAAAGCTGCGTTGCTTGTGGGCAACGTGTACGGAATACACAACCCGACGGAGGATTGATTGGAGATGGTAAATCCCCTTCCAGCATCTGAATGGTTTTGCTGCGCTCCAAACGGGGATCAGGAATTGGTACCGCTGACATCAAGGCTTTGGTGTACGGGTGCTTAGGAGCAGCAAATAAAGCATCCGATTCTCCCAGCTCTACCGCGTTACCTAAGTACATCACCAACACGCGGTCAGAGATGTGTTTAACAACCGACAAATCGTGCGCAATGAATACCAAAGACAAACCTAGTTCTTTTTGTAGCTCTTTCAGAAGGTTAACAACTTGAGCTTGGATCGATACATCAAGAGCTGAAACTGGCTCATCACAGATGATCATCTTAGGCTTCAAGATAAGCGCGCGAGCAATACCAATACGCTGACACTGACCACCCGAAAACTCATGTGGGTAGCGGTTGATAACGTTTGGCAGTAGGCCAACCTTAGCCATCATCTCTTTGACTCTGTCCTTTACTTCCTGTTTAGAAAGCTTTGGGTAAAACGTTTCTAGAGGTTCTGCAATGATGTCACCAACTGACATGCGCGGGTTAAGCGATGCAAGAGGGTCTTGGAAGATCATCTGAATCTCTTTACGAGTTTCACGACGCTGTACTTCCTCCATTTTAGTGAGGTCTTGACCCAACCACATGACTTCGCCATCAGTTGCTTCAACCAAACCAATGATGGCACGGGCAAACGTTGATTTACCACAGCCAGACTCCCCCACTACGCCCAGCGTTTCGCCTTCATAAAGGTGCACACCAACACCGTCAACCGCTTTCAGTTTTGAAGGCTTTGCCCAAGGCCACACAGATTTAGCGGCAATGTTAAAGTGAACTTTTAAGTCTTTAATATCTAATAATAACTGCTTATCTACACTCATTTTGTCCAAGCCTCCCAATCAGAAAAACAGGCACGCTGACGGTCACCATTACCAAATGGTGTCAGAATCGGTGCTTCTTGCTTACAACGATGTGTCACACGGTGACAACGCTCTTGGTAAGGGCAACCGGGGGGTAGGCGAAGTAAGTTTGGCGGGTTGCCCGGGATCGTTGGCAGAATTTCCCCTTCAGTATCAAGGCGAGGAATCGCTTTCAGCAGACCTTCTGCATACGGGTGGCTTGGCTCGTAGAAGATTTCATCAACTGTGCCGTATTCCATGGTACGACCGGCGTACATCACCAAAACCTTGTCACATGAGCCAGCAACCACACCCAAATCGTGGGTGATCATGATGATTGCCGTATTGAACTCATCTTTAAGCTCATTCAACAATTGCATGATTTGTGCCTGGATAGTCACATCCAATGCCGTGGTCGGTTCATCTGCGATAAGCAGTTTAGGACGACACAGCAGCGCCATTGCGATCATCACACGTTGACGCATACCGCCAGAAAACTCGTGTGGGTACATGGTAATACGCTTACGTGCTTCCGGAATTTTCACCGCTTCAAGCATGCGCACTGATTCTTCAAACGCTTCTGCTTTACTCATGCCTTTGTGCAGCATTAGCACTTCCATCAACTGATCACTTACTTTCATGTAAGGGTTCAGTGATGTCATAGGATCTTGGA
Source organism: uncultured Vibrio sp. (assembly GCF_947488985.1). Taxonomy (GTDB): domain Bacteria; phylum Pseudomonadota; class Gammaproteobacteria; order Enterobacterales; family Vibrionaceae; genus Vibrio. The sequence continues at coordinate 43,673 of NZ_CANLBV010000017.1, forward strand.
AGATCATCGCGATCTGTTCCGCGCGAACCTTGTTCAGCTCTTTCTCTGGCAGGTTAAGGATCTCTCTTCCTTCGAATTTCGCGCTACCTGAGATAATGCCGTTTTTTGCCAGCAAGCCCATGATAGAGAATACAGTTTGTGATTTTCCTGAACCTGACTCGCCCACAATACCCAGCGTTTCGCCTTGGTTTAGTGAGAAGTTCAGGTCATTTACTGCGGTTACGATACCATCTTGCGTGGTAAATTCGACACGCAGATCTTTGACATCTAATAAGCTCATTATTGCTTCCTTAATCTTTGATAGCGTTATCTGCTATTTCGTTATCTGTCTTTTGGATCAAGCGCATCGCGCAGACCATCACCTACGTAGTTAAAGCAGAACAGGGTTACTACCATGAATATCGCAGGGAACGTCAATTGCCAGATAGCAACTTCCATTGTTTGCGAACCTTCTTGAAGCAATGCGCCCCAGCTTGTCATAGGCTCTTGAACACCAAGACCAAGGAAAGATAAGAATGATTCTGTCAGGATCATACTCGGAATCAGTAGCGTCGAGTAAACTGCTACAATGCCTAGCACGTTAGGTACGATATGGCGTGTAATGATCTTCCATTTGCTCACACCGCATACGTGTGCCGCTTCAATGAACTCTTTACTGCGCAGACTGAGCGTTTGACCACGTACAATACGTGCCATGTCTAGCCAAGCAATTGCACCAATGGCAACGAAGATCAGAACGATGTTTCGACCAAAGAATGTCACTAAAACGATAACTAAGAACATGAATGGTACTGCGTACAAAATCTCGAGAATACGCATCATAACGCGGTCAGTACGGCCACCGATAAAGCCAGAGGTTGCGCCGTAAAGGGTACCAATAAGTACTGCGACGAACGCACCTAGTACACCTACCATCAATGAGATACGCCCACCAATTAAGGTACGCACATACAAGTCACGGCCTAAACTGTCTGTTCCAAACCAGTGTTCACCACTTGGACCCGCATGCATTGCATACCAGTCGGTATCATCGAATGCGTGCTGAGCCAGCATCGGTAAAAAGGTAACAGCCAGTACCATAATCGTAAGAATGAATAAGCTGACCATTGCCGCTTTATTACGCATGAAACGAATACGAGCGTCCTGCCACAAACTGCGACCTTCAATTTCTAAGCTCTCCGAGAACTTTTCGATCGCTTCTAAGTTTTCTTTTTTCTTCAACATAACCATGCGTTCCTGTTAGTAGCGAATTTTCGGGTCGATCAACGCTAGCAAAATATCAACAATTGCGTTGAACAAGATGAATAGGAAACCAATCAAAATGGTTACACCCATAACTAACGAATAGTCACGGTTGAACGCAGCGTTAACAAACAGCTTACCGATACCTGGCAGGCCGAAAATGGTTTCCACCACAACAGAGCCGGTGATGATACCGACGAAAGCCGGTCCCATATAAGAAACAACAGGCAACATCGCAGGCTTAAGTGCATGTTTTAAAACAATGTAGCGATAGCTCAAACCTTTCGCACGCGCGGTACGAATAAAGTTACTGTTGAGAGTCTCGATCATGCTACCGCGAGTGATACGCGCAAAGGTTGCTACATACAGGAGCGACATGCCAATCACTGGTAGTACTAAGTACTTCAAACTACCATCATGCCAGCCGCCCGCCGGGAATAGATCCCAGTGAAGCGAGAACAGGTATATCAATGCAGGAGCAAGTACAAAGGAAGGCATTACCACCCCGAGCATGGCGGTCGACATTATGGTGTAATCGACCCAAGTATTATGCTTCAAGGCTGCAATGGTTCCGACGGATACCCCCATAATCAAAGTAAAGATAAAGGCAATAACTCCGACTTTCGCAGACACAGGCAGTGCCACTGAAATCAGTTCATTCACCGTATAATCTTGGTATTTAAAAGAAGGGCCAAAATCACCTTGTAAGATGTTTGTCAAATACGTGGTGTATTGTTCAAATACTGGTTTATCCAAGCCGTATTTAGCTTCGATGTTCGCCATGACCTCTGGTGGAAGTGGGCGCTCGCTTGAAAAAGGGTTTCCTGGTGCAAAGCGCATCAAGAAAAAAGAGACGGTAATCAATACCAACAAGGTTGGTATTGCTTCAAATATCCGTTTAAGTATGAATTTAATCATAAACTCATCCATCCAGTCTGTGACAATTAAAAATAAAAAGAGACACTGCGCGCGCATTGACGCACACAGTGTCTTAGTTAGTTATATTTTTTGGGAATTATTGTGCTTTGATGTAAAGATCTTTTGAGTAGATCTTATCTTCTGCGTTACCTTCTGGGTAACCACCTAACTGTGTAGATACTAAACGAGTTTTCACATACTGATAGATAGGTGCAATTGGCATATCTTTAGCCAAAATGTTTTCAGCTTCGATGTACAAAGCCGTACGCTCTTGTGCAGAAGTAGAGTTTAGTGCTTTGTCGATGATGGCATCGTATTCTGCACTCTTATAGTGTTGGCCAGCAGTCGTATTACCACTCACCATTAGAGTTAGGAAAGAAGACGCTTCATTGTAGTCACCACACCAACCGGCGCGTGCAACGTCAAAATCACCACCATCTTTGCTGTCTAGGTAAGATTTCCACTCTTGGTTTTCAAGCTTCGCGTTAATACCCAGCTCTTTCTTCCACATAGATGCAATTGCAACTGCAAGCTTCTTGTGATTTTCAGAGGTGTTGTACAGCAAGCTAAACTCAAGCGGGTTGCTCTTCGAATAGCCTGCTTCTTCAAGAAGACGCTTCGCTTCTGCGATACGCTCTTTCTGAGAAAGCTGACCGTACTCTGGAGTCACAGGGTCGAAACCTGCAGTGATTTCAGGAGTTAGGAAGTAAGCTGGCTTTTGACCTTGACCTAGAATCGCATTAGTTACGATATCTCGATCCATTGCGTAAGACATAGCTTTACGGACACGAGCATCATCAAACGGCGCTTTTTGTGCGTTGAACTGGTAGTAGTAAGTACACAAGTCACCCTTGATGTTGACTTGCTCAGCATGATCTTTTTGCAAACGGCGGAAGTGCTCATTAGGTACTTCGTTTGTAAAGTGCAACTCACCAGAAAGGAAGCGGTTCATCTCTGCTACCTGATTCTCAATCGGTAGGAAAGTCACCTTGTTGATGACAGTCGAATCGTTATCCCAGTATTTGGTATTCGGCACCAATTCAAGACGCTCATTGATCACCCAGTTGTTTGGTACGTAAGCACCGTTACCAACAAAGTTTTCTGGTTTAGTCCACTGATCACCAAATTTTTCTACTGTCGCTTTATGTACTGGCATCACTGTTGTGTGACCCATCATCATTACGAAGTAAGGAACCGCTGTATCCAGTGTTAGCTCTAATGTGTAGTCGTCGATGGCTTTAACACCGAGTTCACTCTTGTCTTTCTTACCCGCTACGATGTCTTTCGCATTCACCATCTTAGTATATTCCATATACCAAGCGTATGGAGAAGCGGTCGCAGGATCAACAGCACGTTGGAAGCTGTAGACAAAGTCGCCAGCTGTTACAGGATCGCCGTTAGACCATTTTGCGTCTTTGCGTAGGTGGAAAGTAAATGTTTGGTTGTCTGTCGTTTCCCAGCTTTCAGCAACACCAGGGATAGTGTTGCCTTCGCTATCTTGGTTCACTAGACCTTCTAGAAGATCACGGATTACGTGAGATTCTGGTACACCTTGTGACTTATGCGGGTCAAGAGTCGCAACTTCAGTACCGTTACCACGAACCAGTTCCTGAACTTTAGCCAATTCAGTACCAGCAGGAACATCAGCAGCGATAGAAGTAGTAGAAGCGGCAGCCACTGCCAAACCAGCACCTAGAAGAAGGGCCTGAGTGATTTTATTCTTGTACATTTAGTAAACTCCAAGTTTTTATATTGCATCCATGACATCTTTGTTAGGTTCACTGAACGGCAGTAATTTAGATTTATTTAGCTTAAAAAGTAAGCATAAAAAACTAAAACCTTATAAAGATTGAGGCACACACTATCAACCATTGAAGTAATTTGCCATAAACAACCAGCAAAAAATCGGATAATTCTCCAAATTACTTGAATCGTCAGTGTTAATATCTAATATAAGCCTAAAATGCAGTGTTTTTTGCATAAGGTTTCATTAAAAAATAGCCTTTAGTGTTGATACATCTGTCTTGATACATTTATTTAGCATCTTATGCTAGATCAACGCCGACAAGTTAACATTAATGCCACTCCAAATCCAATTGAACACTACATATCATCTGATTTGACCACACTAATTGTGAAGATTGTCACCCTATATAAAACAGCTTAACGTACTGCACCAAAGCAGATGAAAAACCGCACCAATACGGACAAAATCAATACGGGAATTTCTATGCTCTATATACGATTAAGCATTCATCAACGTACGGGGAATTTATAAATCCTTTTATAGCACCCACAAAAAAACCGACGCTTCAAACGTCGGTTTTTACTGTCTTTTCGCTGGGTGAGCGATCAGTTAGAAAGCAATCTACTGAGAAAAAAGAGTCATATTAGAAGCTACTGTTCCCAGCGCTCTGCTGCTTTGGTATCTGAATCTCGAGAATCAACCCAACGCGTTGCTTCCGTGGTGCGTTCCTTTTTCCAAAACGGCGCTTTGGTTTTCAGGAAGTCCATTACAAACTCACACGCTTCAAAGGCAGCGCCTCGGTGTGCACTAGATACACCAACGTAAACAATCTGGTCACCGATATCGAGGTCACCCACGCGGTGAATCACTCGCATCTTCTGAATAGGCCAGCGCGATTCAGCTTGATCACAGATCTCGCTCAGTGATTTCTCTGTCATACCTGGATAGTGCTCCAGAGACAAACCAATCACATTGTCGCCAAGGTTCATGTCGCGAACTTTGCCAACGAAAGTCACAATCGCTCCGGCAACTGTACCTTGAGCCAAGTAGTCGTATTCGTCGCCTACAGAGAAGTCCTCTGCTGTCACTAATACTCTTGGATCCATGCTTAGCCTCCGGTCACTGGTGGGAAGAAAGCGACTTCATCGCCGTCTTTCACTTCAGTCGTTAGAGGTACGATGGATTGGTTAAGCGCAGCCAGAAGCTTGCCCTCTTCCAAAGCGATATCCCACTTACCTTCTTGTTCTACAAGGTGGCTGCGAATCGCTTCAATCGTTTTGAACTGTGCATCAACTTCAACGCTGTCCACACCAACAAGTTCACGCGTTTGAGCAAAGAAAAGTACTGTAATCATGATTCCACCTTAAAGTGACCAGATTTACCACCCGTCTTCTCTAACAGGCGTACATGTTCAATCACTATGTCTTTCTGAACAGCTTTACACATATCGTAAATCGTTAACGCGGCAACAGAAGCAGCCGTCAACGCTTCCATTTCTACGCCAGTCTTACCTGCAAGCTTACATACCGACTCGATACGTACTTTGTTTTCAGACTCGATAGCTTCAAGCTGCACTTCTACCTTAGTTAATAGCAGAGGGTGACACAGTGGAATCAGATCCCACGTCTTTTTAGCCGCTTGAATACCCGCAATACGTGCCGTTGCAAATACATCACCCTTATGGTGGCTACCAGAGACGATAAGCTCTAGTGTTTCCGCTGACATTTGAACGAATGCTTCCGCTCTCGCTTCACGCACGGTTTCAGCTTTAGCGGATACATCGACCATGTTCGCTTCGCCAGATGCGTTAATGTGTGTAAATTGGCTCATGCTCAAACCACCTTATACCGAAAGATGTGGCATAAAGTTACAAGGGCGGTGGCTCGCGTCCATCTGCTGCTTGATGATCTTAGTCCAACCCGTGCGGCATGCACCCGTTGAACCAGGCATCGCAAAGATAACGGTATGGTTAGCAAAACCCGCAATCGCACGCGATTGAATCGTCGATGTGCCAATTTCTTCGTAAGACACTTGACGGAATAGCTCACCAAAGCCTTCTACTTCTTTGTCGAATAGTGGCTTCAGTGCTTCAGGGGTACTATCACGTGATGTGAAGCCAGTACCACCAGTGATCATAACAGCTTGTACGTTTTCATCAGCAATCCACTGAGAGACAATCGCACGGATCTTGTACATGTCATCGATAACGATTTGCTTATCAACCACGTTATGACCGGCTTCTTTTGCGTGCTCAGCTAGGTAACCGCCTGACGTGTCATTTTCTTCTGTACGCGTATCTGAAACCGTTAGTACTGCGATGTTTGCTGCTTGGAATTTGCTTTCTGCGTGACCCATTTGTTCACCTATATAAATTTTTCATTAGACTGATTCGCCCAGCCTAAAGAAGCTGAGCGATAAAATGCTTTAGAGTATATAGCGGGTTAACCGCCGATTGACGCCAAGTTTGGAGTCATGCCGCTGTTGCCATCATGTAAGAAGTGGCTAACGGACTTGGTTTGAAGCTGAGCCTGAATTCGATCAATGAGCTCTTGTTCTTGTTGATCTTCTTGAATCAGATCTCTCAGTTCCACACCGTGGTCGCCAAACAGACATAGGTGAAGTTTACCTGTCGCAGACACACGCAGGCGGTTACAACTCTCACAAAAGTCTTTCTCGTAAGGCATGATCAAACCAATTTCACCCTTGTAGTCTGGGTGGACAAACACTTGTGCAGGACCATCATTAACGGCTTTGACTTTCAACAGCCAACCGTTAGCAATAAGCTGATTGCGAATCGCAACGCCCGATACATGGTGTTTATCAAACAACTCATCCATCTCGCCGGTTTTCATCAACTCGATAAAACGTAATTGAATGGGTTTATCTTTGATCCAATTAAGGAAGGCTGGTAATTCCTGACTGTTGAGGTCTTTCATCAATACAACATTGACTTTGACTTGTTCATAGCCAACCTCAAACGCTTTATCAATGCCTCGCATCACCTCAGTAAACTTATTCTCACCAGTGATCTGATGGAACATACGTGAATCTAGGCTATCTACGCTGACGTTTATATGAGTTAAACCAGCGTCACGCCATTGCCCTACTTGTTTCTCCATGCGATAGCCATTGGTCGTCATGGCTACTTTTTCGATGCCTGGAGTAGAAGCAACGGTATGTATGATTTCAGGAAAGTCTTTACGTAAACTCGGCTCTCCACCTGTAATGCGGATCTTTGACGTACCACAATCAGCAAACGCTTTAACAACGCGTTTGATCTCTGGAGTGCTTAAAAAAGACGAGTTTTTATGCCCTGATGGCTTATAACCATCTGGCAAGCAGTAAGTACATTTAAAGTTACAGACGTCTGTAACCGACAAGCGCAAGTAATAAAACTTGCGATGGAATCTATCTTCGAATTGTTGCGCCACGGAACACCTTTCCAAACACGGGAGGCATAATCATTTCCAATTAAGCCCTTGTGACAACATGTCACTGGCTCTTGATGCTTATCGGTACAGCAAATTCCACTGTGCGACTTAGCAGTCGAGAGCTCGGAGTTATGGCAACTGCACACTAAATATACACGTGCAGTAGCTGCGTAATAAAATACTTAATATTGGTACGTGAATCTAGCTTTGATGGTAAAAAACGGGCCACATCAGCAAAAAAAACATGTCCAACCCTCAAATAAACTCTTGTTGAGTATCAGACAAGAAGCATTTAACCTAAATTATAGTTGGTAATAATCAAACAAGAGCAAAAAATGAATATTTACTCTTCGAAGAAAGTCGTCGCAATCGGTGGTGGTCATGGCTTAGGGCGCATGCTGGCTGCATTAAAAGATTTTGGTACCAACGCAACGGGCATCGTTGCGACAACCGATAACGGCGGTTCGACTGGCCGAATTAGAGATTGCCAAGGCGGCATTGCGTGGGGAGATACTCGCAACTGTATTAACCAGCTGATCACCGAGCCTTCTATCAGTTCGATGATGTTCGAATATCGCTTCCGCGGCCAAGGTGAGCTAGATGGGCACAACTTAGGTAACTTGATGCTAACCGCACTGGACAACCTTTCCGTTCGCCCATTGGAAGCCATTAATCTGATTCGCAATATGCTCAAGGTCGATGTCAATATCGTCCCAATGACAGAGCACCCTTCAGACCTCACGGCTTTATCAATCGATGGTCGCTGGGTGACGGGAGAAACTAACGTCGATGACATGACCGAAAAGCTGCGAATGATGGATTTGTCGCCCGAAGTACCCGCGACCAAAGAAGCCGTCTCCGCCGTAGAGCAAGCTGACTGCATCATATTAGGGCCTGGAAGCTTTCTGACCAGTGTTATGCCGCCACTCCTGCTGCCAGAGATTGGTATGGCGATCGCTAAAAATACCAAGGCTAAGGTTATCTTCGTCGAAAACCTGTCCCCCGAGCACGGTCCTGCAGGTAAAATGACGCTTCAAGAACAATTGGAGTGGTGCGAGCGAACCTGTAAGGCAAGAAAAATCGATATCGTATTGGGTAACGCGCCACACCCGGAACTTGAAAAACGCTGGTACTGCGTAACCACAGACCTTGCCTCTGCCAACCGAGATTGGCGACATGACCGCCGCAAACTGCAGCAGGCCATTGAAGCTCAACTGGCTTAAGTAGATAGGATAAAATCGGTAATCACTAACAAAGGAGCGCTAGGCTCCTTTTTATTCCTGCTGCTACCCATACTCTATATAACGACCCACACTCTAAATATCGGCAATCAACTGCTGGTATTCTTGATAGGTGGATAACAAAAGCGTCTGCATATCTTGGCAATCAACCTCTGTAACAGGCAATGCCTTCTTCACTTTTGCATCCAAGCCAATCGCAAAACTACACAATGAATCGGCACCAAAGCTCGCAGCACTGCTCTTAAGTGCGTGGCTAATGTCCGCCAAATACCTTGATGTATCCGACTCTTTATTAACCTCTAAATGGTCATAGTAACCTTTCAATTCACCTAAAAAGATATCCAATAACACCGGGACATTTTCCTGCCCTATTTCACTGGCAAGCTCATTCACTTTTTGCTGATTCAATACTTTCATCATGACTCTTTCTTATTATTGACTACTGCTTAGCATTCCACGTTTGTAACTTACGGTATATCGTCGATGGACTGACATCTAAGAAACCGGCCGCACGCGGAATATTGCCATCACACGCTTTAATGGCCTGTTCAATCGCTGTTTTCTCAGTGATCCACAATGGGAAAATATCTTGGACCGTGATGTCTTCACTCTGCTTCTCTTTTAGTCGCAGGCTGTTTTCAATCGGTTGGTTCAGCGGTGGAGGCAACATACTCAAGGTGATCTCTTGACCATTGTTCAGCACGACCACGTTTCGCAATACGTTTTGTAGCTGGCGCACATTACCTGGCCACTCGTATTGGTTAAAGCGGTCGAGCACTTCCTGAGAAAAGCGCACAAATGCTTTCCCTTCCTCTACGGACATATAACCCAACAAAGAGTACGCAATTTCAATCACATCCTCACCACGCTCACGCAATGGGGGTAAGTGCAGAGGAATCACATACAAACGGTAGTATAAATCTTCTCTAAAGCGGCCCTCTTGAACTTCTTTCCATGGGTCACGGTTGGTTGCACAGACGAAACGAACATCGACACTCTTCATCTTCGACGAGCCGACTTTTTGAAAAGTACCCGTTTGAATGAAGCGGAGTAACTTGGTCTGCAGTTCAAGATCCATCTCGCACAGCTCATCAAGAAACAGGGTTCCGCCATCGGCAAGCTCTGCCGCACCTTGACGATCGGTTGCTGCGCCAGTAAAGGCCCCTTTAACGTGGCCAAACAGCTCACTTTCGATCAAATCTTTTGGAATCGCCGCACAGTTAATGGCGATGAATGGCTTGTCTCCACGCTTGCTCGCCGCATGTATGGCTTCTGCACACACCTCTTTACCCGTACCACTTTCACCGGTAATGAAAATACTGGCTTTACTCGTTGCCGCCGAGTCAATGGTTCGATAGACCTGCTGCATGGTATGACTACTGCCGATGAAACCCTGATAATTCTGATTACCCGGATGTTCAGTACTATTTTTGAGCTTAGTCGCTTTACGTATCGCGTTGTTCACCGTAATACGCAGTCGATCAGCTTCACAGGGTTTGATGAGAAAATCTTGGGAGCCATGACGCATTGCTTCTACAGCGGTATCAATCGAACCGTGGGCTGTCATAAAAATAACCGGAACTTCAGAGTATTTCTGTTTGACCGCAAATAGCACGTCCATTCCCGTCATATCTGGGAGGCGTAGATCGAGCAAAATAAGGTCAGGGATTCGATGATTCAAGCTCTCGATGGCATCGCGACCCGTGCCAACAATGTTGATGTCAATTTCAAGTGGTGTAAGGTACGAGCGGTATAATGCCGCAACCGAGGCGGTATCCTCGACCATCAACAAATACTTTGATTTGTTATCTAACGTTTGGGATTGCATATTCTAGCCATTTATAATTTGCATTTATTATCATAGTCGCATTACGCATTGCATTGTGCAAATCCATGGCCATATTTTGATTGTATTTATTTACGATATTCAAACAATCAATGACTTATCTAGATGGCATGAAGGATGCAACTGTACAAATGACCTTATGGTCACCTAGCCAACTGACGTTGTTCGTGGACTGATTGTCCACAAAAGTAGGCCAGTAGAACAATTACTACTGGCTGTTTTTTTGTCTGAACACTCTCAATGCGTTGATTTTCTCGTCACGGACATTTTTCATCGATATAAAGTTTCACCGTGAAAGCTTTTTGATCGAGCATACTTTCCCATAACCAAAAAAGTTAACTATTGGCGATGAACTGCTTTCTTAGCTGCTCAATTTCATCACGCTTCTGCGCCGCCAATTCAAACTCCAAATTCTGAGCGTGCTGATACATCGCCGCCTCCAGCTTACTGATCTCTTTATCAAGCTGTTGTGGTGTTAGCACGGCATAACTTTGAGAAGGCTCAGCCACCTTAGATAGTGGAACTTGCTTGGATTGACGCTGCTGTTTCGACTTGGTGATGTCACCTAGCTCCATAATGTCTTTAATATTGCGCTTCAAAGCTTGTGGCGTGATACCTTGCTCTTGATTGTAGGCTTGTTGTTTCTCGCGGCGACGCTCGGTTTCATCAATTGCTTTTTTCATCGACTTAGTTATCGAGTCACCGTACAAGATCGCTTTACCTTCAAGGTTACGTGCAGCACGACCAATGGTTTGGATCAGAGAACGTTCAGAACGCAAGAAACCCTCTTTGTCTGCATCTAGAATCGCCACCAGCGATACTTCTGGCATATCCAAACCTTCACGAAGTAAGTTAATGCCCACTAACACATCGAACTCGCCCAGACGTAGGTCTCGGATGATCTCTACACGCTCAACCGTATCAATATCCGAGTGCAAGTAACGCACTTTAACGCCATGCTCGCTTAGGTATTCGGTTAAGTCTTCCGCCATTCGCTTAGTCAACGTAGTAACCAAAACACGCTCTTCTTTCACTGAACGGGTTCTGATTTCAGACAACAAATCATCAACCTGAGTCGCAACAGGTCTTACTTCAATAAGTGGATCTAACAAGCCAGTAGGACGAACCACTTGATCAGCAATCTCGCCATCTGATTTTTCAATTTCGTAATTACCTGGAGTGGCAGAGACAAAAATCGTTTGCGGCGCGATAGATTCAAACTCGTCGAACTTCATTGGTCGGTTATCCAATGCAGAAGGCAGACGGAAACCAAACTCAACTAGGGTTTCCTTACGCGAGCGGTCACCTTTATACATGGCGCCAATTTGCGGCACGGTCACGTGTGACTCATCGATAATCAACAGACCATCATCAGGTAAGTAATCAAATAATGTCGGAGGCGCTTCCCCTTCCGCACGACCACTTAAGTATCGTGAGTAGTTTTCGATACCAGAACAGAAACCAAGTTCCGTCATCATCTCGATATCAAACTGAGTTCTCTGAGAAATGCGCTGCTCTTCCAAAAGCTTGTTGTTGTCTTTTAAGTATTGAGCTCGGTCTCGAAGTTCATCTTTAATATTCTCAATCGCCTCAAGGATTTTCTCTCTTGGGGTTACATAGTGAGTTTTGGGATAAACCGTAAAACGGGGTAAGTCTCTTTGTTTAACCGCACCAGTTAGGGGATCAAAGATGCTAATGCAGTCGACTTCATCATCGAACATTTCAATTCGCACGGCATCTTGGTCAGATTCAGCCGGGAAGATATCAATCACTTCACCACGAACACGGAACTGACCCCGCTCGAACGCAACGTCGTTTCTTGAATATTGCAGCTCAGCCAAACGGCGCAAGATATCACGTTGGTCCATGACCTCGCCGCGACTCAAGTGAAGCATCATCTTCAGGTAAGACTTAGGATCACCCAGACCATAAATAGCCGATACAGACGCGACGATGATGGCATCTTTTCGTTCTAGCAAGGCCTTGGTTGCTGAAAGTCGCATCTGTTCAATATGGGCATTTACAGAGGCATCTTTCTCGATGAACGTGTCTGTGGTTGGAACGTAGGCTTCCGGTTGGTAGTAATCGTAGTAAGAAACGAAATACTCCACGGCATTATTTGGAAAGAAAGACTTCATCTCACCATACAGTTGAGCCGCCAGCGTCTTGTTCGGTGCAAGCAGAATTGCAGGTCTTTGAGATTGGGAAATGACGTTGGCAAGAGTAAAGGTTTTCCCCGAGCCCGTTACCCCTAATAGAGTTTGATGTGCCAAGCCCGAATCTAATCCATCCAGTAATTTGGTTATCGCCGTCGGCTGATCTCCGGATGGGCTGTAGTCCGATACCAAGTCAAAGAGTTTGCTCATAGGTCGCCATTTCCATACTGTTTATTTAATCAGGGCATTGTGACTCTAGGAGGAGCAGTGTTGCAACCATTATCTAGAGAAATGCATCTTAAGATTAGAGAACAATGATAGCTTTTGTGGTTATAACTTGATATTATCCGTCCCCCTACAAACCTCCCCCCACTAAATCACTCATTTTTTAATCCACTACTTTTCCCCAAAAAAATGAGAAAAACCGCTTGTTTTACAGCTTTCATTATAATCTTTAAAAATCACACAATAGCAAAAAACCGTCATTCCCCCTTTAAATACATTACGTTAGCTACATTTTTAACATTTCCAGATTTATACCATATATTGTTGCTAAAGCCTTACGCACACACTTATCCACAAATTTGGTGGATAACTAAAGCAAAGCTAAATCTGATAAGGCATTCCAGAAAGTAAAGTTTTTTATCTTACTTTTTCCTGCTATTTTTTATTGACAGGAAATATGAGTATTATTAGAATTCTCGTCGCTAACAAGCAATTCCCCCTTAGTTCAGTTGGTAGAACGGCGGACTGTTAATCCGTATGTCGCAGGTTCGAGTCCCGCAGGGGGAGCCAAATTTAGAAAAGCCGCATCACTTGATGCGGCTTTTTGCGTTTGGGGCATAATAGAGTCCTAGATACTGGGTTTACTTAATCTAATGACCATAAGCCCTATCGAAAGGTGTCGCCCCGCCAAGACAAATTGATTTCACTCGTTGGCACTCTTTACAACAAAGAAAATAAGATGGATTAAATGCGTTACCATTCGGTTAATCTTATTTTTCATTCCCACAGAATACCCATCTATACTTAAGCTGCTCTACCGTAATCAAACGGTTACTCGTTGATTTTTTCATCAAGTGCCTAAATCCCTAGTGATCCTTGGTTGTTATTAGGTGTGCAAAACAGGATAATATCGGGATCGGAATTTCAAGAATTAATCCATTATGACCGAATACCTTTTGTTGTTGGTTGGCACCGTGTTAGTCAACAACTTTGTGCTAGTTAAATTTTTAGGACTGTGTCCATTTATGGGAGTCTCCAAGAAACTGGAGACTGCGATTGGTATGGGCCTAGCAACAACGTTCGTTCTGACGTTAGCCTCGGTATCTGCCTACCTAGTAGAGACCTACATCCTTACCCCCTTGGGTATTGAATACCTGCGTACCATGAGTTTCATCTTGGTTATCGCGGTGGTTGTTCAATTTACGGAAATGGTCGTTCACAAAACCAGCCCTACTCTTTATCGCCTATTGGGTATCTTCTTACCTCTTATCACCACTAACTGCGCGGTGTTGGGCGTGGCACTTCTGAACATAAATGAAAACCACAACTTCGTTCAGTCCATTGTCTATGGCTTTGGTGCGGCGGTTGGTTTCTCGCTGGTGTTGATCCTCTTTGCAGCTATGCGTGAGCGTATTGCGGTTGCTGATGTTCCAATGCCATTTAAAGGCGCATCGATTGCGATGATCACAGCTGGCCTAATGTCTTTGGCATTTATGGGCTTTACTGGATTGGTGAAATAAGCATGAGTACCATTTTAATTGCGATCATTGCACTCGCCGTTTTAGCCGCTATTTTTGGTGCTATTTTAGGCTTTGCTTCTATCCGTTTTAAGGTCGAAGCCGATCCTATCGTCGATCAAATCGACACCATTTTGCCGCAAACTCAATGTGGTCAGTGTGGCTACCCAGGTTGTCGCCCTTATGCAGAGGCGATTGCTAATGGAGACAAGATCAACAAATGTCCCCCGGGCGGCCAAGCCACTATTGAGAAGCTAGCAGACTTAATGGGCGTAGAAGTCGAAGACTCCGCTCATGACTTAGATAACAAAGTAAAAACCGTTGCCTTCATTCATGAAGATATGTGCATTGGCTGTACCAAGTGTATTCAAGCCTGTCCTGTTGACGCCATTGTTGGCGGCACCAAGGCTCTGCACACCGTCATTAAAGATGAATGTACCGGCTGTGATCTATGTGTCGCACCGTGTCCAACAGACTGTATTGAAATGATCCCTGTGGCAACAACGACCGAAAATTGGAAATGGCAGATGAACATCATTCCTGTTACTGATATCACTAACCAAGCAACTGATGCGACCGCGTCAGAGCCTAAAGCATAGGGTTAGTATGATCTCATTAATTGAACAAATTCGCACAGGCTCTATTTGGAATTTTCCGGGCGGTGTGCACCCTGCTGAAAACAAGAACCAGTCGAATACTACTGATATCGTTCATGCAAAGCTCCCTGAAGAGATCGTTCTTCCGGTAAAACAACACATAGGCAAACCAGGTAATCTGCTGGTCGCAGCTGGTGACACTGTACTCAAAGGGCAACAACTTACTGCCTTAGATACGGGGTTCACTTTGCCAGTACATGCTCCAACATCGGGCGTGATTACCGCTATAGAACCAAGAACTACGGCTCACCCTTCAGGTTTGAGCGAACTGAGTGTCGTGATTAAGCCCGATGGCTTAGACACTTGGATTGAAAAAAATCCAGTTAAAGACTTTTCTTCGAAAACCTCTGACGAGCTACTGGATGTGATCCGCCAAGCTGGTATCTCAGGCATGGGGGGCGCAGGCTTCCCTACCGCTAAAAAGCTTCAGTCTGGACTAGGTCGCACCGATATTTTAATCGTCAACGCCGCAGAGTGTGAACCTTACATCACCTCAGACGACAAGTTGCTTCAAGAACACGCCGAAGAAGTATTAAAAGGCATAGAAGTGGTTGAACATATCCTGCAACCCAAGCTGACCGTTATTGGTATTGAAGACAATAAACCTGCGGCAATCAAAGCGCTTGAGATAGCGGCGAAAGACAAAGATATCATCATTCGTGTTATCCCAACCAAATACCCTTCTGGCGGCGAGAAGCAACTGATCAAGATCCTCACCAATAAAGAAGTGCCTGCTGGCGGTATTCCTGCGGACATTGGCGTGTTGGTACAAAACGTTGGCTCTCTGTACTCGATAAAGAGAGCGGTAATCGACGGCGAGCCTGTTGTGAATCGTGTTGTGACCTTAACTGGTAAAACCTTTAAACAACCTCGCAACGTGTGGGCGTTATTAGGTACGCCAGTGCATGAGTTACTTGCAGAATTTGGCTACCAAGCCGATAAAAAACTGCCGCGTTTGATTTTGGGCGGCCCGATGATGGGCTTTACCTTGCCACATGCCAATGTGCCAATTACCAAAACATCTAACTGCATTCTCGCACCAACGCGTCGTGAAATGTCACCAAGCACTTACGAGATGGAATGCATCCGATGCAGCCAGTGTGCCGAGGCTTGCCCTGCGTCACTGCTTCCTCAGCAGCTGCAATGGCACGCTAAAGCTAACGAGTTGGATAAGTGTGAAGAGCTCAATATTAAAGATTGTATCGAATGTGGTGCTTGTGCGTTTGTCTGCCCGAGTGAAATTCCTCTGGTTCAGTACTATCGCCAAGCGAAAGCCGAAATCAAAACAAGAAAAGATGAAGCGACAGCGGCTGAGCGCGCCAAGGTTCGTTTCGAAGAGAAGAACGCTCGTATGGAGCGCGACAAAGCTGAACGAGAAAACCGCTTCAAGAAAGCGGCTGATAACCGCCGCAAAGACATGAAATTGACCGACGGTGATGATGCGATTGCTGCTGCGATTGCTCGCGTTAAAGCGCAAAAATCGGCTGCCGAGCAAACACCCAATGCGGAGCCAGCAGTGAAACCTGCGGTTGCGGCTGCCATTGCTAGAGCAAAAGCGAAACAAGCTGCGGCTCAGAAATCAAATGACGCTGAACCAGACAACTCTGAAATGTCTAAGCTGCGTGAAGAGCGTAAACGACAAGCTAGAGAGCGCAAAGCACAGCAAGTGCAATCAGCAACTCAAACTGAAAGTGATGCTCCAGCTAAAAGTACTGGCGATGCCAAGAAAGACGCGGTTGCGGCTGCGATTGCCCGCGCCAAAGCTAAGAAGGCGCAACAATCTCAATCGATGACTAAAACCGAAAGTGATGCTCCAGCTAAAAATACTGGCGATGCCAAGAACGACGCGGTTGCGGCTGCGATTGCTCGCGCCAAAGCTAAGAAGGCGCAACAATCTCAATCGGTGACTGAAACCGAAAGTGATGCTCCGGTTGAAAGCACTGGCGATGCTAAGAAAGACGCAGTTGCTGCAGCTATTGCTCGCGCTAAAGGAAAGAAAGCACAGCAAGCGGAATCAGCTTCTGACGCTTCAACTGAAAACTCCGGCGACGCTAAGAAAGACGCAGTTGCTGCAGCTATTGCTCGCGCTAAAGCAAAGAAAGCACAGCAAGCGGAATCAGCTTCTGACGCTTCAACTGAAAACTCTGGCTATGCTAAGAAAGACGCCGTTGCGGCTGCGATTGCCCGCGCCAAAGCTAAGAAGGCGCAACAAATGAAACAGTCTGAGATAGCGGAAGTGACACCCGAGCCTGTGGTTGAACCTTTAGTCGAAATAAAGGCTGACACTAAACAACAACCCATCGATCCTAAAAAAGCAGCCGTTGCTGCCGCGATTGCTCGCGCTAAAGCAAGAAAAGCTCAGCAGCAGCAAGATAAAAAGAACAACGAGGAGAAAGAGTAGTGGCCTTCTTTATTGCCAGCTCACCGCACGCACATAACCGCAAAAGCACCCCAGATCTAATGAAATGGGTCGCGATTTGCGCATTACCAGGTCTACTAGCTCAAACCTACTTCTTTGGATGGGGTACACTCATCCAGTTAGTCTTTGCTATCGTACTTGCTGTTACCTTTGAAGCAGCTGTCATGCTACTGAGAAAACGCCCGCCAATGATGGCACTGCGAGATTACAGCGCCGTTGTCACCGCTTGGCTACTCAGTGTTGCGATCCCTCCCCACTCTCCGTGGTGGATTCTTGTGATCGGTCTGTTCTTCGCTATTGTCATTGCTAAACATCTATACGGCGGTCTTGGGCAAAATCCATTTAACCCGGCGATGGTGGCTTACATTGTATTGCTTATCTCATTCCCAGTTCAAATGACCAGCTGGAATGCGCCGATCAGCTTAAGTGCCGATGCAAGCAGCTTTGTTGACTCATTTTTGATGATCTTTACTGGTTTCAATCATGAAGGATTATCTCTACAACAAGCGCGTTTAGGTATTGATGGCACGACAATGGCGACACCGCTCGATGCCTTCAAAACTGCATTAACCGCAGGCAACACCGCTTCTGAAGCTCTGTCTCAACCGCAATTTAGCTGGTTGGCCGGCGTAGGTTGGGAATGGGTAAACCTTGCTTACCTAGTTGGCGGCTTGCTGCTGATTAAACAACGCGTGATTCAATGGCATATTCCAGTGGCTTTTTTAGGCAGTTTGACCCTGTTTAGCCTAGTGTTCTTGCTGTTTACTCCTGGCGAAACCGCTTCACCGACCATTCATCTATTGTCTGGTGCGACTATGCTCGGCGCATTTTTCATTGCAACCGATCCCGTTTCAGCATCAACGACAGTCAAAGGTCGCTTGGTGTTTGGTGCCCTGATCGGTGGCCTGGTGTTTATCATCCGCAGTTGGGGTGGCTTCCCTGATGGTGTGGCGTTTGCCGTATTGTTAGCCAATATGTGTGTTCCACTGATTGACTACTACACCAAACCTCGTACATACGGTCACTAAGGGAGCAAATACCATGCTAAATGCAATAAAGAAAAACGGTCTGGTACTGGCGATTTTTGCGTGTGCTTCAACCGGTTTGGTCGCGGTCACTCACTACCTGACCCAAGATCAGATCAAGCAACAAGAACAAGCTCAGCTATTATCAGTACTAAACCAAGTGATCCCGCACGCTCTGCATGACAATGAGCTGTTCTCAGCGTGTACCTTAGTTGAAGCAAAGGAGCTCGGTACTGAGCAAGCGATGCCCGCTTACATCGCAACTCTCAACGGTGAGCCGAGTGCGATTGCAATTGAAGCGATTGCGCCTGACGGCTACAACGGGGCGATCAAAGTCATTGTTGGAATGAAAACTGACGGGACTATCTTAGGTACGCGCGTACTTTCGCACCATGAAACTCCGGGGTTGGGTGATAAGATTGATCTTCGTGTCAGTGACTGGATACTCTCATTTGCAGGCAAGCAAGTGACAAATTCTAATATTGAACGTTGGAAAGTGCGTAAAGACGGCGGGGAGTTCGATCAATTTACTGGCGCAACCATTACCCCAAGAGCCGTTGTTAAATCCGTTAAGCAAGCGGTTCAATACGTTAACCAAAACAGCCAAGCATTGCTTGCTCAACCTCTAAATTGTGGTGGTGAATAATGAGTGATCATAAGACACTAATCAAAAATGGCATGTGGGCCAATAACCCAGCCTTAGTCCAACTTCTTGGGTTGTGTCCACTGTTGGCTGTCTCCTCAACAGTGACGAACGCACTTGGACTTGGTATTGCTACCTTATTGGTATTAGTCGGTTCAAATGTCTCTGTCTCTTTGGTGCGTCACCATGTACCAAAAGAAGTGCGTATTCCTGTGTTCGTGATGATCATCGCGTCACTGGTAACCTGTGTGCAACTGCTGATGAATGCCTACGCGTATGGGCTTTACCTGTCTTTGGGTATCTTTATCCCACTGATCGTAACCAACTGCATTATCATTGGTCGCGCAGAAGCCTTCGCTTCAAAAAACGAAGTGCTGCCAGCGGCTCAAGATGGGTTTTGGATGGGGTTAGGCATGACATCGGTACTGGTAGTGCTGGGTGCGATGCGTGAGGTGATTGGCAACGGAACCCTGTTCGATGGCGCAGACCTGCTATTAGGTGACTGGGCTTCTGTGCTACGAATCGAAATATTCCAGTTTGATAATAGCTTCTTGTTAGCACTGCTTCCGCCGGGTGCCTTTATTGGGGTTGGATTTTTGATTGCCTTGAAAAACATCATCGACAACCAGGTCAAATCTAGACAGCCAAAACAACAAAAACCAACCATTGAACGCGCTCGCGTGACCAACGCTTGATAAGTTCAATGAGCTTAGACCCGCTGAGTTCGCTCAACCACTCAGCGGGCAAAGAGATTCAACGCAATACCCATAATAATGACGCTCATAAGAGCGCATAATCAATAATAAAGCTGAGTGTTGACACTAGTCAGAACTCATGCCCTAACTATTTGAAAGTAATGTCGTTATGAACAATGTGAAACGAGTAGAAATACTTGAGCGTTTAAGAGAGAACAACCCCAATCCGCAGACAGAGCTAAACTGGAGCAGTCCATTCGAGCTGCTGATCGCAGTACTTTTGTCGGCGCAGGCGACCGATGTCAGCGTCAACAAAGCCACTGATAAGCTATACCCCGTTGCCAATACCCCGCAGGCTATCTTCGATCTAGGTGTCGATGGATTGAAAGCGTACATCAAAACCATTGGTCTATTTAACTCAAAAGCAGAAAACACCATCAAGACCTGTCGTATGCTGCTTGACCTACACAATGGTGAAGTACCGGAAGATCGCGCGGCACTAGAGTCCCTTCCTGGTGTTGGTCGTAAGACAGCAAACGTGGTGTTAAATACCGCTTTCGGTTGGCCCACCATTGCCGTTGATACTCACATTTATCGAGTATCAAATCGCACTAAGCTAGCGATGGGTAAAACTGTCGACGATGTCGAAGCAAAACTGCTTAAAGTCGTGCCAAAAGAGTTCAAGCTCGATGTCCACCATTGGCTGATCCTTCATGGACGTTACACCTGTGTCGCGCGTAAACCACGTTGTGGCAGCTGTATCATTGAAGACCTATGCGAATACTCTCCACAAAAAAAAACGTAAAGAAATAACATGTGATAAAGTCAGGGGTTCCGGTTGGAATCCTTTTTTTTACTTTACAAACACAAAAAACGTACATACGGTATATTTATGTGTAATTAATGATCGGTTTTGTAATGATTGGTTTGAGTAAAAGTATTCAAATTAGGATATACAAGGATAAAAATAACGCTTCTTTTCCCGTAGTTGTTCGGGGAAGTAGTCTACCTTGCTGCTTGTATCTTAACGCTTATGATCCGCACCAGAAGTTTTGGACACTGAGTTAAGTGAGTACAATCACTAACGAGGTGAGCAATGACAACTAAGAAAACACGAATCAAACATGCTCCTGAATTTAAAGCCAAAGCACAAGCTAGCAGAGAAAGTC
>NZ_CANLBV010000018.1 GCF_947488985.1 uncultured Vibrio sp.
ATTATGCGTTTAATAGTCGGTCTTCCATATTCATCACCGGGAGCAATCCCGCGGCAACTCCAGAACTTTTACTCGATGAGCGGGAGTTTAATATTAGAGCCAAGGCGAGACAGATCTTTCCCTAGAGTCGTGAAGAAAAAGCCAAGCCGATATCCTAGAAAAAACAATGCCGCTCACCTTAAGTGAACGGCATTAGAGCAACGGCTCCCTCTTTAATGAATCAAAACTTAGTTTAACTTGTTTAGCGTTGGGTATTCAGAGTTTTTAATATCATCAATACTCTTAACGAACGGCTGCAGGTTTTTGAAAGTCGCTGGAAGAGCTGATATTGCCTTTTTAGCTTCTAAGCGTGTCGCATAGTCACCGTAAAGTACCGTGAACCACTTAGTGCCATTCACCATTTTGTAGTTTTCCCAGACCGGCTGAGACGCCGTTGGGAGCATTTTCACGAAAGAGTCGACTTTACTTTGGCTACCAACCGCAACAACTTGAACTGTATAGCCAAAACGCTGGTTCATATCTTGTTGTTTTTTCGTTGGGCCTTTCACCGCCGCAACGGGTTTAGCCGTCGTGCTTTTAGTGACCTTCTGTTCAACAGGCTCGGTCTTAATAACGTTAGTCGTAACATTCTCTTCAACAACGCTTGTTTGCTCAGATTGAGATACAACTGGAGCTTCAACTTTAGCTGTTTTGTACTCTTCCTGATAACTATCTGAAGTCACATCCGTGATGTAGTTCTCAGAGACACATGCAGCCAAGAGCAGTGGCAAAGTCGCAATTGCAAATTTTTTCATGGAAAGCTCTATATCCTTAATAATAGTTACTATAAATCATGCCGATACGCTGATTTAGAATCAAGTTAACTTTGAGATTATACATCATTAGTGGGTGACCTATTTCACAAACTTTATGCCGTGTCCGCTTATTCATCTAAATTCGGTGAATAAGCCGTCAGCCTATCAGTGAAAAGTAAGTTACGATGAACTTACGTGCATTGCTAGGATATGTCCATGAATCATCTTGATCCCCTACTCAAACCCCGTTCAATCGCCGTTGTTGGTGCCTCTCAACGAGAATCACATGCGGGATACATCGTCATGAATAACCTTTTGCATGGGGATTTTAAAGGTGCGGTGATGCCCGTGACGCCGAAATACGGTTCAGTCGCGGGGGTCCTCTCTTATAGAAACATTCTATCGCTGCCCATTGTTCCCGACCTAGCGATTTTGTGCACCAATGCGACGCGTAATATTGCTCTCTTTAAAGAACTTGCTGACAAAGGGATCGCTTCTGTGATTGTGCTCTCTTCTGATATGCACCAGCACTTAGACAATGGCGAAACGTTTGATTCAATGTGCCTAAAGATCGCCAAGCAACACAACATTCGTGTGCTCGGGCCGAATAGCTTGGGCGTGATCATCCCTTGGCTTAACCTAAATGCGTCTTTTTCTCCTGTCACTGCACTGCCCGGTAAAATCGCGTTCATCTCTCAATCAGCAGCGGTGTGTACCACCATTCTTGATTGGGCCAACGACAAAGAGATTGGTTTCTCTGCGTTTATCTCGATAGGTAATGGTAGTGACATCGAGTTCTCTGAGTTGTTGGATTACCTGAGTACCGATTCCCACACAGAAGCGATATTGCTTTATGTCGACAGCGTTAAGGATGCAAGACGATTCATTTCTGCAGCAAGAGCTGCATCACGTAATCGAAGAATTCTTGTGTTAAAAGGAGGTCGCACCGAAAAAGGCAGAGCCGCCGCTATCGCACACACTGGCGGTACCAATACGTTAGATATCATTTATGACTCGGCGATTCGTCGTAGTGGTATGCTGCGAGTTAAGAATTTGCATGAACTGTTTGCAGCGGTAGAGACGCTCACTCATTCTGTACCTTTACGGGGGGAACGGCTTGCTATTGTTACCAACGGCGGTGGGCCGGCTATCATGGCAGTGGATACTTTATTTGAACGCGGCGGTAAGCTTGCTGAGTTATCAGATAACACGCTTGATGCATTAAGCAAGGTGTTGCCAACCAGTTGGTCACATAGCAACCCCATAGACATTGTTGGTGATTCTGATGTTCAGCGTTATATAGACACCATCAACATTCTGCTTGATGGTGACGAAACCGATGCCATTCTCATCATGCACAGTCCTTCTGCGATCGCGCACTCAGCCAACACCGCCAAACGAATTATTGAAGCGATTAAAAAGCACCCTCGCCATAAGCGGTTTAATATTCTGACCAATTGGTCTGGTGAGTTAACCGCAAGACCTGCACGAAAATTGTTTACTGAAGCGGGGATCCCTACCTATCGTACACCTGAAAGTTCCGTGGTTGCTTTCATGCACTTGGTGGAGTACCGACGTAATCAAAGACAATTAATGGAAACGCCGACCACGGCAGAAAAAGTTCACATTGAAGACTTAGCCGATGCCAAAAACTGGATAGAACAACAACTACTGGATAAAAACACAGTTAGTCTTGATACCCACCAAAACAGCCAATTTTTCAAACACTTTAATTTGTCAGTTTTACCTACCTGGATCGCTTCTGATCCTAGTGAAGCGGTACATATTGCAGAGACAATTGGTTACCCTGTCGCGGTAAAACTGCGTTCGCCAGATATCGCCCATAAGTCAGATGTACAGGGTGTGATGCTTAACCTGAGAAACAGTAATGAAGTCGCTAATGCCGCGCAAGCCATTCTCGATCGGTCTCAATTATCATACCCGACCGCCCATATTCATGGCTTATTGATTCAAGGAATGGCCAAACTTGCAGGTAGCCAAGAGTTACGGATCAAAGTGACCACCGACGACACCTTTGGTCCTATTATTTTATTGGGTCAAGGTGGATCCGAATGGGATGAATCCATTGACGCTGCTGCGGCGTTTCCACCACTGAACATGACACTGTCTCGTTACTTGATTATTCGAGCGATAAAAAGTGGCAAGATTCGTTTGCAAAAACTGCCGAATCCGATTGATATTGAGGGACTATCTGAGCTTCTGGTCCGTATTTCGCAGATGGTTGTTGATTGCCCTGAAATTCATGAACTGGATATACACCCAGTACTTGCCAATGGTGATAAATTCACAATACTCGATGCCGATATTATACTAAAAGCCTATGAAGGCGACCCTCAAGAAAGGCTCGCAATTCGTCCTTACCCTGTTGAACTTGAAGAATATATAACGTTGAAAGATGGTTCAGAGGTGTTATTGCGCCCGATCCTTCCTGAAGATGAACCACTGCATGCTGACTTTATTCACCGAGTTTCAAAAGAGGATCTCTATAAACGTTTCTTTAGCGATGTCGGTGAATTTAATCATGAGGCGCTCGCCAATTTCACGCAAATTGATTTTGATAGAGAAATCGCCTTTGTGGTCGTTAGTGAAGAACATGGCGTTCCAGCAATTATTGGTGTGTCTCGAGCGCTGATTAACCCAGAGAATACCGATGCAGAGTTCGCGATATTAATACGTTCAGACTTAAAAGGTGTCGGTTTGGGTCGTATTCTGATGACTAAGGTTATCGATTACTGCCGTGCAAAGCAGACGAAACAGATGTCTGGAATGACGATGCCGACCAATAGAGGAATGCTGACACTAGCTCAAAAACTTGGTTTTAAGCTAGATATCAGTTTTGAAGATGGAACCGCAGATATGGTGTTACCGCTATTTTAATGACCAAGTCTTTTTAAGGTGTTGAATGCACCAAGATTTAGCATCACCCATTTTGTTGCGGCGCCACGCCATAACAATGTCAATCGCGTGTAATTCTGTCCCTGAGATCTGCTGTAACACACCAGATTCTATTAATGGGTTCGCGATAACCGTCGGCATGGTGCCAATTCCTAATCCTGAAGTTAACGCGTCAACTTTGGCGGCAAAACTTGTCACGGTTAGGCGCGGCTGTTTTTCTAGAATATTGATACTCATTGCGGGTTGATCACGGGCTGTATCGGCGATAGCAATAACCCTGTAACTTTCTCTTGCCTTTTGATCAAACTCACCTGAACGCTTGTGAACATAGTGGTTTGATGCTGCGACCCAAATCATCTCTATCTTACCAATGACATCACTTTTCATATCATTTGGAATAGTATCGATCTTCGGGCACACCAGTAAGTCGGCACGTCCATCGGCGAGTGACTCCCAACATCCCGCTAAGATCTCTTCCTGTAATCGAACTTGCGTTTTACTTATTTTACCTAGCTCATCGACCAATGGGAACAAATTGGCAATGGGGATAATGCCATCAAACGCGATGGTTATATTGAGCTCCCAGCCGTTAGCAAGAATACTCGCATCATTCACTAGTCGTTCTGTCGCACCAAGAATCAATCGTCCCTGCTCGAGTATCAATTGACCCGCTTCCGTGAAGTTAGCTCGGTGTCCAGATCGATCAAAAATCATAATATCTAACTCTTGTTCGAGTTTTTGTATTTGATAACTGAGTGACGATGGCGCTCTATCCATTTCATTGGCCGCCGCAGCGAAACTGCCACGACGTTCAATCGCATCTAATATGTGTAACGCTTCGAGTGTTATTGGGCTATGCATCAGTACTTCACTTTATAAATGAGAGGTTTATCACAAAAATAAAAGCATTTAATCGTTAAGCGAAACGTATTAAAATCCTTTTAATACAGTGGTTTACTGTACTTAAAAAGCTTTCAGTTGATAAAGTTATAAATAAATTTAAATACAAATAATAGTAATTATCATTTAGATCCAATAGTATCTTTCTCGTAATCAAGATAATACTATGGAATTAAGGTAACTATCAGATGTATAAGCAATCCCTACTCTCTGCTTCAATCATTTTAGCGCTTTCATCAACCTCAGCCTTAGCTGAAGATTATGCCCTATTTAACGAGGTTGTTGTATCTTCAACTCGTACAGGTCAACAACTTGAAGATGTGGCGGCTTCAGTCACTGTGATCAACGAGAAAGATATCGAAAAAAACATGGTCACGGATGTAGAAGATTTATTTAAGTACACACCAGGCGTGACGGTAACAACAAATTCTCGCCAAGGCATTCAAGGCATTAATATCCGAGGAATGGAAGGTAACCGAGTCAAAGTTATCGTTGATGGGGTCTCTCAAACCAACCAATTTACGCCAAGTGGTACTCAATCATTCAATTTCATTAACTCTTCCCGTGTTGATGTTGATACCGATATGTTGAAGTCCGTAGAAGTTGTAAAAGGCGCAGCGTCATCGCTATACGGTTCAGACGCCATTGGTGGTATTGCGGCATTTGAGACAAAAGATCCAAGCGATTTTTTAAAAAACAAAGATTTTGGTGGCCATGCTAAGTTCAACTATTCATCTTCTGACAACACTTTTAGTGAGTCTGTCGCTTTAGCAAATCGTGTTGGCGATCTTGAAACCTTAGTAGCTTATACTCGAAGAGATGGCGAACAAATAGATAACTTCGGAACACCTGATGAGCAAGATACTCAGAACAATAACTTATTAGTTAAGCTTCAATATCAACTCAATGAACAGCACCGTTTAGAATTCTCGGGCAACTTTATTGAAAACTCTGGCGATACAAACTTAGAAGACTCAAGCTACACCAACTACACTGGCGAGGACTCAACGAGCCAGCAACAAATTGGCATCAAACATATTTGGGATGCCAATTTAGCGTTTGCCGATACGATGACTTGGCAAGCAGACTGGCTGAGTAAAGAAGAAAATGGCATCACCAATCGTACTTCGAACGGCGGAATGTTCTTACCGCCAGCAGGAAACATTCAGAAAAAAGACTATGTCTATTCGGATGAAGGTTATCAATTTGATGTTCAATTCGATAAGTTCTTCATGGCTGGTAATGTAGAGAACTACTTCATTTATGGCGCTTCTTATTCAGACAAAGATATTGAAAACGTAAATAACGAATATAACTCTATCAGTGACGATCAGGTTATCTTCTATATTCCCGCCGCCTCAGAAAGAAAATATGGCTTCTTTGCGCAAAATGAAATGACGATCGGCAATTGGATGGTCACTCCTGGCGTTCGTTTTGATAGATTTGAAACGGACCCGGGCGATGCCAGCCAAAACCCAAGTGGCAACCCTGAAGAAGATTATGCTAAATACTCAGATTCCGCTGTCACGGGCCGTTTAGGTGCAACTTACACACTCAATGATGAAAACAAAATTTTTGGTCAAATCAGTCAAGGCTTTAGAGCTCCTGATTTCCAAGAGCTGTACTACTCATTTGGTAACCCTGCTCATGGTTACGTGAATGCCCCTAACCCAGATCTAGAAGCCGAAGAAAGCCTCTCTTATGAGCTCGGTTGGCGTCATAACACCGATTTCTCATCAAGTGAGATTGCGGTCTTCTACAGTGATTACGATAACTTCATTGATACGTTGCCAGTAAGCGGTTCTGGCTCTCCAATGGACCCGACAATCTACAAAAATGTGAATATTGATGAAGCGATAATTAAAGGCATCGAAGCATCTAATACTTTGTCATGGAATCATTTCGTGTCAGTAAAAGGAATTAGCACGCGAATTGCTGCAACCTACACTGAAGGTGAAGATGGAGAAGGCAACCCTCTTAACAGCGTAAACCCTTGGAATGCGGTCATTGCCTTCAACTACGATGCACCGACGTCACTTTGGGGCACGTCATTGAACATCAGCTACACTGCAGCTAAAAAGTCGAGTGACATCAACAGTGTCGGTCTAACTGACGAAATTCTTCCTATTGATTCAGCAACGGTCGTTGACCTGACGGCATATTACTTGCCAATGAAAGATCTCACACTGCGTGCGGGACTCTTTAATGTTACCGATGAAGAGTACTACTCGTGGAATGATGTTCGTGGATTCTCACAAGAAGAGAGAGATTACACACAAGCTGGTCGAAACTGGTCAGTAACGGCTAAATACGAGTTCTAATTCGTTAGAAGACTGATATTAAAGCAACTTATCGCACTAAAAACTAAAAAGCCAGCACATGCTGGCTTTTATTTATTTCACTAAAAATTGTATAAAAAAGGGAATAAAGTGAAATTACTGTTCTGCCATCTCTTTCTTAACCATTACAGCAGATGCAATGATGAAAGCGATAATTAGACCTAGTTCCATGATTAACTCCAAAGAAAATTAACATTAAGCAAACAATTCGAGAGAATGGTAACACAACAGTTTTAGAATGATACTTTTTAACGGCAAATTTATTTTTTATTCGATTTAGATCAAAAAAAGATGCCCAAGGCATCTTTTTCTACATTAAACATTCATGAAACTGCTCGATCAGCTTGGGAAACCATCAGGGTTTGTTGACTGCCAAAGCCATGTATCTTCTGTCATGTCCTTTAGTGTGCGTGTAGCATTCCAGCCCAACTCTTTTTGAGCTTTAGCAGGATCGGCCCAGCACTCTGCAATATCGCCAGGACGACGTTCAACAAGCTTATAAGGGATATCTTTACCGCTCGCTTTTTCGAACGCTTTAACCATATCCAAGACACTAGAGCCATTACCTGTACCAAGATTATAAATATGGAGGCCGTCGTTATGCCCTACTTTATCTAGTGCTGCGATGTGTCCATCAGCTAAGTCCATTACGTGAATATAATCACGAACACCAGTGCCATCTTTTGTTGGGTAATCGCTACCAAAGACAGACAAGAACTCACGTCGACCAACAGCAACTTGAGAGACAAATGGCATTAGATTGTTTGGAATACCTTGTGGATCTTCTCCTAGCTCACCACTTGGGTGGGAGCCTACTGGGTTAAAGTAACGCAGCAGCGTAATACTCCAATCTGGATTGGCTTTTTGAAAATCAGCTAAGCACTCTTCAACCATTAACTTACTGCGACCGTATGGATTGGTTGCACTGGTTGGAAAATCTTCAGTAATCGGTACGCTTTCAGGATCACCATAGACCGTAGCCGACGAGCTAAATACCAATGATTTCACATTAGCATCGCGCATCGCATCGACCAGAACTAACGTGCCATTGACGTTGTTATCGTAGTATTCCAGAGGTTTAGCAACCGACTCTCCCACCGCTTTCAGGCCTGCAAAGTGGATAACTGCTTGGATGTTATATTTTTTCATGGTTTCAGTCAGTAGCGATTTGTCGCGCACATCACCCTCAATGAAATCAGGTCGAACACCAGAGACTTTCTCGATACGCTCTAAAACGCTTGACTTACTGTTGTACAAGTTATCAAAAAGCACTGGCGTCATACCTGCGTTGATCATCTGGATACTTGTATGGCTACCAATGTAACCCATGCCGCCTGTAACTAAGACATTCATGTGTCGGAGACCTTTTTGTTTAAAAATATTTAACCTGTCACTTAGGATACAACAACTTAGGGTAAGGTCACAAACATCCGAGCTGATTAGCCGACCGTCAATAACACAAAGTTATGTTGCATGGCTATCGCACTTCTTTGGGGAGACTTTCCTTATGATTTCAAGATGTGAGCATTGGCTTTAAAGTCGTAGAATTCTCAAATGCTGATAGTATTCATAAAATTTATATTATTAAATAAGAACGTTAATTTTAAGTTAATAACTTACCACTCACTCAACAATAGCAAAACTTTGAGTTAGGTCACTGTTAAATTCTGCCATTTGTAAGAACGTCTTAAACAGCTGCAACCATAATCCGAACTACAACTACAAAAACGTAAAGGAATGACATCACGTGACAGCCAAGGTATTGCTTAATTGCGACATGGGAGAAAGTTTTGGCAACTGGAAGATGGGTGACGATGAGTCAGTCATGGAATGGGTTGATATGGCGAACATCGCTTGTGGGTTTCATGCATCAGATCCGCACGTTATGTCCAAGACCATTAAACTCGCGCAACACTATCACACTCAAATTGGTGCTCACCCGGGTTATCAAGATCTGGTCGGCTTTGGACGTCGCTCGATACCGCATACGATGGATGAGATCAGTGAATTAGTCTGTTACCAAATTGGGGCCTTGCAAGCGCTTTGTCGTTATCACCACACCACCGTTAGCTATGTGAAGCCTCATGGTGCACTTTATAATGATATGATGGCGAATACCGATATTTTTAATGCGATAGCTCAAGCCGTCGCTGAATTTAACATCCCTCTAATGATCCTCTCTTCTTCAGACAATCAACAGTATTTAGATATCGCGGATGATCATGATTTACCCTTGTTATTTGAAGCCTTTGCTGACCGAGCGTACTTGAATAACGGGCAGTTGGCCCCACGAATGATGAAAGGCTCGGTTCATGTTAATAAAGATGATATCTATAACCAAGTGATGCAGATCATTAACTACGGCTCTGTCACCACCATACAAGGGGAAAGACTGCCGATTGAAGCCGATACCATCTGTGTACATGGTGATAACCCTCACTCTATCGCCTTAATCAGAAAAATCAGACAAGACCTCAATACATTTAATTAGCATGCTGCGTGAACTCATCACCTGACAAATCATCAATGAATAAAAAGAACACTTTGGAATAAAACTAGATTCGATAGTTAGGGCGCTGATTATCGAGAAGAGCAGTATGGAAACGAAATGATGACGAATCCGATTGAATTTAATATCGTGCCGGTCGCTGAGTGCAGCGTTTTAGTCACGCTATCGATAAAATCAAAGCAACAATCTAGCACTCAGTACGCGCAATATATGGCTCACTTTTCCGATACGATTCGCCAAAAATTTGCGTCGGTGCTGATGAACGTCACACCGTCTTATCACACTATATTAGTCGACTATCTCCCTTATTGCATTTCAGAAAACCAATTTATCGAGCAACTTAATGTCTTGTTAAGTCAAGCGGTCTCCTCATTTTCGAGTACGAATAAGGCAATCAATATTATTGATCTACCCGCCTATTATTCAACAGAAACCACGCTCGATTTAGCACGATATCAAGACAAAGGCTTGTCGTTAGACGATATCATTCATTATCACACCTCACAGACCTACACTGTGAGTGCAATAGGGTTTATTCCGGGTTTTGCCTTTATGTCTGATGTGGTCGATGAGCTGGCTTTACCTCGCCAATTAACTCCCCGCTTAAGTGTTCCGAAAGGCAGTATCGCTATCGCAGATTTGAAAACAGCGGTGTACCCCTCAGAATCACCGGGCGGCTGGAATATTATTGGTAACTGCCCACTGACGCTATTTGATCATAGCCTATTGAACAACAGCGACATCGCGCAGTGCTCGCTGTCTTTACTCAACGTTGGTGACTCAGTACGTTTCTCGGCAATATCAAAACAAGAATTTGTGGCGCTTGGTGGAGGGATTGTAAATGATTAAATCCATCTATCAATCGACACTGACCATCATTAAGCCCGATCCATAGAGCCTGATTCAGGATTTCGGACGATTTGGGGTTGCGCATCTAGGATTGACGCAAGGTGGTCCGATTGACGATGACTCTTACCGTTGGGCAAATCATCTATTTGGCAACCCTGTTAACCAAGCTGCGTTAGAAATCACTCTTGGTCAATGTCGGTTAAAAGTCGACTCAGACTGTGAAATGGCGTTATGTGGTGGTGATTTACAAGCCAAACTTGATGATAAACCACTGGATAATTGGAGTACATTCCAAGCATTTAGAGGACAGGTTCTTTCATTTGGCTTACCCAAGAATGGATTAAGAGCATATTTAGCGATCAAGGGCGGCTTCAATGTTCCAGTAATGCTTGATAGCTGCTCAACCGTAACACGAGAAAAAATTGGGGAGTTAACACAAGATGGGGAGCCATGCCAACCAGGACAACAAATTGGTTTTACCCAGCATGCTCTTTCTCACCCCTTTAAAGCGCTCGGTGTCGCTTATCGATTCAAACCCGATTTCAATTTGCCATTGAACTTAAGGGTTATTGAAGGATATCAAAACGAACAGTTCTCTGAATCAGCAAAACAGACTCTCTATAGCGCACAATTCAGTGTTAGCCAACACTCCAACCGAATGGGTTATCGGCTCACTGGCGACGCGGTTGCCTCGCCGAACATCACCTTATTGTCGGAAGGCATTGCCCTTGGTGCGATTCAAATCCCCCAAGATGGACAGCCAATTGTGCTGCTCAACGACAGACAGACCATTGGTGGGTATCCGAAGATTGGATGCGTCGCTAGGATTGATTTACCCCGTTTAGCACAAGCAAAACCCGGTCATCAGATATCATTTAGTAAAGGGGATCGTCTAGGTTTGCAGGCAGTTTGGTGCCAATGGGCTCGGTTTTTCGGCTATTAGTTTTTGCTATGTCGCTAAAAGTATTTAGCCTAGAAGATGAGTTTGGATGATTTTCGCTATCTAAACTGGTATTTGAATGAAGATTCGGCTTACCTATCACGGTAAGCCGAATTGAAGG
This sequence comes from uncultured Vibrio sp., assembly GCF_947488985.1. GTDB lineage: Bacteria > Pseudomonadota > Gammaproteobacteria > Enterobacterales > Vibrionaceae > Vibrio. The sequence goes on from NZ_CANLBV010000018.1 coordinate 11,369, forward strand.
AGTGCAGCGTAGTCGATCATGACTGACGATTAAGAGTGCTCTTGCCCTGAAACTTTAGCAAGTGAGTCTGGATATCCACGCTCTTGGGTTAACCCTATCGCTCGGTCTTCAATTTCGCGTAGGTTAAGTGACATTGTCACGGTGTGGCTATCTTCAATTGATACCGAGTCTGATGTGTCAAACCAGTGCTGGGCAATCTTTTGTGCCGCCTCAAACGTTGAAGATGCTTTTACCACCTCAAGTCGCGCGTAGCGATCACCGCAAAATGAAACATCAGCCGCTCTCAAGCTAGGATCCGTCCCTGGGATCTGCTGTGCGCCAAACAGAGGCTTGCCGCCAACCACTGCAGAGCCAAAGCTTGGGATAAACTGAGACATATGAGTGATTGCAGCGCGAGTTCTGAGATCAAGCTGCGCTTCACTCCAGCCAGACACAATTTTCTTGAGTAACTTGGACGGCAATTGAGGTTGTGAGGAATCGGTGGAAGACGATACCAGCCCCCCTTCAAACAGAGTGATGCCTTCTGTCATACCATGCAACTGAAACACACCATCGGCATAAGGCGTCAGTTGTGCCATACCTTGCGGTGTGCCTCTTGGGCCATGAAAGATCACCTCAGGCCACTCTTCCTGACACGCTTGCGAATATGCCCATTCGGTCACATAAGCGGCTTTGAATTCCACCAGCCTTTGCTGCTTAGAGCCAACAAAGTCATCCACGATGCCCGTTTCAAAGCCACTGGCATTAATCAGATAGTCAGCCTTAAGATGACGACTTTGATTTTCACTGTCGGTATAGGTTAACGACCAACCTTGATCTGTCGACTGTGCTGATTGTAATCGACTGTTCGTCAACACCGTACAGTTTGGTTGCTTACCTAAAGACAATTGAGCCGTCGCAGATAATCGGAATACGCTCCAGCCATACTCTTGAACCACCACAACGGGGAACTTAAGTGTGTCTAAATCTGTATGCTTGGCAAAAGGAATGCACCAATCATCAAGCGATGTCGGATTCAGAGGTTGCGTTCTTTTAGCAAGAGCCAGCAAGTCTTGTTGGCTATATAGCTTGTAATATTGTTGCGGATCGCCCAAGACTTGGTTACTCGCATCTTGTTTAACAAGCTCTGCGTAACTGTTTTGGATCACCTTAAGTCGAGGAAGCAACGCCAAAGGATCTCCACCATCACTATGCGGAACAGCAATGATGGTCGGACGAATATTGATCGTGTGAGGAAATAAGCGGACGGTATCAATAGATTGTGTAAGCAACTTAACGCACTGCTCCACCGAAATATCTCGATACAAATTGCCGCCTGCGTGCAAGTGACAAATAGGTGGGCCATTAACCAAACTCGGCCCTTTTTCCAGAATAGTGACCTTAAAACCTAACTCGCTAAAATGAATAGCACTTGTGGTTCCAGCAATACCACCACCAACAATGGCAATAGAAGGTTGATTTGTATCCATTTTGTTGTAGTTCATCACTTTATAAAGAATAAGATTAACTGCCACCATTCTACTTTTGTTCGGTGACGAATTAAAACACATTTTTATCAAGGTCTTAGCCGAACGGTCATTAATATGTATGTAAAAAACATAAATAATCTCTTGACTCAATAACTCCAGCAAGAATTTTAACGGTTATTCTAACCGCCAAATTTGCCCTAGGTGACGCCACACAAAGGCTGCCTTAACACCCGTAAAACACCGACGCCAACTTATCCCTAAAGTTATCCACCGATTTTGTGGATAACTGTTGATAACGTTATGATGAAGTTGCGCAAACCCTTTGTTTACAGGGACTAACCGCCATTCATTAAGTCGGCATTATTGAACAATTGATTTTGAAAAATGCTAAAAATAGCGAAAATTAAGGTGGAATATGTCTTGTTTATACTAAGGGCTGTTAAGCTTTCTCGGTTAAATAAAATCGATTTTCTCAACATATGAAGATTATCCGAAATCTTTGTTCATTGGTGCTAATAGACGCTTAATCAAGCTATTGACCACAGCGGCTAGCGTGATAAACGTCAGTACTGGCAATGCGACCCAAAGCATAGGGTGCAGTGAAGGTTCCAGTTCGAAGCCAAACTTCATTACGCTTGCGACACTCAGCTCTGAGCCCAACGCTGCAATAGAGCCAGCCACTAACGCCATCAAGCCGTATTCACACCAGATGGTGTTAAGAATTCGCTTCTTGCTCGCGCCTAATGTGCGGTACAAACGTATCTCTTGTTGTCTTTGGGATAAGCTTAGTCTCAGCAGTGTAAAGATAAGCAATAGCCCTGCCACCACACCCAAAGCGGCGAGTACAGTTATCGACCAAACGATCTGCTTGAGCAATTCTTGGATCTTATTGCCCATCTTACGAATATCCATGAGGCTCACCGTCGGGTGATTTCGAGACAGTTCGTTGAGCATTTGATCGTGCTGCTGCTCCAATTTAAAGCTCACTAACCAAGTCGATGGGATAGAACTCAATACATCGGGAGTAAAAATGAAGTAAAAGTTTGGCTTCATCTCACGCCACTCGACTTTTCGAATGCTATTCACCTTAGCTGTGACATTCTGGCTGTTAATGGTAAACGCAAGCGCATCACCAATTTTCAAGGCAAGCTGCTCAGCGACATCAGACTCTACCGACACCCCCTGCTCTTGTGTCCAACTGCCTTGTAACACTTCATTGTACTCAGGCAGGTTATCACCCCAAGTGAAGTTGATCTCGCGGCTTAGCGCGTCTGTTTCCCCTGAGGTATTGCTGTACTCCGACGCTTCAACACCATTAATGGTCGTCAGTCTTCCTCGGATAATTGGAAACGCTTGGGTGCGCTCTACATCATTTGCGTCAATGGTCGCGAGATAACTGTCTTTCTCATAACTTGCAATATTAAGCGCAAATGCATTAGGGGCGTTCTCAGGCAAGGTCTGTTGCCAATCTGACAATAAATCGCTTCTAACCAACCAAATGATAGACAACAACATCAGTGAAAGGGCCAAAGAGCCAAATTGAATACCTGTTGCAAATGGCGTGCGATTGATTCGACTCAATGCCAAGCGCATAGAGGTCGAAGTCGGCAACTTGCCAACCAAGCGCAGAACAAGCGTACTGACAATCGCAAGCACTAAAAATAGGCACGCAATACCAGCAAGAACGATCCATACCAACAGGTTACCGCCGTACATCAACATCATTGGAATGATCGGCACCAGCAACAACAGGTACTTCTTGTAGCTTTCATTAGACTGATAGCTTGATTGAATAACACTGATGGCCGAGGTGTTGACCAAACCAATCAGCGGAATACCTAATGCCGGTACGCCAATGAGGATACTTGATAAAATCGCCAAAATCGCAGGTTCAACGCCATAACTTGGAAGTGGTGATGGCAACAGGTCCCCCAATGGTATGCGAAGCAAAAATTCTAAACCAATACCAATAGTGATCCCTAGCACACCCCCAATAACAACCAGCAATAACACCTGTACCGATAGCCATTTAATGATCCACGGCTTGCTTGCACCCAAACTCTTCAGCATCGCGATGGTTTTACGGCGACTTGCAACATAGTGCTGGCAAGTGAGCACTAAAGTGGTCGCGGCCATGATCACCACAATAGCAACAGTTAACGAAAGGTACTGGGTCGTGCTTTCAAACATGTCGTTGGTGCGACTACCGGAATCTTGCGTGCGCCAGCGGTCGCTCGGCGTCAATTCAATAATGTCTTGTGCGGCTTTGAGTTTGGCCTCATCACCGTTCAAAAACAGTCTAAAGCTGACACGACTGCCCGGTTGAATCGCCCCTGTGGCATCGATATCACTTCTGTGAATCAGTACTGCTGGCATTTGTTGGAATGGGTTAAAGCTTAAACCAGGTTCTTGTGTGATTCGCCCAGTTATCGCTAAATCAGCATCGCCAATAGTGACATTGTCACCAATTTCAACCTCTAACTGTGCGAATATACGCTCGTCTAACCAAAGTTCACCCGGCTCAACATGATGGCTGGACGCTTTATCGACACCCTCTAAGATCATTTCGCCGCGCAGTGGATAGTTGCTTTCAACCGCTTTAACCGTCACTAACTGCATTGAGTTATCACTGAATGCCATGGTTGAAAAGCGAGTTAACTGCGAGCTTTCTAGTTGCTCAGCTTGGGTGAGATCGAGTAATGGTTGTGGGATTGGGTTAGCGGAAATAAACACACTATCGGCAGTGAGCGCATCTTTACCCTGCTTAACGATCACCTGCTCCATGCGCTCGGCCAATGCCGACAATGCAAACACACAAGCAATGATCAGGGTTAATGCAATAGAAACCGGCCATAGCTGACCGTGTCGAATCTCTTCGATACTCCATGAGAATAAGCGTTTATTCAGTCCGTTTGATGAGTTCAATTTAGACTTCCTCTATCTGACCGAGATGCATTTTCAGTGTTCTTTGGCAGCGCTGTGCGAGCTTAGGATCGTGTGTCACCAAAACCAGAGTTGTACCGTGTGATGAGTTCAATTCAAACAACAGTTCAACAATTTTTGCAGCAGTTTGCTGGTCTAAGTTGCCTGTTGGCTCATCGGCAAACAGGATTTTTGGCTTGATCATAAAGGCGCGCGCTAAAGCGACCCTTTGTTGCTCACCGCCGGATAGCTGAGATGGCAGGTGATCCAATCTATCTTTTAGGCCAACCGACTCCAGCAAAGCAGTGGCGCGTTCGATGTCTTCGTCTTCCCCTTTAAGCAAGCAAGGCAGCGTGACATTTTGCAACGCAGAAAGGCTTGGGATCAGTAAGAAACTTTGAAAAACAAACCCGACCGATTCACTGCGGATTTTAGCTCTTGCCTCGTCATCAAGCTGTGAAAGAGGCTGCCCCAATAGACTGATTTCGCCTTTACTTGGCACATCGAGCCCGGCAAGTAGCGTCATTAAGGTCGATTTGCCCGCACCCGATGTACCAACAATCGCGACTGTTTCACCTTCACGAATATCGATATCAACATGCTCTAGGATTGTTAAATGTTCTTGATTAGTAGACACTGTCTTAGAAACAGCTTCTGCTTTAATGATGGATGTATGCATGACTCGACTAATTTCCTTTTTATTCTTTATTTTATTTTCAACGGCTTCTTTGGCCCAAACGCCAGCTCAAAGCTCTACATTACTGGTCCTTGGCGACAGCCTAAGTGCGGGTTACAACATGGACATCAAACAAAGCTGGCCAAGTTTACTGCCCGACGCACTCGCTAAGCACAATAAATCGGTTACCGTGGTTAACGGAAGTATTTCTGGTGACACAACAGGTAATGGTTTAGCTCGCCTACCGCAACTACTCGAAGAGCATGCACCAGACACCGTGCTTATTGAACTCGGGGCCAATGACGGACTTCGCGGTTTCCCACCTAAGTTAATGTCCGCAAATTTAGATAAAATCATCAAGCAAATAAAAGCGGCGGGTGCCAAACCTGTCATAATGCAGATTAAAATCCCGCCGAATTACGGTAAGCGTTACAACCAACAGTTTGAATACGTTTTTGCCGCTCTCGCTGATCAACAAAATGTACCGCTTGTGCCATTTTTCCTTGAGCATATCATTCTTAAGCCTGAGTGGATGATGAACGATGGATTGCACCCCAAACCAGAAGCTCAACCTTGGATTGCTGAATTTGTCGCCGAGGAATTATATCAGTATCTTTAGGTTTTAACGGTCTAGCTCAATAAATTTTACACAGCTTTACGTTAGCCTAAATGCATATCATCGATAAATGTAAGGTTATTTATGCTGCTCGAACCTGTTATTAAGGGTGTGGTTGCCAAAAGCGCACACCCTATTGGCTGCCAAGAAGCCGTAAAGCAACAAATTCAGTACGTTAAGAGTGCGCCGCAAATCAAAGATGGCCCTAAACGAGTATTGATCATCGGCGCATCCTCTGGCTTTGGCCTCGCGGCTCGCATCGCCCTCACCTTTGGCGGAGCAAAAGCTGACACCATTGGCGTCTCATTCGAGCGCGGTCCCAACGAAAAATCCCTTGGTAGTGCCGGTTGGTACAACAACATTTACTTCAAACAAGAAGCAGAGCGAGAGCAACGTACCGCCATCAACATCGTTGGCGACGCCTTTTCATCGCATACACGTGAACAAGTGATCGAAGCCATTGAAACCTTCTTCGAAGGCGAGGTGGATCTCGTTATCTATAGCTTAGCGACAGGCGTACGACCTAAACCGGATTCCGACGAGTTTTGGCGTTCAGCCATTAAGCCAATCGGCGCAAGCGTGACTGGCGCGACAATTTCTCTAGAACACGATCGCTGGGTAACGAATACGCTTGATGCTGCCACGCAAGATGAAGCCGAAAGCACACTTAAAGTGATGGGCGGTGAAGATTGGGAAAACTGGATTGATGAACTGATTAACGCAGAATCGATCGCTCAAGGCTGTAAGACGATTGCGTTCTCTTATATCGGCCCGGAAAGCACGCACCCTATCTACCTTGATGGAACGCTGGGACGCGCCAAAATCGACCTTCATCAAACCAGCCATGCGCTTAATCTTGAACTAGCCAACTTTGGTGGCAGTGCCTACGCGACTGTCTGCAAAGCGCTAGTCACCAAAGCCAGTGTGTTCATTCCGGGATTAAGCCCTTACCTACTTGCTTTGTATAAAGTGATGAAAGAGAAAGAGACCCACGAAGGTTGTATTCAACAGATGCAGCGCTTGTTTAGCGGCAAATTATACGGCCAAGAAAAGGTACCATTGGATGGAGAGCGCTTAATTCGTATGGATGATTGGGAGCTTGAGCCTGAAACTCAAAAACAGGTATCTGAGATTCTCAAAAAAATGGATGAAAGCAACTTCCAAACATTAGGTGACTATCAAGGGTTCAAAGAAGAGTTTTTGCAGTTGAATGGCTTTGCTCAGCAAACCGTTGACTATAGCCATAAACTCAACCCCTCTGAGTTTATAGAGTTAAAGCCTTAATCTTAAGGCGACACGATCTCAATACTGAGACAACAACGTATATAAAAGAACCTCTGACTCATTACAGAGGTTTTTTTATACATCCTTTCTATACTTAACTTACTCATTATTGCCACTTTTGAATTCATCATAATTAACACAGGACGTGTTGATGCTTACTGCATGATTGACTCGGAGTCATATGAAGAAGATTAAAACGCTCGATCTCGACATACCACACGACATGAAATTAGGTTGGCAAAATATTGTCGACCTCCTCGCTCAGATCACCCAAGTGCAAGCCGCACTCATCATGCGTGTCCATCATGACTTTATTGAAGTCTTTTCTACTAGCCAAAATGATAGCAACCCATACTCTCAAGGCAGTGCAGAATTACTGGGAAAGGGTCTTTATTGTGAGAGTGTGATGCAATCTAAGCAGACGCTCATTGTGCCCAACGCTTGTTCGGACCCTGAATGGGAACATAATCCAGACGTCAAACTGGGCTTAATTTCGTATTGTGGTATTCCACTACTTTGGCCCAATGGTGAGCTGTTTGGGACCATTTGTATCTTGGACTCTAAAGAGAATAGCTACACTTCAACCTATATAAAATTAATCGAAAGTTTTCGCCTTTCGATTGAGTCGCAACTCAAGACCTTGTTTCAGCATGCAAAGTTACGGCAAATGAATCAGGCGTTAAAAAACCGTGTTGACACAAGAACCAAAGATCTCGCCAGCCTTAACGTCTCATTGAATCTAGAAATTAATAAGCGCAAAGCTGCTGAGCAAACCGTCAACTTCCAAAAAAACCACGATTTTGGTACCGGATTTTTAAACCGAAGTGCTTTTGAGTCTAGACTCAATCACAAACTCTCGTCACAACGTAAGCTGACAAATTGTTCATTCGCGGTGATTCATATCGGGTTTACCAACGGCAGACGCATCCAAGCCCGATACGGCTACGCCGCCTTAGACAAATTACTGATTGAATATCGCCAGCGGATAGAAAGTATTACTGATATTGATGTGTTAACCGCGCGCCCTACTTCCATTGATCTTGTTCTGGCATTCAGTGTTAAAGACTTGCACGAACGACTGGATAAACTGATCCTTGAGCTCGTCAGAATAGGCCACTCAGAATTTTATATTGGCAATGACAGCGTGCATCTTCATGCTTACATCGGTATCGCGATGACCGACGATGAAGACCATGCGGAAAGTATCTTAACCAAGTCTTCCGAAGCGATGTTGGCATGTAAAGATTCTGGTCAAAAATTTGCTTACTACAGTCAGTCTTACCCTGAGAAACAAAATCATACCAATAAGGTGGAAGGTTATTTACTTCAGGCGATTCGCAATGACGACCTTATACTCTACTTTCAACCTAAAGTTTGCCCTTCAACTCGCCGCTGGGTAGGCGCAGAAGTTTTGCTACGCTGGCAACACCCTGTGCTAGGCGATATTTCTAATGAACCCCTAATACATATGGCTGAGAAAAATGGTCTGATATTTGAGGTAGGTAGCTTTGTTCTACGCAATGCGATTGAAAAAGCTAAAGAGTGGTCAGAATACGTTGATGATTTCAAGTTGGCAGTGAACGTGTCTGCGGTGCAACTTAATAATGCTCACTTTGCCGAGCAGGTCCTCCACTTATTAGAAACCTACCATCTCGAGCCTCGCTTTTTGGAGTTAGAAATGACGGAAAGCGGCCTGATTGCGGATGAAGTGGTCGCAAGGAACACACTTGAATCTTTACACAACATTGGCGTTACATTGTCACTAGATGACTTTGGACAGGGGTATGCCTCTTTCAGTAACCTGAAAAAGTTTCCATTTGATACGATCAAAATTGATAAAAGCTTCATTGACCAGATGCAAAACTCACATGAAGACTCTGAAATAGTGCGCTCTATTATTCTGATAGCGAAAAAGCTCAACTTGAAAGTGACCATTGAGGGCATAGAATCCGAAGTTCAAGAGCAATTTGTCATTGATGAAGAGTGCAATTCCGGACAAGGTGACCTATATGGTAAACCGATGACTGCTCAGGAATTTGAGCACAGCTTAATCAATCAAAATTATTTAGGGACAACGCGTTCCGCTTAGAGCGATAAAGAGCAGTTAGTTTTGGTTTTCAGCCTACTTTCTCTTTACTCTACTGGTGGTGGTTTTTATAATCGCCGCCTTTCTGTATTTATCTTCCCCTCTATATAATAGGCATTCCTCGTTATGGATCAGTTGACTGCAAAGCTTAAAAAGCTCGAAAAACAAAACTACCGTGCATATCAACAAATTAAAGGTCAATACGACTTTGCTGATTTTGAATTACACATCGACCACATCCAAGGTGACCCATACGCGTCAGCTTCTCGTTTTCGCGCCACACGCGCGTGGTCGTTAACTGGGTTAGATTGGCTGAAAGAAAAGTCTTACGAATACCAAGTCGCCGCGCGTGACTTTATTGCACGTAGCTTCTCTGAGTTCGCGAAACAAGAATCAACGGTGTCTATCGCCCTGACAGGTCAAACGGTATTAGACAACACAGCGGTTGTTTTCACCGATCACGGCATCGAAATTCGTTTTCGCATCAATCTACCTGCGGATGGCCGAAGTATTCTTGCGAAGAAAGCGAACAACATTATCACTTTCTACTTACCGAAGTTTATTCGTCGTGCGACGCTAGAGCGTGAACTGAACATCGATGCAATGATTCAGCATTGTGAAACGATTGAAGACCAAGAAGCACTGCGTGCTCAACTTGACGAAAATAACCTAGCGGCGTTCGTTGCCAACGGTAGTGTGCTACCGCGTATTGCTGGTAACTGCGACCTTCCAATGAAAGATGCTGTCCCTTTCACGGCTCCAGAATCCTTGAGTGTGACTTTAAATACCCCAAACCAAGGCGACATGACTGGTCTCGGTATTCCAAAAGGCATCACGCTGATCGTTGGTGGTGGCTTCCATGGTAAATCGACGCTATTGAACGCGGTTGAACGTTCGATCTACAACCATATTCCTGGTGACGGTCGTGAAGGCATCGTGACAGCGATTGATACCATGAAGATCCGCGCTGAAGATGGCCGATGTGTGCACAGCTTAAACCTGTCGAACTACATCAATCATTTACCAATGCAGAAAGACACTTCAAATTTCAGTACCCAAGATGCTTCGGGCTCTACTTCACAGGCCGCTTGGTTACAAGAGTCGATTGAAGCGGGCGTGCAAACTCTATTGATAGATGAAGATACGTCAGCGACTAACTTCATGATCCGTGACGAACGTATGCAAGCGCTAGTATCAAAAGGCGATGAGCCAATCACGCCACTTGTTGACCGTATTGGTCAACTGCGTGAAGAAATGGATATCTCTACCATTGTGGTTATGGGTGGCTCTGGTGATTACCTAGATGTAGCGAACACTGTTATTCAAATGCACGACTACCAAGCAGTAGACGTGACTGAAAAAGCAAAAGACGTGATTGCTCAGCACCCGACTCAGCGAACTAACGAATGTGAGACGGCCTTGGAGACCTTTGTACCACGCTCATTAAACCGCACTTCACTGATGAACATTCTTACTGACGGTAAGTTCCGTGTTAATGCTAAAGGCAAAGAGTCGCTGCGTTTTGGTAAAGAGTTTACTGATTTATCAGCACTTGAACAGTTGGAGTCGACTTCTGAGGTTAATGCGATTGGTTGGGCTTGGTTCCAATTTGCGCAAACGCCAGGTTGGTCAAACAACCCTGCGAAAGAATTCAGCGCTATCTTAGATAACGAATGGCACGCGAATATGCCTAACTATGGTGATCTAGCAAAACCAAGAACATTGGATGTAATGGCAGCGCTAAACCGCATGCGTAAATCTCAATTCAAGCCTTCGAACTGATCGCGTTACTTGATTACTTAATTCGTTAGCTAGTTAGTAAACAAATTAACCTTCTACGGCTCTCAATCTGAGAGCCGTAGATTTATCTAACGAATTGAATATGCCTATAGAAAATGAATAATCTATGGATCTTTTTTTAGAACAAAAAATCCCCATCACTGGGGCTTTTGTGGTATTCACTCAATATCGCTCACGTCTTCTACTGCTATAGATGCAATTACTGCCTTAATACATGCCATGCTTCGCAGAGGGCTTGAAATTTAGCCGTGTTACCCTCGTCTCGGTCTGGGTGCCAACGCAATGCCAAACGTCTCCACTGTTTACGGATCTCTTTTGCAGAGGCATCTAACGGTAATTCAAACAAACTCAGAGCGTGGCTTCTATCCATGTCTGTTTCGCTTCCGCCAACAAACTTTTTGTATCGAGTCCAAAACTCGTTAAGTAGCCTTTTTACTTCTCCCTCATCCGCTTCATAGTTCAACCAGTTGATGTAGTACTCACGCAAGGGGTCGTGACGATCAATAACATGTGTGTTCGCATAATAGCGGCCGAAGAGTAACTCTATATTCATCGCTTGTACCTGAAGCCAACTGTCGGGATACAGTGTCTCTTGTAACTGATAAAGGGCATTCATGATCAAAAAATTCTTTTTAAACAATTCTTTATCTGGTGATGAATCTAAAGTGGGGATCAAGCCAAGTTCATTGAGATGAGTGGCTAAGGTATGCACTTTCCATCCACAGGGTTGCTGTTTGAGCACTTCCATAATGGGCCACAACAGAGGGTTTTCCATATGAGTATAAAAATGGGTACGAATGTCTTGGTGATGTGATGTATCTGGCTGGTTTAACATAGTTGAATGAGCCTGTTACCATATGCATTGAAGTCTCTATTAATTGAAAGCCATCGAGCGCAGTTTGTCTAGTTTCGCACTTCAGTAGTTGAATTGTGATTTAAATTTCAATCAGTTATATATATTCAAACCATAGGATTTATCTGCGTTACCATTTAAATTTTGTTAAACTTTAGTGATGGCTCGTCTCTATGTGAGCCAAGCACCGTCGTTCTCGACAAATTTAGCTATTTCAGCTAATTAAATGCTGCTGATTATTATGTGACTATAGTCAAATCTCCACGAGACCTTGAAATGACCACTACGCCACTTGCTCATAACAGACCATTGCTTTCACTCACAGCGCTTTATCTGATTGTGTTTCTTTTTTCTGCTTTTGCCCCCTCTTCAAGAACCGTGTGGATAGCAGAAATTATCCCGGCACTCGGTATATTAGTGGGTATTTGGTGGCTATCAACTAAGCTCACCTTCACCAAAACAGCCTACGTTTTGATGTTTATTTGGTTAGTCCTACATACTATCGGCGCAAAGTATACGTTTGCAGAAGTGCCATTTGATTGGTTCAATAACATGATAGCTTCTGAACGCAATAATTTTGACAGAGTCGCTCATTTATCTATTGGTCTCTATGCTTACCCGCTTGCTGAATATTTGATGCGTAAGCAACTCGTGCAACCTTTCATTGCTTGCTTGTTTTCACTGTTTGCAATAATGAGCGTCGCGGCGGGCTATGAGATCATTGAGTGGTGGTATGCGGAAATAGCCGGAGGTGATGAAGGCATCGCTTTCCTTGGCTCACAAGGTGATATTTGGGATGCACAAAAAGACATGTTGTGCGACACCCTTGGCGCGCTGATTGCGTTATTACTTCTCAAGATTCAAGGGCGAGCGAGAGTGACTCCATCTTAAGGTTTGCGCTGCTACGTTATCGCTTTTCAATCATAGCTTCTAAGCTATCATTTATAAGCTCTTGTTCCTAAGTGTAGTTCCTAAGCCAAAGCTTCTAAGTCATATCAAATGATGGACATGGTAAGATCCACGATATCAATAATTGTTGTGAAGCGTTTATTTCATCGTTACTTTGCCGCCAATAAATTTATAGGCAGGCGTACCTCGCACCAAGGTATCACGCGCAAATTCAATTCTGCATTCAGGACACACACATGGCTCGGTCGTGAAGTCGTCCACAATACGCTCCTTAAAGCATTTCACAAGTGCACCTTTGCCCCCTTTTCGATATTTAAAAAGCTGGGTTTTACATTTTGCACAGAATATTTGCACCGTTTTAGTCGGTTGTTTCTTATTAGGTTTAGCCATAAGAGTCCGAGATTAAGATCTTTTTGTATTGAGTTTCGGAGCGACAATGACCAAGCCTATGCCAAGTAGAATGACCGTGGACGAGATAACAAATTGCTTGGTGACAGGTTCTGATAACAAGATCACCCCCCCTAGCGTCGCGATAACCGGAACTGAGAGCTGGGCGATAGATGCCAGCACTGTGTCGAGCTTTTTGACCACGTAATACCATAAGCTGTAACCCATACCAGACGCCACAGCACCAGATATAACCGCGTAAATCATGCCTTGTTTGGTAATTTTGAGTAATGGCATCGCATTAGGTAACAAAATCAAAAGCGTTAACAGCGCTAAAATAGCCAAAGAGCAGAATCCGAAGTTAGCGGCGGTTGACTGCAATGCATTTAAGGATTTCTTTCCGGCTAAGGTGTAAATTCCCCAACCAATACCCGCAAGCACCATTAACATAACTGACAAGAAATCAGGTGCCGCGATCGACTGACTCGGCATTAATAAGTACACCAACCCAGTGACAGACAACAGACAACCACACCACTCAATAAGTGACATTCGATTGCCAGATATCAGGTGGGCAGCGATCATGGTAAATTGCACGGCCACAAACAAAACGAGCGCGCCAAGCCCCGCTCCAAGTTTTACATAGGCAAACGAAAAACCAAACATGTAGACCAGCAGCGCGACGATTGCGGTTAAATCAAACTGAGCTTGGATCTTGGAACGAACTGAAACGTTATCGACCGCTATATCGACTTTGACTTTGCTTTTAACTGAAGCGCTTTTAAGGCGAGCATTAAACGATAAGCAGAGTAGGATCAACAAAGTCAGCGCACCGGACACAATACGCACGATCGAAAAACTCAATGGATCAATCGTTTGATCCATTAATGCCCAGCGACACAAGACTGAATTGGCAGCAAAGGCCACCAGCGTAATAAGTGTGATCATCGCAGTTTGCATTGTTTGTCCTAATTGCATTTTCTAGTATTTCAATCAACTTCAGGCTTAACCCAAACTTGGCTAAAGTCGAACCAACCAAGTGCATTGCACTTGGCATTTTGCAGCGTACCGCATTGATCTTTATTAACACCTAACCAGCAATGGAACATCGGTATCAATTGATTACTTTGTACGAGTTGTTTACCAAGTTGTCTTGCAGGGAATTGCTCAAATTCACCGGATCGCCAACGATCTATCATATGGCACCATTGATCAAAGTCTTCTGCCGGGCTAGATTCATCCAGAAAACTGTAATCCATCAACCACCCTGCCAAGGCATCATCTCGATTATTGGCGATGCCCATCGGATTGATCCAAATATCAACATTGCCGGCGTGTGGAGGATCCGTTTCGTAGCCAAAAAGATCGACATCAAGATCGTACTGCTTCAACACTGTCACGATGGCTTGGGCAAGCGTTGGGAACATAGGGTGCTGGCATTGATACGCGACTCGAATAGTGGGCTTTTCCCTTACTGGTGGGCATATCGCCGTCTTTAACTTAATATCGTACCAACCGGGCTTTATCCCATAGGCATGCAATACACCTAAATCTATCACTGTCTCTTTGGGAATATGGACAAACAAATCAGCAGCATTCAACGCATTCGATAAAAACTTCGCCCATTCTGGGTTTTGTGCGATACCGTTCTTTCTATTGAGCAACAAATAAGTACAACCCGGGTCTAGCTCAACTTCATCGCTATCACCACGATCGGCCATTACCGGCTTCGAAAGGCTTGGATAAACCATTGAAGAGTAAGCTTCATCAACCACCCAAACTTCGACACGATCAATCAAGGGTCTAAAGCCGAAGTATCCGTTGAACGCGTTCAACACCAATTGCTTATCGTCATTCTTCTCCACGCGATACGGCCCAGTGCCTATCGGTCGAATGTCATAATCTTCGCCCCGTAAACTCATCGGCAGCGTCACTTTGGCAACCGACTCCGTCAGTGCAAGGGGGAAATACTTATCAGCGCGCGTCAAAAACACATCCACAACGCAATTCGCAGGGCAAGAGACATCTTTTATATGAGAGAACATATTAAGTGGTTCGAGTGACAGCAGTGTATCCACCACATGATGGGTTAGCAGAGGCTCTCCGTTGTGAAAACGTACACCCGGCCTTAAGAAAAATCGCCATTGATGATCACTGATTTTTTGCCATGAATGGGCAAGATCGGGTTGTAGTTGATCGTTCTCATCTAAGCGAGTTAACCCACTAAACACCTGACAGGCAATATGCTGCTCTGAACGTCGCATCGATTTTGTCGGATTCAGCATGGAAAGCGGACGATAGTAAGGCAAACGGATCACCTGCTCACCCTCTTGATACTGCACACCCAAGTAGTTTTGAATCACTTGAGTTAGTTTAGCGGCATCGTGATCAAGTACCGACAAGGCTTGGCCGACTTTTCCTGCTTCAAGATAACGGCGAGCGAGGTGTTCGCTGACATCGTTGCGGTTTTGCTTGAAAATAAGTTGAGATAACTTACCGCGTCCCGCAGCGGGTAGCCATTCAACCCACCCCTCCTCTTCGAGCTTGTTGAGCACCATTCGGGCATTACGACGCGTACAACACAGCACACTGGTGATATCGTCTAACCGAACATCAGCATCGTTGCCATCAAAATATTCAAACAGGGTTTCAAATTGAACGCGAAGTCTTGGGCTGCTCATAAAGAGGAAAACTTATTCAAAGGGTATTAAATGCAGTTTCCCTATTTTTTCTTTCAAAATCAATCCAACGGATAACATTTTACCAAGAGATGGCTTATCTCTGTCGATTGACACGCGATTACATCACATCACAACCGATCTCATTGGCAATATCGCGTAATTGTTGCTCATTATCCAGCTTAATCGACCACTTACATTCAGAGCCATTGGCCGAGATGACATTTGCCCCTTTTCCGATCAATTGAATCGCATCAACTTGCGCTTGCAGCGTGACCCTATGCTCGCCATCAAGACGAACAACAAGCTCATGTGCCGTCGCAATAACTTTCCCATTTTTAAAGGTGATGACCATGACTTTCTCTAATTAAAATGAATTCTGTTTATCAGGCAAATAAGGCGTGAAACTGGGAAGATACCCCATAACACTTAACTATTAACTATTAACTATTAACTATTAACTATTAACTGATTGATAAATATGTTGACTTGCTAGGTTAACGTTTATGTTTCTTTACTGCGATGGTTAAGCGACTGGTGCAGACTAAGCGCTTACGCTCATCCGTAATATTTATCTGCCATACTTGGGTAGAAACACCAAGGTGGATAGGCTCGGCAGTACCGATAACATGACCTTCTCGCATTGATCTTACATGGTTAGCGTTAATATCAAGCCCGACACAGTAATAGCCCTCTGGCACGCAGAAATTTGCGGCCAATGACCCAAGAGTTTCCGCTAAAACAACCGATGCACCGCCATGTAACATACCTAATGGCTGATGTGTAAAATGACAAACAGGCATCGTCGCCACCAAAGAATTATCGTTTACCTCGGTATACACAATATTGAGATGCTCAATTAAGGTGTTTTTTGAGGTCGCATTGAACGTATCTAGGTCAACGGGCTTTTTCCAAATCGTCATATCGGTCCTTAGTGCTGGATGCTGTATCGAGTGAGCCACTTTCATATCTAATAATTTTCGTATTTTGTACGTTTATTCAATCATTTTCCGCTACGGTTGGTATTATACAAGTTAATGTTAACATGCATAAAAACCGAATACACAGAGGAGATTGTATGATGTCATGGATGAAATTCACCTCGCTTCTGACCCTTGCAGGCTTAACCGCGTGTAGCGCTTCCCCAACCGGAAGAAACCAATTACTGCTTTTTTCAGACCAAGATATGTCTCAGCTTGGCGCACAATCTTTTGAGCAGATGAAGCAAGAGCTGTCGATCAACCAAGATGCTAAGATCAACGCTTATGTGCAGTGCGTGGCCGACAGTATTACTCAACATATCCCTAAACAAGGCTTCAGTGAATGGGAAGTGGTGGTGTTTGATAGCGATCAAGTGAATGCGTTTGCATTGCCCGGCGGCAAAATTGGCGTCTACACCGGGCTACTCAACGTCGCGGTTAACCAAGATCAACTCGCAACCGTTATTGGGCATGAAGTGGCGCACGTTTTGGCTGACCACAGCAATGAACGCCTTTCACAGTCACAACTGGCGAATACCGGGTTATCGATCACTAACGTTGCTTTGGGTTCATCGGAATACAGTCAATATCAAAGTCTAACGATGGCCGCCTTGGGCTTAGGTGTTCAATATGGAGTCATGCTCCCTTATGGGCGAACGCAAGAGTCTGAAGCCGATATCGTCGGTTTAGAATATATGGCTCAAGCGGGTTTCGACCCCAATCAAAGCATTAACCTATGGCAAAACATGGCAAAAGCATCTGGGGGAAGCCAGCCACCGGAGCTTCTTTCGACCCACCCTTCTCACAGCACACGAATCAAAGATCTGCAAACCAAGATCATCACCTTACCTCAGTCGAATGCGAGCAAGCCAAATTGCAAAGTCTATTAACTTAACTCAAAGTACTGGATACAAAAACGCCCTAGCCAGCTGGTTAGGGCGCTCTCTGTCAATTATCTTTTCTCACTCGAAGGCCAATTCGAATCGTTACGTTCCTAGAATTTGCAGTGGCAGGCTGAGTAACTGATCACCCGTTGAGGCGAAGTACCAGATCACGCCGATCAAGCTACTGACTAGCCCTACATACCAAACCAATGACACCACTTGGCCATAGCGATCCAACGGCAATAAGTGGCTATGGTGACGCCCTTTCCACTCAAACAGAATTTCCACACTGCCCATCAGCAATAAGAAGCCAAACAAGGTTAAGTTCAACTGGTAGCTCAACACAATGCCAGCCACAGCCGCCATGATACACAGCACTATACCTAACAAGCTGTTCATCGAGAAACTGATACTTTTCAGTACATGTCCTCCATCGAGAGGCAAGATCGGTAATAGGTTAAACAAGTTTAATAAAGCGTTGAATACCGCAAGCCCCGCGAAGAACATTTCGCCTGTCATCCAGTACAGCACGGTAAACACCAGCGACAATATCAAGCCAAACAGTGGCCCCATGATCGAGATCACCACGTCTTGCCAGCGAGTATTGATCTTCTCATCAGAGAGCGCCAAACCACCAAGAAAAGGGATCAAATAGATGCCTTTGGTCTTCATACCAAAGTATTTCATCGCTCGGATATGACCGTATTCATGAAACATCAAACAAGCGATTAGGGACAGAGCGAACTGAATTGAGAACAGCCATGAATACGCGGCTAAACTGGCTGAAGCGAGTACCACCTTGATCAATTTGGCGCTTTTTAGTGCTTTCATGCCCAGTGACACTAACCCGATTAAACTGAAACGCTTCTCTGGCTTTGGTGGCACAACGGACGTTTGTTGCTCGATATCTTTGGTGTTGCGGTGGCCTTCAGTGATGGTTTGACCATTAACAGTCGCTTTATATGCCATCTCAAACGGTTGCCACTGAACCAACGCCTCAACGTGACACTGCAACGTTTCTTCATCAGCACGAAGGGTAAATGCATGCGTTCTCGCCCCCTCTTGCTCAGCCGTTGCATCCAGCTGAGAAACTAATGTGTTGTCCCAATATAACTGTTGCCACCCTGCCATCGATCCCTCTAAACGGAGCGGTTTCCCAAGAAACTCTATCGCGAGTAATTCCAAACTAAAATTCCAATTTAATCACACTAACAGTAAGCCGACATTATGCCGATTTAGCGACAAACGGTAAACACAAACAAATTCGTTACATTTGGAGCAATTGAACGCCATTTATCGCTATACAGCACATAAAAATACTGGTCACACCTCCAACCTATAGTAAACCATTGATTACAATCAGTTAACAAGTTGCAAACCCTGACCATCAATGCACATAAGTTCACATTTTAACCATGTATTCTTTGACTTTTTATTGAATTAAATTTTAACATGTCATTTACATTAGAGCTTCAACACCAAAATGCTCAGTGTGTTTTCAATAATAAAAATGAGATTTGATGCCCTAGGAGGGTCAAGGATGAAAACAGTACAACGCTCTCTCGTTTCACTTTCCGTGTTATTTGCCTGTAACTCACTGGCGGCGGGCTTCCAAGTTGCAGAACACTCTGCCTCAGGCCTTGGTCGTGCATTTTCCGGTGAAGGTGCTGTCGCCGACAATGCCGGAGTGCTCGCCAGAAACCCCGCTGCCATGACCCTTTTTGATACTGCACAGTTTTCAGGCGCGGCTTCCATCATAGACCCAGAGGTGAACATTACTCAGCACGATGTTCCGGGTTCTGGCGGTCAAAGCCAAGTGTCGAAAGATGTTGCTCCGCTGCAAGTGGTCCCTGCGGCCTATTACATCAGTCCAATCAATGATAAATGGGCTTGGGGGATTGGCATGTTCTCCAACTATGGCGTCGCGACCGACTATCCCGATGATATTTATGCCGGTGATTTAGCGGGTGATACGTCGTTGATCTCTGTCAACGTGAATCCGAATGTGGCTTATCGAATTAATGAGCAGTTTAGTCTCGGTGTGGGGGCGAACTTTGTTTATGCCGAAGCCGAGCTGAACCGCCACCAAGGCGCAATATCAAATATTACGGGGGATGCTGCGTCGAGCAAGCTGATCAGCATGACAGGTGAAACCTTTGCATTGGGCTGGAATGTCGGCGCGCTGTATGAAGTGAATCAAAACCACCGATTTTCTATCGCCTACCGCTCTGAGGTCGAGCTCGATTTTGACGATGGCGACTTTACCGATTACACCGGCAGCATAGTACAAGGCAGCGCTACCACCACAACGGGACGCCTCAAGGTCACATTACCTTCCATCATCGAGATATCCGCCTTCCATCAACTGACCAACAAATGGGCCATTCACTACGGCTGGCAACAAACAGGGTGGAGTAGCTTCAAAGAGTTAAAAGCAACTAGCCCAGATTGTACCGACGGTGAATGTTTCATAAAGACCGAACACTACGAAGATAATAACCGCTACTCATTAGGTGCCACGTACCAATTGAATCAACAATGGACGCTAAGAGCAGGCCTCGCCTACGACGAACAAGCCGGAGAGACCACATTGAGCATCCCCGACAGTGACCGTTACTGGTACAGCGCGGGCTTAACCTATCAGTTCAACCCTAGCCTTTCTGTTGATGCGGGCTTTGCGCTAGTACAAAGTAAAGATGGCGATTTCACAGAAACCAACGAATTGGGTCAAACCCTTGAATTCTCTGGCGAAGCAGTCGCCTACCTATCTGCTATTCAAGTCAACTACACCTTCAACTAAACGGAATTAAGACATGAAAAAGTTATTTAATGTTTCGCTGCTGACTTCAGCAATGTTTGTTGCCGGTTGTGGTGACGAAACATCAAGCTCTGGTGCTTCAACCGCAGTTCAATACGAGCAATATATCCAAGATTCACTCGCTCAATCGACCAACATCAAGTTTCAACTGACGGGCGCAGACCTCGCAGTGCCGCTGCCAAGCTTCGCGTTAATGGATACCACCGATGGCACACTTGCTCTACCGACAAGCGGTGATGATTCGTTAACCAACCCTATCGCAGCAATGAACACAGCCGATGGCTGGTCTACCTCCATGCCTATCATCATGGAATTTGAAGGGACTGGCTTAGCCGATGGCGTGGCAACGGGCGGCGTCTATCTGTTAAAGCTGAGCGACTCACTAACCTCTGAAACTACACCAAGCATCACGCAGGTACTAACGCTAGGTATTGACTTCAATGTGCTATCGAGTGCGGCAAGCGACACCTTCACCATTGTATTTAATGAATCACTCGATGCGTCCAGTGAATACGTATTGGCACTGTCGAGTGAGCTGACCGATGCAAACGGTGACCCAGTTGGTATGTCAGCAAGTTATGCGGCGCTTAAATCGAGCGCAGTCATCTACACCGATGGCAGCTTGGCTCAGGCTCAACAAGTGACGCAAGTTGTTGAGCCTGAGCCAAGCTGCCGCTGCGGGCGCTATTAGCCTTAATACCGAAGACATTATTTACTCGACATGGTTTACCACCGAATCGGTGGGTGACACACTATTCGCCACCAAAGCCGCAACGGCAACTGGATTGTCAACGGCCAACCTCAATGGAGTATGGACTGGCAGCGCTAACCCTAACTCGGTTGATCTAACAACAGCTTACGTTATGCAGTTTGCGTCAACGCAATCCTTTAAAGCAGCATTGGCTGACGATAGTGATTTTGACAAATACATTGCTGGTGGAGAGGCTGCTACCATTACGGCCGCTAAAACAGCCATAGAAACCATGTACGATAGTTCAGGTGCTGATGTCAATGTCAGCCAAGGGTTTGTGCAACTTCCTCATTACCTAGAGAAAGGCAGCAGTGATTGGAACTCTCAACCTTTTGAATCAGGGATGCCTAGCCTCGCCAAAGTCTCCAATGCCTTGAGCAACAGTGCGGAGCAAGCCAACATGGCTCAACAGCTTGTTGCCGCAGGAATTGACACCAGCATCTTAGCGACCAGCCAAACAGAGCAACTGAAACTTATCGGCTTAAGTTTGACGCTTGCGGATGGATCACCGCTCGATAGCGAAAGAGTGATCACTAAGTATTCACCCGTTCCGCAAGCTAAATCCTTAGAATCGGTTGAATTCTTACTGTTTACACCAAATGGTTCAGACCCTACTGACGTGGTTATCTATCAACATGGCATTACCTCAGCAAAAGAGAATGCTTATGCGTTTGCGTATAATCTTGCTCAAGCAGGCATAGCAGTATTAGCCATCGATTTACCCGTCCATGGCACGCGCAGTTTGGATGATACACGCTCAGCTAACTCTGACGTTTTGGCGTATTTAAACCTCACGAACTTGCCCGTCGCACGTGATAACATTCGTCAAAGCGCACTGGATGTGATGGGTTTACGCGCGGCACTCACGGTCTCGTCACAAGCCAGTTTGCTTGGAGACTCGCCACTGAAAGCGTTTGACTTAACCACAGGCTCACAAGTTAAGTTCTTAGGTCACTCCTTGGGCGGTATTGTGGGCGCTCCCGCCGTGGCGGCGTCGAACCGTACGCTAGGCAGCGTGACTGCCGATGCCCTGTATTCTTTCAGCGCCGCAGCGATTGAGAATTCAGGCGGTCAAATATCCAACCTTCTGCTTGGCTCTACTGAGTTTGGGCCACAAGTGAAGCATAATGTCGCGTTGAGTGCTCCAACAGAATACGCCAGCTTTGCGAGCGCGAGCTGTGCAAGCTTAACCGACAAACTGTGCTATGAAACCTTTGAAGCCAATGCAAGCGAAGAGCAGCTAGCCACGATGAGCTCGGCATTTCAACAGTTCGCGTATGCCGCACAAACCGTGTTAGATACCATTGACCCTTACACAAACGCTGATCACTTGTTAGAGGCGACGACCCCGATGCCAATTTACATGGGGCAAGTACAAGACGATGACACTGTACCGAACTCAGTTGCAAGCGCACCGCTTGCTGGTACCACGCCATTGGCGACTAAGCTTGGATTGACCGTTATAGATTCAAGTAATACAACACCGAGCGGCAGTGGCGATTTTGTTAAGTTCAACAATGTTGCTGCGCACAGTACTTTCGCTCTGCTGCAAGATGACACAACACCACTGCCATTGGATTTCGCTCATCATGCTGAAATGCAGGCTGAAACTGTGGATTTCTTGTTAGACAATAACTTGGATTCTGTCTCGAACGCAGGGTCTGTTTTAGAGTAACCCCTCCTACTCTATTACCCCAATGCCAGCCTCACCGCTGGCATTTTTTATTTGTCCCTTCACGAACGGTCTCATACCAATCACAGTAAGTAAGTGGTCAGAAATAACGCAGGGAAAAAGCTTGAAAACAAGGCGACTCTTTTCGACAAACAGCTTAGATAAATAATTATTCTACAATCAAAAATTCTAACGAAGTTAGCGAGGTTTTTAACAAGCTAGTGTGACCAGTTATTTACTACGATTGGTTTCAGTAACCCCCGTATAAAAAATTAAAACACACGCGTTTGATTTCGGCTAAAATTAATCAAGACAGAATACCGTACGACCTCTTTCTTTATTGCCAATAAAGTGGATAATAGCGCGGTAATTAATACCTAATAAATGTGAGTCCATTATGTCTTCTGAAGCTACTATGCTAGAACGCTGCCAATCAAAATGTGAACTATGTGGTTCTGATTCTTCTCTTACTGCATACGCAGTGCCGCCACACAGCCACGTAACAGTGGATCACGGCATCATGGTATGTGACAAATGTCTTGGTGAGATTGATGCACCTAAAGATATTAACCACTGGCGCAGCCTAACTGACAGCATGTGGAGCCAAGAAGCCCCTGTGCAAGTGACAGTTTGGCGTCAGCTAACGCGTCTGAACTCTGAAAGCTGGGCTCAGGATGCACTAGACATGATGTATATGGAAGAAGAGACATCAGTATGGGCTCAGATTGGCATGTCTGCTGATGACAAGCCTTTTGATGTAAACGGCGTTGAGCTTAAAAAAGGTGACGACGTAACAGTAATTAAAGATCTCCCTGTGAAAGGCACTAACCAAGTGATTAAGCAAGGTACGGTTATCCGTGGTATCAGCGTTGGTGACGATCCTAAGCTTGTTTCTGGTAAAACAAACGGTGGTCAATCCATGTACGTGATCGCTGAGTTTTGCCGTAAGAAATAACCTTACGTTAAGAGATAACCTTCCACGAAGATACAGGTAAACACAAAAGGGCGCTCGGAATGAGCGTCTTTTTAATTAGAAAAAAAGTTGGTTGAGTTTAGAAGCCGCTGCCCATATTAATATATACCGCATTCTCTTCACTGCTCATGGCATAGTCTACGCCAAGATGTAAGCCATATCTGCGCGCGATCTGGTAACGGAAACCGACACCACCGGCATTAACGGTGCTATCGTCGCTGAAACTGTCGTCATGCTTTGCGATACCCGCACCATAAAAGCCGGAAACCTTCCAACGATGATCAATGCTGTAAGTCAGTTGACCTTGGATGGTCTCAATCTCATCCCCTTGATAACGGTAAGAAGAGACACCACGCAAAGAAACGTACGGTTTCGCGGTTGGTGGTACCACCAAATCTTGCTGGTCGAAGTTTTGATAATTAGCAGCCAAACCCAAAGTCCACTTCTTAGAAATTGGGATAAAAGCTTGGCCATCGATATTCAAGTTACGGTAATTGTGGTCACTGCCTATCGCTTCGTCGTAGACCATATAATCTGCGGTCAGTTTATAGCCTTTGGTCGGATAAAAAATGTTATCTCGGGTGTCATATTCCGCCTCTAAGCCTAAACCAGAGCTGACGGATTCATTACCAAAAATCAGATCTAAAAGGGTATTGTCAAATTCGATCTCAGATTTTGCTAACAACTGCTTTAGGCCTAACATCCACGGGGTATGACCAATTCTAAACTGCACCTTTTGTGATATAAGCGCGACTGAAGTCGAGGAACTCACCTTAAAATCTTGGTCTATCGGCCCGATATTTATTGACGTATATAAATCTAGATTCACCACACCAAAACCAGCGCCACCGGTATATCGAATCGAATCATTGAACCATGAACGCCTGTGACCACCAAAGACAAGCCACGTATCATTTTCTGTACCTGCAGCACCCACAACAGACATAGCAGAAGGCATTAATTGAGCGCCACCATCAATGGCAGCCAGTGCCGCTTGTTTTCGCTGTTCCTTTTCTTGTTCGGTCTCGTGCAGAAACAGCCCAGCAACACCGCCACCGTAACCGATAGCAGGTTCCGTAATTAGAATAGGGATAGGCAAGAAACCATGAGCGTTTTCAGCAAGGTGGTGTCCCATATCAAACCGACCATCTACTGGATCGTGAAAGGATGCCTTAGCACCAAAGGTGGTCAGTAAAGAGCTTGAGAGTAACACAAGCAAACCGCAGCGATTCATATTAAGTAGCCTCAAAAAAAACCGAGGCGTAGGCCTCGGCTGGAAAGTGTTCATCCATGCAATCAACAGTTGAAATTAAGAACTTGCTCTGACGGGTAAGCCCCTATCAGCACAATTATAGCGACTCGAGCGTCATTTCCCTACTCTCATATCGAGGATGCCGCCCTACAAAAATGGAGGGACTGAAGTACAACTGTATATTTTATGACGCTAGGTCACTGGGTAATCTTGCGACATAATCTTTGATAACAGACAATATCGATCGTTTGACTTCATCCATTTGCTTCGAGTGCTGACACCAAAGCGAGAAGCCAACTTTCATGCCCGTCAGCATCTCTGATACCCTAACAGGCTCAATGTCGTAATGTGCAAATTCAGTATCAGCAAAAGTTTTCGGTAGTAAAGCCCAACCCAATTCGGCTTCCACCATTTTAATCACTAACCCTAACTGATCGATCTCTTCATTGTCTGAGCTGAAGGTGATTTTTTCAGACATATCGTCTTCAATCAGCGATCGCAAGATAAACTGTTTTGAATTTCTTAAGACAGTAAACAGCTCACCGGAATCAAGCGATGCAAACGCGCCATTTTTTTTGACGAAAGGAAGAAATTCGATATGTCCCAGATAGGTGGCATCTAGGCTGTGTATTCCGCGACTGTCATGTACATTCACTAACCCGAAGTGGTAATCGCCACTTTGGAACCCGTGTTTGATGTCGGATTTATTTCGAACTAAAAAGTTCACTCGCATCATTGGGAAGTCACTACTCAACTTCTTGCGAATTTCAAGCAGCAAGCCGTGAGGGATAACATTCGAGTACGCGAAGGTGATGCTTTCTAGCCCACCATAGGAGAGGCTTAGTGCCACTTTGTCAAAAGTACGGGCTTGCTCAATGGTTTGCTTGGCATAGTGATAAAGGTGATCGGCGTCTTCAGTCGGTTTGACTGAACGTCCGACCCTTTCAAAGAGATTAACCGCCAGCTGGTCTTCAAGGTTGCTGATCACTTGACCAATGGTCGTTCGATGTTTATTGAGCTTAACCGCCGCTTTGCTGAAAGAGAGTTGATCGTAAACGGTGACAAAAGCGAGTAGTTGTTCAATACTAAAATTCATAATGCACTACTAATTTTCTTACGTAGTCTCATAAGATATCACAAGAACGGATGATTGCTATCTAATTATGCTAAAAAACCCTATAAGTAGAAATAAAAAAAAGGCCATTCACTCATAAGTAAACGGCTTTTTTTGAATAATTATTTGTATTCAACAATACGTGCTAGGTAGTTAAAGTCACCTGAATCACCATGGTAATCACGGTAAACATCAACACTAAAGTAGCGTGGGCTATCTTCTGCAATACGCGCCATCATTGTTTGCTCTAGCGATTCAAGGCTTTCACCTGTTTTAGCGTAGACAAAGTGCTTGTTTACTTGTTGTAGTTGCATTTTCTTAGCTTCTTTATGAGACACGTATTGCTCAGAAGCAACCCACTTGCCAACAAACTCAACCGTAGCATAGCTAGAGTTTTCATCGATCATAATTACAGCCACTTCTTCCTGACCACGCTCCATTTGTTGCATTTGAGCGTCAACTTGTTGCTGCTCAGCCGCTGTTAAGCTTTGTGCTAGTACGCCCGTAGAAAGACCAAGCATAACTAAAGCTAAAATTGTTTTTTTCATTGTCTCTATTCCTTTTATTATGGTAGCTCAGTGACCCAAAGTTTTCCTTGCGTCGCTTTGTAATAACCGTGTTGATAAATTGTTTTTAAATAATGTTCGTCAAACATATCTTTAGTACGTTTAGCGAATCCAAAATCTTGTTCGATGTAAGTAAATTGCATATCAATATCATTTACTTCACTTATGTATTTCATTCGGTAAAGATCGCCTCTGGTTTGCGCCAGCGTTAAACTGCTTACGCTTTTCGCCACCAAATCCAAACCTTTATCTTTAAGTGGATGATAAGATGCTTTTAGTTCACCATTTCGAATCACATCAAGTTGCGGTGATGTGTTTAAACCCAGCGCCTCAGATATCTTCTTGTAATTGAAATTAGATGGATCAAAAAACACTTGAGCTGTAAGACCACCATCTACATGTAGCTCTTCATAAGTTTGACCGTCGAGTTCGGTATTAATAAACTGAGGTGGGAATACCCCAGGAATAGACGCACTCGCTGCCAGTACTTTATAGACAAGTTCCGCTTTATCTGATCTGTCACTATTTGCAATCGCACCTAGGTTCCAAATCACTAATTCTCCAGAATCAAAATGGGTGCTGCCAATAAATAAGCGTTTACCATTTCTATGTTTCAGAGCGATTTGATCAATCATCGACTCAGGATAAGCCTCAGCAATAAATTCATATAAGTGTTCACCATTAGTAAACGCGTCTTTGAATATTGTATTTAAAAAATTCTTTTTGCCGAGAATCGCTTTATCGTTAATATTGAGCATGACTGATTTCATATCAGTTAATGCATCGCCACCGACAAAAACAAACGGTGCTATTAATGCCCCGGCACTAATACCAGTCACTATTGAATAATCTTTTAACTGCCCCGTTTCCTCTAAACCGATTAGAACACCCGCACCAAATGCGCCATTAGCCCCCCCCCCCGAAAGCGCGAGTATATTCAGATGCTCACCACTCACCCTAATTGGCGTGGTGTTATTGTGCACCGAATAAAGAAAATCTGGGGCCTCATTTGCCCATATACGTAATGGTTCATGAGGAGGTGTTGCTTCAATCGCGACGTCTTTATAGTTGTCTTCAGTAACTCGTACGTCCAGTGTATGAGGTGAGCTGCATGCCATTAAAATCAAGGACAAACTAACAATTAAACTACTGTAAACTCGACTTTTCATATTTAAGCTCATATCCCTGTTGTCTTGTTAAGACTTTATTTCAGGAGTTAAAATTTAAAATAAAGTCCGTTTTCTGCCACCTAATATAACGAACATATCTCAGTTGGAATAATCATGTATGTAGGATATAACCCTTCAAAAACTGCATGCCTATTAATTACGCTATTTTAACCACATTGAAATCGCTGGTTGGTTCTACAAATTCATATTGAGCGTTAATAGTTTGCAGTTCCCAAGTACCGTAACTTTTGGTGGTTTCCAATACACCGTAGACAGCGTTGTGAGCGTGACGGAATGCCGCTACAGGGGACATTTGTTTCACTAAGCAGCCAGTAAACAGGCCTGAAATCAGATCGCCAATGCCAACGGGTTGCTTAGCAAAATCAATCTTAGGTCGTTGAGCTAGATAGCAGGCTTTAGGTGTTGCCAGAATCATGCTGAAGGCATCTTCAGACAACGAATGAAGGTGCTTAACTAATACGATTTTAGGGCCGAGTTCTAACGCTTTTTTACACGCGGTAACCGCGTCGTATAAAGAGTTAATGTGAATGCCCGTTAGCTCGGTTAGCTCAAACTGATTTGGAACAATGACATCAGCAATGGGTAATAGATTGTCAATAATCGACGTCTTTACGCCATCATCGACGATGCAGCCTTTGTCTGGGTCTCCCATTACAGGGTCACAAACATACAGTGCAGTGTGATTGTGCTGTTTCACTAGCTTGACTGACTCTGCGACAGCCTTACACTGGTCAGCGCAGCCCTGATAACCCGACAAAACTGCACCACAGTCTTTTAGAACGTCGATATTGTCCAGCCCCTTAATGAGTTTGCGAATCTCATCTGATGCAAACTTTTGCCCAGTCCAGCCTTGATCATATTGGGTGTGATTTGAAAACTGTACCGTATGAATTGGCCAAACACCTAACCCCATTCTCTGTATCGGAAAAACAGCAGAACTATTGCCTGCATGGCCGTAAACCACGTGAGATTGGATTGAGATAATACTTTTCATCGGACACTCTTGTTATATTGATTGGCGACTAAATAAACACAATGAAGATAATGCATACACTGTGCTTATGTGGTCGGAATTGCCTCAACTTGGTCGAGGTTTATTCTTAGGTGTTAAAAGTGTTCGCTTTCTATCGCGAACACTTGCTTTCTATCGCGAGATATTAGCCTTGGAATTCAGTAAAGTACTCGTCAAGTACAATGCGAGTTGCGCGGCCAATCAGCTCGTAGTCGTGGTGAGTCAAGTTCGCTAAAGAAACACGAACAGATGCGTTTACCGTATCAAAACCTGCACCAGGAAGTAGGATAACGCCCGTTTCGTGAGCTAGACGGAATAGGAAATCTTTACCTTTACCGCTCGCTTTGAACCATTCAACAAACGCTTCGCCGTACAGTTTGCCACCTAGAGCGTCTAGCTCTAATAGTGTGTAGTAATCCACACGGTCTTTGTTATGTTCAACTTCTAGACCCATATTTTTGTAAAGCGTTACATAGCGCTCACGGATGATGCGTTTACATGCAGCTTTGTAGTTTTCTTCTGAATCCATTAGGCAAGTTAACGCAAACATTGCCATTTGCACTTGTTGTGGTAGAGACAGACCCGCAGTATGATTCAACGCTACGCTACGGCTGTCTGCAACGATGCGGTCGATGAACTTAATGTCACGAGGCTCTGGAGTCAGGGTTTTGTAACGGTCATCAAGTTGGCACTGTTTCTCTTCGCTAAATGAACGCAGTGTGTCATCAAATACGTTTTTGTGTTGGATACCAATGGTACCTAAACGCCAGCCTGTTGCGCCGAAATATTTAGAGAACGAGTAAACACAAAGCGTGTTGTACGGTAGTTTTGCAAATAGAGAAACAAAGTCATCCGCGAATGTGCCGTAAACGTCATCAGTGATGATGAATAGATCGCTGCGCTGCTCGTTCACAAAGTTAGTCAGGTTCTCTAGCGTTTCATCAGAGAATTTTACTGACGCTGGGTTCGCTGGGTTAACCACACATAGTAGTTTGATGTCTGTATCTGCCAGTTTTTCGATTTCAGACATTGGTAGCTGCCAAGTTGTCTCATCAAGACGCAGTTCAACGATCTCTAGTTCATACTCAGAAAGCTCTGGGATTTCTAGGTAAGGGGTAAAGATTGGCGTAATGAGCGCCACTTTGTCGCCTTTTTTCAATAGGCCATTGTTGAACATTGTTTGGAATGTGTAGGTCATTGACGCCGTACCACCTTCCGTTGCGAACAAGTCGAAATCTGTAGTCATTGGAACCGGGCCATACATCTCTTCTGCGATGTACTGTTTCACCACTTTCTCAATGTTAGTCAGCATACGTGGCGGTACTGGGTAGTTACACGCTAGGTAAGCCAGAACTAATTCGTTTAGGAATGCTTGTTTTTCAATACCTAAACGGTCATGTGCGTAGCTCAGTGCACGTTCAATGAATTGAGCCCCCTTATCGTTAGTGTAGTGTTGAGCGAATGTGTCAAAACGCTCAACGATACCCACACCATCTGGGATACCACCAAAATCACCACCAAGGTAAGCGTAGTTACGCTCAGCTTCTGCAACAGAGAACTCACCAAGGCGAATGAACGCTTTACGTGGCAGAGTTGCTAGGAAGTTAGGGTTACCACGGCCTGCATCAAGCAGTGCGCGGTCTGGAACTGTTTGTGCCACTTCGATAAGTTTATCTTTAAGTTCGAATGGGCTTAGGTCTGCGAATTTTGAAAAATCGATTGCTGAAATTTGAGTAGTCATAATAGACACCTTATTAATTTAATTTCGGCAAGACGCTCCCCTCTCTTAAGGATTTAAAGGAGGCGTCTTGGTTCTTTAATTTGAGTATGTTTAATTTAAGTACGTATATCACTTGAGCTGTATTTAACTTAAGCTGCGTTTATATCATTAAACGTTTATTGAATTCTTACATGCCTGCATTAACCGTGATAATACCGACGATAATTGGTCCCCACAGAGTCAGTAATACGTTGGCTACTGCGTAAGTCACTGTGAAAGTGAATACTGGTGTTGCATTGCCTGTTTTTTCCATCAGAGCGGCAAATGCTGGGTTAGCGCTTCGACCACCCGTTACACAACCTAACGCCTCTACTGGGTTTTTAATCTTCAATACAAAGTACGAGAAAAAGAACGAAATAATCTGTGGAATAATAGTAACCGCTACCCCTAAGAACAGCAGTGACATACCGTGCTCTTTGATGGTATCGACCGCTTGTGGGCCAGCCTGTAAGCCAACAATACCGACAAACGCTGCCAAACCAAAGTCACGAATAAAGTTTGCTGCTCCTGCTGGGAACTGTGCAACATGAGGGTTTTTGCTGCGTAACCAACCAACGATCAAGCCAGCGATCAAACAACCTGCACCAGAGCCAATCGTGACTGGAATACCGGCAATGCTAAAGCTAATCAAACCAATCAGTAGACCAACAACCATACCCAAGCCAAGAACAATAAAATCAGTCATGGTTGCTGAGCCCATACGTTGACCGATGTTTTTCTCGACGCGGTTAATATCCTTTGCGTTACCTGTCACTTGGATAATGTCGTTTTTCTTAACCACTAAATCCGGAGTTAATGAAAGTGATACACCTTCACGGATGTAATCGGTAATGTAAACGCCACGGTATACACCTTCGTTTGAGCTCTGTTTGATTTCTTGAAGTGATTTGCCGATAAACTTACGGTTATCTGCGATAAGCTGGCGATTTTCTTCAATAACTTCATAATCTTCAGGAAGAGAAACTTCACGGCCATGAGCATCACACTGCAACGCTTTAACGGCGTTTCGGCGGCCAGTCACGACAACAATGTCACCCTCTTTGAGTACCGTGAACTGGTCAGCATTAAGCTCTTGTCCATCACGTTCAATCAATTCGATACCAGCAGAAAGCGATGTTTCGTTCAGTTGTGATAACGTTTTACCAACCAGCTTATCGCCAGTGTTCACTTTGAAAGCACGGGTTACTAATGCCGTTAGCGCATTAAATTCGCCAGGCGCCAGTTCACGTTTGCCGTCTGAATTTTCCTCTTCAAGAGCAATCGCTGCAGCTCGAACGTCCCACTTCATCAGTGTTGGGAACACCCATGTCACCATAAGGATAGGACCTAGTGAGCCAAAGATGTACGTTACCGCATAGCCAACAGCGACATTGGTCTGCATCAGCTGTTTCGCTTCTTCAGACACGCCACCTAAGCGTGCAATGGCATCACCCGCCGTACCGATGATCGCAGATTGTGTAAGACCACCAGCCGCAAGGCCTGCTGCCGTACCTCTATCTAGGTCAAATAGCCACGCTGCCGCTAATACACAAAGCAAGCCAGACACGGTCATGACAACCGCTGAAAGCAGAATATTAATGGTTCTAAAGTTAAGTGCTTTAAAGAATTGTGCACCACCTTGATAACCGACTGCGTAAATAAATAGTGCGAAGAAAATACTTTTCACGCCTGGGTCAATATTAACACCGAACTGTCCAATAATAACGCCCATTAATAATGTTCCGGCAACACCGCCTAAAACAAATCGACCAATGGTAATTTTACCTACCATATAACCGAGGGAGAGCGTAATAAATAGAGCAACAAACGGTGCCATATCAAAAAGATTAGAAATTATGTCCATGACAAATTTACTCGTATTCTATATATAAATGGTAAATAATCTAACGAATAACTTAGTCATGCTATTTGTTGGATTATTCAAAAGTTAAGAAAGCATCTCGTTGCTTCGAGATGAATATTAGTGAGAAAGGATTATTTAATTCAATCCCGTTTGATGGATCAAACCATCCAAAGCTCATTAATTGAGCAGCATATCACGCAAAAACCAACAAAATCCCTTACTTTCAATAACTTGAAAGTTTTAGTTTATTTACTAATTTATAAATTATTTTTGAAAAGACACAATTTCTTTCATTCTCCCTTGCTATATAGAGGAATTTCCGCAACCACTGTTCAAATTTCAACCATGGATATATCAAAATTATTCAACTGCATTCAATTGCGCTCAACATTCCGCCTGTTCTGTTTTTTTGACGGATCCAACCCTCTAAACACGATTATCAATAACTACCAATCTCCTCTATTCTCTCGTCCATCAAACAAATAGAGAGCAAAACCATGAACACCATGCCGCATGAGCTCGTGTGGGGCGAGATTTACTTCCCACCGTTGCTACTGGTTGTCGCATTGGCTTACATGTTAACGATCTTAACTGGGTCAATCACAACACGATTAGGGCTTCACAAGTATGTCGCGTTCCCGGCATTAGCTGAATTGAGCTTAATCGTTATTTTTTCTGGCATCATAGGCCAATTTATTACCATTTTTTGAGGCAATTCCCGTGATAAAACGTTATCTCATTTCACTTTTACTCTTTGCTGCAGCTGGGACTGTCATTTATAACTATTACCAATCTTATTCAAGCAATCCTTGGACGAGAGATGGTCAAGTCAGTGCCTATATTATCTCGATAACACCGCGTGTTACAGGACAAGTAACAAAAGTGCATATCGATGATAACTCTCGCGTTTCCAAAGGCGATATTCTGTTTGAGATTGACCCTAGTATCTACGAAGCCACTTACCACAAAGCCCTTGCTTCAGAGAAACAAGCTTTAGCATTGCTTGCAAAAGCGAAGAATGAAGAGCAACGCGCCTTTAACTTAGAGAAAAGAACACCGGGTGCGGTGCCGATCTTGACTTTGAACAACCTCACCAATGCGGTTGAAACGTCTGATGCCAATGTTCTGCTCGCGAAAGCAAGTGTTGAAGAAGCAAGGCTGAACCTTGAATTTACCAAGGTATATGCGCCAACAGATGGCTATATTACCAACCTAAATCTGCGTGAGGGCTCTCAAGTGGTCGCCAACTCGCCAGTGGTTGCGTTGATTGATGAAAACAGCTTCTGGATTGAAGGTTACTTCAAAGAGACAGATTTAGTCGGCGTCGATGTTCAGGACACTGCTTATGTGACCTTAATGATGCACAACAATGTTCAGCTAGAAGGACAGATCAAAAGTATTGGCTTTGGTATCGCCACACAAGATGGCAGCACAGGTAACGACTTATTGCCTAACGTCAGCCCTAATTTCCAATGGATCCGCCTTGCTCAACGTATTCCAATTAAAGTGAAGTTAAACCATGTCCCTGAGGATTTACAACTTCGTGTTGGTATGACGGCTTCAATCAAAATAATTAAATAACTCGGTAATCTCTATGTTCAGTGCCTCAACTAAAGAAGCGATCAAAGTCGCGCTCTCTATTGTTATTGCTCTATGCCTTGCCCTGTGGTTCGAATGGGAGAAACCTTACTGGGCCGCGATCGCTGTCTCAGTGATGGCATTGAATGAGAGTTTCGCCCACTCGCTCAATAAAGGTCATAACCGACTGCTCGGCACCTTGCTAGGTGTCAGTTATGCCTTTTTCTTGGTTGCTATGTTCTCGCAAGAACGTTTCTTATTCCTGACATTTCTGACTGCTTTTTTAGCGGTGTGTATTTTCATGTCTAGCGATGAGAAATACGGTTACGCGTTCTCAATTGGCTTTATCGTTTGTTGCATTATCACTTGTATGGGGGGCTTCGATAGTGCCAACACCTTCCAATACGCGGTAATACGTCTACAAGAAACCATTCTTGGGGTTGCTGTGTTCTCCTTTGTTTTTCGCTTGCTGTGGCCCGCAGATTCAGAGCAGAAGTTTCTCGGGTACTTTGAATCAAGTCGAACGGCCTTGATTAAGGCGATGCAAAACCCTGATACGATAGATAGCGAAGCACTAGCAAATAATGCGCTAACCATTAACAAACTCAAGCAACTATTAAACCTGCCCCTTTCAGGCAGCTATCACTTGAAACAACACATTAAAGCGTGGCGTTTGCGTGTCCAAGAAATGGCGCACCTACAAGATAAACTAGCACAGCATACATCGGGCGACCTTCAGCAAACCGAAGATTGGCCTGATCTGATAGACCGGATGGAAAACTTCAATGTATTAACGCCAAGCCAGCCTTTGCTTGACGACAATGAGCGAATCAATCTCAATTTGGATAGACATGCGACTTGGCACAAAGAACGTCGCACGTTTGTCCAACACTTAAATGAAGATGGTCGCAAAGTAATACAAGGCGTATCCATGTTCGTGACCTCGTTATTGATCTGGATATATCTCCCAGTACCCGGTGGCTTTATTTTTCCAATGATCGCAGGTGTTATGTCTTCACTGCTACCGACTATGCCGCCAAGTGCGATTAAACATGCCTTCTTCGGCACAATCGGTACTGGAACCGCCATCCTTTTGGAGTACGTGTTTGTGATGCCGATGATGAGTGAATTATGGCAACTCGCCCTGTTTTACTTTGTCAACGTCATTATTATTTGGAAGGTATTCAGTGCACCTAATCTGATGATACACAGAGTATTGGGGATCAACCTACTGGTGGTTCTCACCTCTGGTGCGCTGAATCTAACGCCCGCTTATACGGTTGTGGTACCCATTTTAATGCTCATTAATTTGTTAGTTGTATTAATGATCGCAAAAATATTCACCGACCTATTCAGAACTCGCGTCATTTTCTAAGTACCCCAAATAAAAGCCCCGATAAGTTTTTACTTTTCGGGGCTTTTATTGTCATTTTCGCTCCATTTGTCAGCATCTAACATCCAAAAAGCTAAGCGAGGATAACATCCTTCATATGCGATTGACTTAATTCCCCCTCCTACCTTAAAATCCTCGCATTGATTGCCACAATGCATTCTCAATTTCAGCATTCACACCGAGAATCATTACTAAAACGCGCATATAATAGCTTGAACAGGATGTCTAGCTGAACTGTAAAATGCTAAGTCTCAAAGGTTAGAGGCTTACCTGATTGGACATCGTCACGTCATGAGTTTTTTTAAACTAAAACAAAGGAACACTATTTCTTTGTTAGCCAGTGCTCTAATTCTTACTGCTCCCACTTTTACTGCTTCCGCCGAAGAAGAAACCGCAACTTACACCAAAGCCATGGCTCATGGACGTGCAGTATTTGAACAATATGGTATCAGCCGCGATCTGCCAAAGCTTGCGATGAGCTCTCTCGTACAAGGTGAGCATTTGGTTGAACATACGCACCGCACCCTTCAAGTAGGCGACGAGATTCGCGATTCATCAGTTTATCTGATCAAAAACACCGACAGCAAAGGTAACATTGATCTGCGCATCAAATACAACCCGCAAGAGCTGAATGAAAACGAAAAACTGATCGATGAAATTGAAGAGTTTACCCGCATAGAGTATCGCCTAAGAAACTACGCAGAAAGCTTCGATCCATCGTCAGTGAGAGTCACAGAAAAAGACAACGGCGATGTGACCATCAGCTTCAACTATTCGAAATATGGCTTACCACAAGACATCGCCTATTTCCGTTTTTTGAACGTTGATATTGAGCTTGTTGACGGCACACCAAAACGCATGGTGATCACCAACGACAAGTCATTTATGAATGGCGATTCCAAAGTCGACACCTATTACCAAACTATTGATTTCTCTCAATTAGATTCAGGTAAAATCGTAATTAAACGTAAGACAACCAATGTTGTCGGTACGTCGAAAAAGAAGCCGATGACCATGACCAGTGTGGTTGAACCGGTTGCGATTTATGAAGACGACAACGGCGTTAATGTGCTGCATGCCGATCGATTAGAAGAAGTCTCTGACCCTCGCATGAAAGAAGTGAGCGTAAAGCTAGATCGCGTATTCCCATTAATGGGTGACATGGTGCGTCGTCAAGGTATCGATTTACCACTACCGTTTGGTATTTCTGTTGCCTACCGTAATCAAGACATGGACATCCCAATGACCGATTACGTGATTGGTGGTGTACGCTTGAACGATCTGTTCGACCCTGAAGACAGTGTTGCAACGGTTAACGCAGAAAGCCTTTCAATCCGTGGGGATGTGAATATTCTGCCATTCTGGAATGTGTTCGGCTATATCGGAAAGGTCAATGTTGATGCTAATGTTGATGCTTCTTATACCGGCGCGGCAGGTAAATACCTACAAGACAAGCTCAACGACAAATTACCCGGTTCAGGCGACCTGCTTTGTGAAGGCATATCAATGTTGTGTGACCGTGGCCGCCTCAATGTGCCACTGCATCTTGAATACGATTTACGCGGTGTGGGCACCACATTGTCTGTTGGTTATAAAGAGTTTTTTGCCTCAGTTACGGGTACTTACTCACAAACACGTCTAAAGGGATTGGATAACTGGGGCGACGGCATTATTACCGCTCAACCTATGCTTGGCTACCAATTGGTGGATTACCGCGCTCAATTTTTCGTCGGCGCAGAGTACCAAGGGCTAAATTCACGCATGCAAGGTACGGTTAAAACGGGCGACATTGAGTTTGATTACGACGTGGGTGTTGACATCAACCAATGGGCATTCTTAACGGGATTCAACAAACAGTTTGGCAAGCACTACAACATGACCATGTTGTACAACAAGGGTGAAACTCGCTCGTCT
This sequence comes from uncultured Vibrio sp., assembly GCF_947488985.1. GTDB lineage: Bacteria > Pseudomonadota > Gammaproteobacteria > Enterobacterales > Vibrionaceae > Vibrio. The sequence goes on from NZ_CANLBV010000018.1 coordinate 48,769, forward strand.
TTAACGCTGAACCTTGGCTATCGCTTCTAGCTCCCAATAATGCAAAGAGTGGTCGCGACCACTCTGGTAGGGCAGCGTCCTACTTATGCGATTCCATCAATCGTAATAATGCCTTTAATATACATCCTATAAAAAAATGATATATATCCAAGCACGACAACTGTCGACAATAGCGCACGAAGTTGCTGGTTTGGTAACAACAAAAACTGTGGACATAATAATGAAACTCAACAAACGATCAATTCTTGCTGTGACCATCTCAATGCTACTTGCGGCTTGCGGTACTGATAAAGAGCCTACCGTTCCCTTACCAGACAAACCAGAACCGTTAGTTCCAGCACCCGCTGAACCGCTTCTTGCTCCAATCGGCGATGTTATGATTGACGCGACCAAAGAAGAGTTGGTTGTTACATCAAATACCGAAGACGACAAACTGGCTTCTGTTGAGACCTTTAAAGGTATTAAGTATGCCGACGCAAAGCGTTTTGAGCACAGTGACACTGTTGACTTAACTGATCTGGCGAATTCTGAGGGTATCGTTAATGCCTCTTCGTTTGGTGATGCATGTCCGCAAATTCGTGCTACTGAGCAAGTTCAAAGCGAAGACTGTTTAAACCTGAACATTTGGCGCCCAGTAGGCGTTGATGCTGATGCAGATCTACCGGTTTATGTATTCATTCACGGTGGTGACTTTGAATATGGCTCAGGTTCTGAAGCACTTGTTCACGGTGATACCGTAGTTGCTCAAGGAAGCGATGATGGCAAGCCTTTCATCTATGTGAGCTTTAACTACCGACTTGGTCAGCTAGGGACTCAATGGATTAAGGGCGCGAACGAAGATGGCAACTATGGCCTAGGCGACCAAAAGCGAGCCTTGGAGTGGGTACACAATAATATTGCTGATTTCGGTGGTAATGCTCAAAACGTAACCGTTATGGGTCAAGGTTCTGGTGCTATGTCTATTGGTTTCTTACAGCAAGATGAAGATATCGCAGGTCAATATTTCCAGCGAGCCATCATGCAGAGCAACCCTTATGGCTTTGAGTATCCTAGTTATGGCGTGGCAAAAGATCGCAGTAAGAACTTTACAGCAGACACTTCGCTCGACGAGATCATGGCATCACAAGAAACAGCTTTGGATGGTATTGAACAGCTAAAAAATTGGTTGTTAGGCTCCTTGCAAATTCCAATTCTGAGCCCAACAGCAGACGAGACTCCAATGTCAAACCTGATGCCTTTTGCTCCGTACATATTGTGTGAAAAAACTAGTATTCTTGGTAGCTGTAGTGAATCAGCAGAATCACCAATGCAAGCGAGCCTATCAGTACCAACTGTCCTAGGTGAAAATGCACATGAAGCGAACAGCTTTGGCATGCTCTTTACCACTACGTTCTTAATTCCGACTGTCATCGAGTTATTACCAAATGATGAACCAGAACTGCTTACTAATGAAGATCCAGCAAAGCTAGCTCTAGCGATGGTTAACTGGTTAGAAGATGAAAACAACGTCGCTCTTCTGCAGCAAAAACTATCAGAGCAAGCAAGTGATGAAGTTTCAGCAGAGCTTGTATTACCAAGCAGCGCTTACAGCGCAGTAACGGGTTTATTTTATGGTGCCAAACTAGAAGGTGATTTAGTTGAAATGACTAAATGCATTGATACCAGTGATATTGCGGGTACCGTAGGTTGCTTGGTTAATATTGTTGACATCACGAGCCACCAGCAAACCCAAGATATTCTGGCTCTAACTGACTTTAACCCTAACTCAGAAGCTAGCTTAGGTGGCGCTCTTGACAACATGAAGCAATTTAAAACCTTGCTAAATGACACCTTGTTCAATGGTCCAGCGCGTTATATGGCAGCAAACAGTAAGGTAGAAGCAACGCTATATCACTTTAACCACAAACCAAGCTTTAACATGTGGAACTACAATACGGCGAAAGATGAAAACGGTGAATATGGCGCTCTCTCTATTCTAGACCTGTTCAAAACCATCGGCTGTATTAGCGGTGCATGCAACGGTTCAGAACTGCCGTTTGTTTTTAACAAAGCCATGCGTTTTGATGGCAGTGAAGTGCATCCATCAAGCAAGGAAAAAACACTAATGAATGAAATGTCACGTCTTTGGTTTAGCGATGAATTGTTCCAGAACTACCAATACAGCGATGCCGACAATGTGCTTGTAATTGATGATGCAGGATTCAGCGAAAACAGTACTACCTTCAACTGGGACTATGTCACAAACCCAGGAGTTGATCCAAAGCTTAGTGAAGGTCGCTTAACCGGCCTAGAAGATCAAGCTCTTATGCCTTGGCAGTGGTACCTAAATTAAGCGTACTCAACACTCCTCCTACTGTAATGGCCAGCTCGCTGGCCGTTTTTATATCCAAATTTTACGTTCAAACGCAGGTTAATCTATGACACTTAGCAAACTTAAAACAGCATGCATAATGATGTTGATTGCTTTGGTCACAGGATGTGTCCAATCATACCCCGATGTTGAACCTGACTTCGAAGCTAACTGGCAAAGTACAGAACACCAAGCTGAGGTGTATCTAATTCCGACAGCTCCCGAAGCCTTTGCACGTCGTATTGAGCTGGTGCGCCAAGCCAAACACTCGATTGATATGACTTACTTCTCTTGGGAACGTGACACGCTAGGTTTGATGCTTCTAAACGAGCTAAAGCAAGCGGCGGATCGTGATGTACGCGTCCGCCTAACCTTAGATGACCTACTGGTTTTTAACGATAAATGGTTGGCCGATCTAGACTCGCACCCAAACATTGAAATCCGTTTGTTCAATCCGTTTGATTCACGTAAAGCTGGCTGGATAGGACGTGCGTTTAACTTCTCGACTAACCAAAAACAGCTAGATAACCGACTGCATGAAAAATATTTCAACGTCGACCACCAATCGATGATCCTCGGTGGACGCAACATCGGTGATGACTACTTTGGCTACAGTGAAAACGCCAATTTCTTTGATATGGATGTGCTGTTTAAAGGTGGCGTGATTGCTGCGTTCGACCGAAATTACCAAGCGTTGTGGAGCAGCGAGCATGTAGTGCCAATTCAAGAACGCATTAAAATCAAAGAAATGGAGCAATACCAAGCATTCAGCAAAGCGTTGGACAAAGGCAAGAAAAATAAAGCATTGATCATTTCTGAAGTCGAGAATCAAATAAAGCACTTAGACCAACCGAGTTTCATTTCGGCTTCTGTCACGCCAGTATTCGACTCACTGAAGAAGCTTAATGACAACAAACCCTACTTTCGTCAACGTACAGAGCACTTAATGAAGCAAAAGGTGCCTTCACCATCAGCAGCGGTGATTTCTACGCCTTACATGATACCAAGCGATAACCAGTTTGTGTTTATCGATGCATTAATACAGCAGCAAGCCGAAGTCACCTTGATTACGAACTCTTCAGCTTCTAATGATTCGGGTTTTATTCCAGCTTACTATGAGAAACATCGTCAAACCTTACTCGATAAAAACGTCAACATATTGGAATACAAGAGCCAAGCCATTCATGATGATCACTACTTCCATGTCGATACCTACTATCACAACAAAACGGTGATTCTCGATCAACGTGTCACGTATATTGGGTCATCTAACTTCGATCCAAGGTCGGACTTTTTGAATGTCGAGCTAGGGGTACTGATCGACAGCGAAGCGTTTGCCCAGCAAGTGATTCACTATTTAACGCGTCAGAAAGAGGAATTGTTCTGGGCTGTGTCGCGTGATGAATCAGGCAAGACGACTTGGGTTTCAGGTGAGCAAATACAGACTAAGAACCCTAACTACAGTTCATGGAACAAACTACCCGATTGGTTGTTTAGAAAAATGGACGGAGAGTTCGAGCTGTAAGGTCTAGGGTCTAGGGTCTAGGGTCTAGGTCTAATGCCCAAAGCTATAACCACGCTATTAGATTCACTTACAGGCTCAATTGGGCAGACACCAGATTAACCTCGGTTAGGTAGCGATCATAAATTTCAGAGTTATAGGTTAGAATTGCGCACCTAATGAGAAGTGAATACGGAATTCATCGCCTTTTGGCGCATCTAATCCATACGCGAAATCGAGTTTGACTGGCATGAATGTCGAGTTCCAAATCAGGCTAACACCCGTACCACGCTTAACATCAATGTACTCATCAAAGGCATCACCTGCATCAAAAAAGATCCCCATCCATATTGAGCGGTAGACTTGATGCTGGTATTCCAGCCCCGCTGTCAACAGGTAGCGACCACCGGTTAACTCTCCATTTTCATCTTTAGGGGAGATGGACTCATAGTCATAACCTCTTAAGCTACCATCGCCACCTGCAAAATAACGCAGCGATGATGGGACATCCGATAAAGAGTCCGCGAAGTTGATGCCAACGTTTGAACGAAAATGGAGCTTTTGTGAATCACTAATATCCCACGAAAGTACGCTGTTACCTTCAATCCTCAGGATATTCGAATCTGAAAACAGATGTGAGTTAGACACTTCAAGCGAGTACATATGGCGGTGCTTCACTTCAAGTCGGTCATTCTTACGATCAACCTGTGAGAAACTAATACCAGGTAACAACAATTGAGATAGCTGCTCTTCAGAGGCTTGCTTATATTGCTCTCGAAGGTATTTTAAATACACTGAGCTTTGCCAAGCGCTGTCGAGCTGCCAATACCTTTCAAAGGTCAAATCGTTGGAGAAGCTTTGGGTATCGCGATAGTCGGTGTGCTTCGATTCAAACTGAACACCGTAGTAGTCCGTGGTCACCTGCTGTGTCGGTATTTTATAGCTAAGCAGTAGTGACTGTTCTTGTTCCGATAAATACGCTTGAGCTTCTGAGCTGTGCCCTTGACGGTTGTACCAAGGCTTGGTCCAATTTAACGACGCACGCAAGCCAAGATCGGTCGAGTAACCACCACCGACTTGTACGATGTTCTTCGAGCTTGGCTCAGCAATCAGCTCTATTGGGATCTCTCGATCTTCCTCGCCTGTCTCATTAAAGTCCCCCTTAACATAGACACTTTTAAACCAACCAGTCTCTGATAAGCGCGCTTGAAACTCACCCAGCTTGATCGTATCGAACCCCTCGCCTCGTTTGAAGGTGGCAATCTGTTCAATGCGCTTAGGATCAACGCCATCATCAGGGACGCTTAAGACACCAAATTTATATCGCGGTCCACTGACAAATTGCAGATCGATATTCGCTCGGTTTTGGCTTGGGATAACCTCGATGGTTGACGCCGTAAACTTGCCGTCTAAGTAACCTTTTTTTTGCGCAAGAGAGAGAATACCTTGCTTCAAATGGTCATATTCCGCGTGTCGCAGAGGAGCGCCAGACGCTAAAGGGGTCTCTTCCAACAATAGAGTGAAGTCAGGATCGGTGGCCGCTTCACCACTGATAGCGATATTTGAACGCGCAATGATGACCACGGGTCCACTGTCGATATGCAGTTTGGCTGATTTTGAATCTTTGATGTCAAGTTGCAGTTGTGGGTGGTAATAACCATACGGATTTAGCGCATCATTAACCAAGCTCGTTAGCTTATTTTTTGAGAGTTGCGTAGCAGGCACATCGGCCAGAGGGGTTAGGTAATATTCAACATTGTCGGTCAGCTCGTCATCAAGCCCCAATACATCAAACTCAGCCGCATAGGACGCCTTATGAGCAAACAGTATCAGTAATGACAACCATCCTATTCTTTTAAGATCGACAACCACTGACTTACCCAATTACAAAAAACAAGTTAGCTTAATCGTTAATGGCTCTATCAAGGAATCTCATATGTAGGATGTAACCCTTCGTATTGAGTGGGCTATTGATGTCGTATGGGCCTCGAAGCTTAGCATTGTCGACAATAGCTAAAAGAAATAAGCCAGAAAGCGATAACCAGCAAACAAAAACGGCGCCAAGGTGGCACCGTTTGATTCACTGTCGGTTTAGTTATTTCTCAACCAAACATCCTGACTACTCTGTGCTTTTTTCTTTTTCTTCTTTTTACCTGTGCCAGCAGGTGGCGCAACCGGTTTTAAGGCAGCGATAAGCTCAGCGGTTGCTGCTTCATCCACTTCAAAGCCTTCAACTTGTTCGCGATCAAGACGAATTTTGTTCTTCTTCTCGATGATTTTGAAGTGATGGTAATCTTCGTGATCGATTAACGATAATGCAAGGCCGACCTCACCCGCACGACCACTACGACCAATACGGTGCATGTAGTCAGATGGGCTACGTGGTAGATCGAAGTTGATCACAACAGGAAGCTTCTCAATATCGAGACCACGGGCTGCGATGTCGGTTGCAATAAGAACATCAATCTCGCCAGATTTAAAATCCTCTAGGATACGAGTACGTGAACCCTGCCCTTTATCCCCATGGAAGACTTCCGCGATGATGCCGCGTTTGTAAAGCTTGTCAGCTAAGTGCTCACAGCTGTTCTTTGCATTAACGAAGATCAGCGCTTGTCGCCATTGATGTTGCTGAATAAGATGCGCTAACAGTGCAGTCTTGCGGCCTTTTTCCACTTCGAAGACACGTTGAACCAGTGTGCTTGCATTCGCGCTCTGCAGTTGAACTTCAACGGGATCATTAAGCAGTTCATGGGTTAACGCCTGCACTTGCTCAGGGAAAGTCGCTGAGAACAACAAGGTTTGTTTGTTGCTTGGCAGTAACTTTAAGATAGCATCCAGCTCTTCGGTAAAGCCAAGGCTTAACATGCGGTCAGCTTCATCAAGTACCAAGGTTTTTACTTTGTCTAACTTGATAGCGTTGCTTGAGATAAGGTCCAGTAAACGGCCTGGCGTTGCCACTAAGATATCCGTACCGCCACGCAGTGCTTGCATCTGAGCATTGACTGACACACCACCGAAAACACAAACGGTTTTGATCGCACCGTTAAAGTGAACCGCGTAAGACTTCACGCTATCCGCGACTTGCTTAGCAAGCTCACGAGTCGGCACCAAAATAAGGCCAGACACAAAGTTACCTTTACCTGCTCTGCGGTCTAAAGGTACATCTTGGTGGATCTGCTGCAACAGTGGCAGTGCAAAGGCAGCGGTTTTACCTGAGCCGGTATTTGCGCCAGCAATGAGGTCGCGTCCTGCTAACACACTTGGAATCACTTGCGCTTGGATTGGCGTTGGCTGTTGGTATTCAAGCTCAGTTAAACGAGCCATCAAAGGTGAGATTAAGCCAAGATCAGAAAAGTTGGTTGGTGTTGTGGTGTTAGTCATTAATTGCAGGAACTCAAAGCTAAAATAATAGCGCGCTATATTAACGTATTTCAGCCGTATTACGTAATGAATTCGCCTCTTGTGTCTTGTTTCAGCTTAGAGCGAATCTATTTCAGTCATGAACTCGCTTATTCTAACGACTCGCTTCTTGCTTCACCACGATCTTTCTTACTTCAACCACGATCTTTCTTGTGTAAGCAACAAAAGTCCCCTCTAGCATTTTGTTACCAATACAAAAACGCCAGCATTTAAAGCCGGCGTTTTTACATTCTGTGCTGCTAACTGCTAGATAGCCACATGTAGATCAACGGTTGTGCTAAAACTAACGATTATGCGGAGATTAACGGTTAAGACCGATATCACGCTGCATATGGCTAGATAAATCACTGGCGTTGTAACTGCGTGGTGAGTTGTCTACAAAAAGAATATCGAAAATGTGTGCAATCAATCCTTTGAAGTTAACCGAATAGGTCTTCTTATCCATAGAGTTAGGAACAGCGATAGTATTCACTTGCATTGCTTGAGCCATGATTGCCTCTCTATAAATTGGTCTAAATGTTTGTTTTGATGGCAATAATAGTAGATGAATATTTACAGGTTAAAAAATGACTAAAACTAAAAAGTCAGATTAGATTTTCTAATAAAAACAAATACTTAACAAGGTCAAATATAGATATGCACACTTTGTGAATCAAAATTCAACAGAGCGTATTAATCACGCATTTAGTACAAATAAACCTCACAGCAAAGCCTGAATTGTCACATTTATTTTACAAAAATAATTTTACTCATCCACTATCAAGGTGTTTCTTGATGGATTTTAGATAAGTTATATTTGGCTTAATTGATGGATTCAGCGTCTGGCTTCTTCGCATAAATTGACGCAAACACCGCAATGGTCATCGTCGCAACCACAACGACCAGCGACCAAGAAGTGGCAATAGCCCACTCACTCTCAACCAATAGCATTTTCACACCAATGAAAACCATGATGAAAGCGAGTGCTGGCTTCAAGTAGATGAACTTATCCATCATGCCTTGCAGCACGAAGTACAACGAACGCAGACCAAGCAGCGCAAACACGTTCGCCGCAAGTACTAAGAATGGTTGCTGGGTGACAGCAAAAATAGCAGGAATAGAGTCTAGCGCGAACATAACGTCCATCACGGCAATCACCCCAATCACTAACGTCATGGGCGTTAACATCCATTTAGCGCCTTGCTTTATCATCAACGCAGAACCATGAAAGTCGTCACTGACGGGCATAACTTTGCGCAGTAGCTTCTCAGGTAGCGTGTTGACGCTCTCTTCTTCGACTTTATCCAACGCCAATTTAATACCTGTCGCAATCAAGAAAGCGGCAAACACGTAAAGCACCCAGTGGTATTGCGCCAACAGCTGAGCACCGAGCGCGATCATAACCGCACGCAACACTAAAGCACCAATCACGCCCCACAGAAGCGCCCTAGGTCTGAGCTGCTCCGGGACTTGATATTGAGCAAAGATCATCGCGAAAACAAACAGATTGTCGACGCTCAGTGATTTTTCTAGTAGATAGCCCGTGATAAATGCCACTGCTGCTTTTTGCGCTGTGTAGTCGCTATTGGGCGCATAAATGTCCCAAAATAGGTAGATAGAACCTGCAAACAAAAACGCAAGAACAAACCAGAAAACACTCCAGATTGCCGCTTTCTTGATAGTGACATTGCCACCACGAGTCTGATAGATATCAATAGAGACAAGAATCACCGTCAGCAGAAAAAAGCTCGCATACATAGTCATGATTGGCGATGAGAAAAAGGATTCGCTATTTGTGGATAACAGAGATTGAGTCGAGTTCATTATTCCTCCGGGCGGACGAACTGTCATAAGACCTTCCGCAAACAAAACATATCAATCTCCACAGGGATCTTGACTGTAAGTGCGTTGGTCTCGTTGAAGTGAAATAGGGATTTCACCTTTACATACCGGATAGGCTATTGGCCTAACGAGATGACGACATGTAAACTTGCGCTAACTACTCCCCAAACGCGTGGATCATAATCATCTGATTGTGTTTCGTCTAGATAAATTTAAAAAGCGCCAAAGAGAAACGTTCCACGTCTTTGCTACTGACGACTACAGACAGCTAATACAAGCAATTAATATCAAACACTAGGTTTAATATCAGGCACATAAAGCGCTGGCGCTATAAGCCTGTCGTGGGCGCTATAGACCAGCCGTCGGTACTAAGTAAACCAAAGCAGACCAAACCGATATCCAGCCTACCACCGCGACCGCATCTAACCAATCTTTGTTTTTCATGCTTCTCTCCAGAGGAATCTACCCTGCTGGATAAAGCATAAAAAGTGCCAACTTTATAAATCATACGCGCGCGATAGATCAAACGACCACGGTGTCCACTGTGTTAATTGCAACAGGTTAGGCAGTTCATCGGCTGATGCTGCTGCAATGACTCGGGATGGGCTTGTAAAAACGTAATGAAGCAGTCTGCCATTGAGTCGGTTGTGACAATGCCATCTCCGATCATCTTCAAGACCGCGTTATAACCTTCTTTCCCTTTCATGGTATAGGCCGACGATGCGCCGCGATAAACACGTTCACGCGAAACTGCCTGCCAACCCCCCTCTTCAGAGTGGATTTCAAGGTGATGAATACGGTGCCCGAGAGGTGCTTGTTTGTGATAACAAAATTTCAAGTTATGCGTATAAGGAAAACTGCCAGAGCCAGTACCGACAACGCCATTATCTAGCGCATTGTTGATAGCCCCTTCAAGCATAGCGGCAATCGTTTTACCTTTGATGTCATACACGCCGATAGGCACGGCAAACGGAAGCAGTTTCCCTGCAATATCGGCAACCGAAACATCGCCGCTATTCAGTGAATTTCTTACACCACCCGAGTTGTGGATAGCAAAATCGACCTGATGACCACGCTTGTTCATCAAATAATGGAACGATTGAGCCACCAAGGGGGCCAATTGGCTCGGGCCTTGTTCATCTGGGATACGTACATGACGCAGCTTGGTATTTGCATGCGCGATCACTTGTTGCTGAAGCTTGCGAACTCTAGGCTGGTATTTATCGGTCAGAATGCTTTGCAGTTGAGGATCTTTTTTGCATACCGCAATATTCTGATGATTATTTAAAAACGCACACGCCATCTCGTGAGCATCGTCTTGCCCGACTTCACTCAGTTTCGCGTCAATAAAGAGTCGACGACCCAACAACAGTTCGTTCTTACCGTTAAAGTGCGTCACTTTGCCTTGAGCATCGAACTCGATTTCACAGTGGCCTAGGCTCAATGCGTGGAAACCGGCTTGCACAACATAGGTGTCGCCAATTTTTACGCCGTAGTCATCGTCTTTCGCCAATCCAATATCAGCAAAGTCCCCTTGCAAGCGATGGCTATGCCCGCCCACAATCACGCCAATACCCTGCACATGAGCAGCCAGTTCGAGATCGGCATCGTAGCCGAGGTGGCTAAGCAACACAATCTTATTGACGCCGGCTTGGTGGATCTGCTCAATAGTGGCTTTTGCGGTTGCGAGTGCGTTTTCAAATGGGGTATCGATATCTGGGTTAGCAATGCCAGCCATTTTATCAATGCTTAAACCAAATACAGCGACCTTCTCACCATCAAACTCTTTGGTTATGAACGCAGCGCTTTTGGTTTCGGTTAGGTAGGGCTTAACGATTGGATTGTCGGCTAAGGTATGAGTTTTATTGATATCTTCATTGGATAGGTTCCAATTACCCGCTAACAGAGGAAATTGGATTCTTTTCGCGAAAATCGCAACGGGTTCGTTGCCCATGTCTAATTCATGGTTGCCAAGCGTCATGGCATCAATATTAAGCGCATTCAACAGATCGGCGTTGGCTTTCCCCTTGAACAGAGAAAAGTACAAAGTCCCTTGAAAGCAGTCCCCAGCATGCAGGAACAGGGTTCCAACCTTTTGGCGCTGGGCATCTTGTTCTATTTGTTTAAAGCGCGTTGAAATTCGAGCAAAGCCTCCAGCACTGACATAAGGTTCAATGATGTGGTTGTTCATTTTCAGTGATAGCTGCAATGAGGTTGGTTCGAAGTATGAGTGGGTGTCATTGATGTGTGCCAACACTATTTTTGTCGGCTTATTCTTTTTAGTCATATTTTCTTCTCTCTTTGTCCCTTCATACTAGGTCGAGAATCATGACAGAATCGTGAATTTTATGAAACTGCACTGCAAAAAAATACTCGATTTAGCGAAAAATCGAACTTTATCGCAAATAAATAAAGAATGAATTTTGTGACCCTTAAGCATACCGGATACGTATTTTTCGATTATGATTAAAGATATCTGTTAGCTTTCAAAGAATTAGCAGAGCCTTCCGTTAGGAGTAAGCCTATGCAACTAGAAAGAATCGAGATTTCTGGCTTTCGAGGTATCAAGCGCATGTCACTCGCGTTTGACGATCTAACCACGCTTATTGGTGAAAATACTTGGGGTAAGTCTTCATTACTAGATGCCCTTTCCGTCGTTCTTCCTTCAGACGGTGTGCCATATCACTTTGAAATGACCGATTTTCATGTCGATTACTCGGTTTCACACCCACAGTCTCAGCATCTTCAAATTATTCTGGTCCTCAAAGCCAACGAAAAGAGCGAATTAAATGCAGGTCGTTACCGCAAGCTCAAACCTATCTGGATTCAAGACGAGTTCGGTGTCTATCGAATCTATTACCGAATCAGCGCAACATTAGAACAATATGAGATAACGACTCATTATGCCTTCTTAGATAGAGAGGGAGACCCACTCAAACTTCATCACTCAGAAAAAATGGCTCAAGAATTAATGACGCTGCATCCGGTCATTCGCCTGCGTGATGCAAGACGTTTTGAACGTCCTTTCCAGCGCAAAGTCATCAATAACGAAAATGGGACTAACGCCAACAACAACAACAATGGTAATGGCCATCAGACCAGAATAGAAAAGCGCATCGACAATACGTGTAGGCGACTGATGGCGATTCCTGGTCACGTTAATAAAGGGGAAATGCGCAGTAGCCTTGAGTCAATGCAAAACCTGATTGAGCACTACTTTTCATTTAAGAGCACATCGCGCAATAATCCTCGCAAACCACGTGATGGTTTACTTTACTCTGCAGGCGTAAACGACAAGAGTATTCATCAACTTGTTGAGGAGACCAAAAGCAAGCAAACTCGCTTACTATTCATGGGGTTACTTAATGCTTACCTACAAGCCAAGGGGCCGACAGACTTAAGACGCTGCGCACGCCCACTGTTGATCCTTGAAGATCCAGAAGGTCGCCTGCACCCTACTCACCTCGCGAGAGCGTGGAGCTTGATGCAAAAGCTCCCGATGCAAAAAATTCTGACCACCAACAGTGGTGAACTGCTCGCCGCTGTGCCACTGCAATCGATTCGGCGCTTGGTTCGCCAATCCGATAGAACCATCGCTAATCAACTGAATATGAATCACTTCAGCAAAGATGAACTCAGACGTATCGGCTTTCATATTCGCTTCCACCGCTCTGGTGCTCTGTTTGCACGCTGCTGGCTATTGGTAGAAGGTGAAACCGAAGTTTGGCTGTTTAATGAATTGGCGAATCAATGTGGCTATAACCTTGCAGCCGAAGGGGTACAAATTATCGAGTTTGCTCAATCGGGGCTTAAAGCGCTGATTAAAGTCGCACAAGAGTTTGGCATCGATTGGCACGTGGTCACCGATGGTGATGCAGCAGGCAAAAAATATGCAGCAACGGTATTGTCCAAACTTGGTAACGATCAAGAGCGGCATCGCCTCACTGAACTACCAGATAAAGACATTGAGCATTACTTGTATATGAATGGATTTGAACAGTTTTTCCGTGACATGGTCAAGATCCCGTATGACCACCCTATCCCCCCAAAGAAAGTGGTGGCAAGAGTACTCAAGAAACACGCTAAGCCCGATCTTGCGTTGGCGATTGTCTCTCATTGCGAAAATCGCGGGCAAGAGTGTATTCCGCTGTTATTAAGATGGACACTAAAACGAGTGATAACCATGGCGAACGGGAACACCTAAACCTTTAGCTTTTCTGATAGACGGTATAAGTTCTTCTGCAGTTAAGATCATCGTATTTTTAGAGTAACCAAAACCAAAAAAGGCACACCAAGTGGTGTGCCTGTATAAATCGGTATACAAATTAATTGGGGGTGATCTTGCAAGGTTTCACAGTGACTAAACTATCGCTTTATTAACGTATTTATTAAGCCTTTGCCTGTTTAGCGTGTTGTTCAACAACTTCCGAAGATTGAGTCGATTTCTCGTGAAGCCATAGCCCTGTTGCTTTCATCAAGTATCCAAACACACCACCAAGCAGTAAAGATGGTACTACAAGTTGCCAATCGCCACCTGCAGCAAACGTCGCACAGCAACCAATGAAGGTTCCTGGGATATAACCTAGCCACGCTTGTTTTGCTTGAATACACATAAAGAAAGCGACAATAGCAGTAATCACATAGCCTAAAATCTCTAGCCCTGCGAAGGTTGAGCTTTCGATAATCACCATTGCCCAGAATACGCCCGTCATGTTGGTTAATAAGCTACCTGCCAATCCTTTTACGCCACCTGTTGGCGAAGCAAAATAACTGGTGCAACCTAAGAAACCTGCCCATGACAATAAGCCGAAAGCGATAGCTATCCATCCCCAAAGACCTGACAAAATACCTGTTGTTAATGAAATCGCAACTAATGTACTCATACTACTTCTAAAGCCTAATTACGTAATTGAACGCAACCGGATTTAGCCTCACTTAAAATCAAGTAAGCATACTATGGTAAGAACGCCTTCTTTTAGCCGATCGAGATCACATTAATAATGTACGCGAATGTGCATTTATCACTAGATAGAGACCGAAATCGCTTATTCAACATATTTAGGGCGTGTTGATCTTTGCTGTACATTTCGCGTTCAACAATACATCGGTAGCCACATCAACATGAATGCCAGCGA
>NZ_CANLBV010000019.1 GCF_947488985.1 uncultured Vibrio sp.
CTCGTATCTCGTATCTCGTATCTCGTATCTCGTATCTCGTATCTCGTATCTCGTATCTCGTATCTCGTATCTCGTATATTTATAGCGCTTTCTGTGTAAAGAACTTCTTATCTTCCCAACGAAGCGCCGTGAGCTCTCCACCCCAAACACACCCAGTATCAAGTCCAATCACATCCTTTCCGTTATAGCCTTCAAGTGCCGCCCAGTGCCCAAATAACACGGTTTTATCTAACTGAACTCTTTGAGGTAGGTCGAACCAAGGAATATAGGTATTGTCGGTAACCTCTTGTGGGGGAAGCTTGCAGCCCATGTCTAATCGCCCGTCAGGAAAACAAAAGCGCATGCGCGTAAAGCTGTTAATTGCATATCGATAACGCTCGATATCGCTCAGCTCTTTTGACCATAAGTCTGGAGCGTTACTGTACATGTTTTCAATTAGCCACTGCCACTTCTTTGAGCGCAGCAGCGAGGTGATCTTCTTATTTTCTTTACGCGCTCGCTTAATTGTCCACTGTGGAGATATCCCCGCATGGGTCATGACAAATTGATCGTGCTCTTGCATCAAGGGTTGCTCTCGAAGCCAATCAAGCAACTCGTCTCTATCCTCAGCATCGAGGATTTGTTGGGTTTGATCTTTTTTCTTGGCCGGGAAAAGACCAAGCGAGACCGCCAGTAGATGCAGGTCATGATTGCCTAAGACCACCTTCGCTGACTGGCCTAATGACCGAATAAATCTCAGTGTTTTAAGAGATTTAGGCCCTCTTGCGACTAAGTCACCAGCGACCCATAAGGTATCTTTTTGTTGATCAAAGTTGACGGCTTCAAGCAGTAATTGAAGCTCGTCGAAGCACCCTTGGATGTCTCCGACAATATAATTCGACACAGTAGCTTCCTGTAGTTTCTGGGTAACTAGTTAAGAATATTAGGGATTGCGAGCCTGAATGGTTCGACTTCGGTGATGAAATCAATGCCTTTGCTGTCGGCCATTACATAGTGACCTTGCATAACGCCCACTGGGGTTTCGATGACAGTGCCACTGGTGTAGGTGTATTCGTCATTGGCTTCAATCACAGGCTGCTGTCCAACCACACCATCACCTTCTATGGTGAGTTGCTTGCCGTTAGAGTCGGTAATCAACCAACGGCGCGAGAGCAGTTGCACGGTTGTTTTGCTGAGATTTTTAATGGTAATGATGTAGGCGAAGACATAGCGATTCTTCGTAGGCTCAGATTGTTCCTCTATGTATTTAGAGTGAACTTGGCATTTGATACAAGGCGTAGATATATCCATATTCGCACCTTCTGTTGTTGGTATACTTATACCAATCATAGTAAATAACTGGTCAGCCTAGCTGGTTAAAAGGCTCAATAACTTCGTTAGAATTTTTGATTGTAGAATAACTACTTATCGAAAATTCTGCCTTGTTCTCAAGCCTTTTCCCTGCGCTATTTCTGAATATTCACTTACTGTGATTGGTATTAATTGTAATTAAAGTATTACATAAAAAAGGCTCCTCACCGGAGTGTAGGAGCCTTTTTATTTATTTGTCAGCGTTGTGACTGTCGTACAACCAGTTCGCCATGTCGACAAACTGTTCGAGCGTTAGATTCTCAGGGCGCATGCTAGGGGTGATGCCAAGCTCTTCAAGGACTTCTTTATCGATTAGGCCCTTGTAGCAGTTGCGAACTGTCTTACGACGTTGGTTAAAGCCTTCGCGACAAACACGATCTAGCCATTTCAGATCTTTGGCCGGGTAAGGCAATACTTCGTATGGCTGAAGACGCACTACTGCTGAGTCTACTTTCGGTGGCGGAACGAAGGCCGTTGGTGGCACTTCGAGTACTGGCGTCACTTTACAGTAGTATTGAGCCATCACCGTTAGACGACCGTAAGCTTTAGTACCAGGGCCAGCTGCTAAACGGTTAACTACCTCTTTTTGCAGCATAAAGTGCATATCTTGTACGTCTTTATGGAACTCAAACAGGTGGAACATCAATGGCGTCGAGATGTTGTACGGCAGGTTACCAAAGATACGCAGTTTGTTGTTTGGTTTAACGAGTTGTTCGAAGTCGAACTTCATCGCATCGCCTTCATGGATCGTTAGCTTATCAGCCAGATCGGGATGATTACGAAGACGCTCTGCAAGGTCTCTATCTAATTCGATAACCGTGAATTTATCGACAAGCTTGCCCACAGGCTCAGTGATCGCCCCAAGGCCCGGGCCGATCTCGACCAAGTTTTGGCCTGGCAGTGGGTTAATGCTCGATACGATGCCATCAATAATGTATGGATCGTTAAGGAAGTTTTGACCAAAACGTTTACGCGCTTTGTGCCCTAAGTGGACATCATTTCTCATTGTTTTTTCTCTACTAATTCAATGGCGTGCGTGAGCGCTGTTCTAAAGCTCCCTGTATCGGCTTGGCCTTTCCCTGCCAAGTCTAAGGCGGTACCGTGATCGACAGATGTACGAATAAACGGTAAGCCAAGCGTGATGTTCACTGAGCGACCAAACCCTTTGTATTTCAATACCGGGAGTACTTGGTCGTGATACATACCTAAAACAGCATCTGCATCTTGCAAATATTTTTCATTAAAGATGGTATCTGCTGGCAATGGGCCAACTAAATTGATGCCATCTTTCTGGCGAATTTTTTCTAGCGTTGGGGTGATAGTTTCAATCTCTTCACGCCCTAAACAACCATCTTCACCAGCGTGTGGGTTCAAGCCACACACATAGATGGTTGGTTTCTCAATCGCAAACTTTTCAACCAAATCTTTATTCAGAATAGCAATAATTTGCTCTAATCTGTCTTCGGTCACGGCTTGAGAGACATAAGCTAGTGGGATGTGCGTTGTGACAAGCGCAACACGCAGCCCTTCTGTGGCCAACATCATCACTACCAGTGGTGTATTGGACTTCTCTGCAAAGAACTCGGTATGGCCGCTAAAAGCAACGCCAGCTCGGTTAATTACACCCTTGTGAACGGGGCCGGTGACAATAGCATCAAATTCATCATTCATACAGCCAATTGCTGCGGTTTCTAAGGTATTTAATACGTAATGACCATTCGCTTCATTGAGCTGTCCAGCAATTGCTGTTTCAGCCAGCGGAGTGTGTTTCACCACCAGCGTGCCTGCGCGTTGAGGTTGCTTGGTCGCGTTTGCATCGTAATCCAGCAGTTCTACTTCGATACCAAGGATTTTAGCACGCTCAGCGAGCAGAGTTTTATCGGCACACACCACGAGTTGATGTGGCCAGCTTTCTTGTGATAACGCTAGCGTTAAATCTGGGCCTATACCAGCAGGTTCACCCGCGGTAATGACAATACGTTTAGTTGTCATCTTGGTCATCCTCAACCACTTCAACAAAGGCACTTGCTCTCATTTCTTGTATCCATGCGCCGGCTTCTTCATTGAATTTACGGTTAAATAGAATTTGGTAAGCTTTGTTTTTCAAAGCGGAATCAGTACGGTCTACTTCGCGGCGATCGAGTACTTCAACAATGTGCCAACCATGAACGGTCTTAAATGGCTCACTGATTCTGCCTTCAGGCAGTGTTTCTACTTGGTTTTTAAACTCTGGTACATAGAGATCAGACGTTTGGTAACCAAGTTCGCCGCCTTGTACTGCTGAGCCCGGATCTTCGCTGTACTGCAGGGCAAGATCACCGAAGGTTGCTTCATTGGCATTTACACGACGAGTGATTTCCTCAAGTTGCTCTTTCGCACCATTGTCACTTAAGATGACGGTTGGTTTAATCAGAATATGGCGCGCATTCACTTCCGTCACTGCAACCGTCTCTAACCCTTTCACATCTTCAATTTTCAGGATATGGAAACCAACACCACTGCGGAAAGGCCCGATGATGCTGCCTTTATTCTGCATTTTGATTTGGTCAGCAAAAATTGTTGGCATCTCTTCTTTACGCATCCAGCCCCAATCACCACCCTGCAGGGCTTTAGGGCCTTTTGAGTAAGTATATGCCATGGTACTGAAGTCTTTGCCATTGTTTAGCTCTTCCACTAAATCATTGGCTTGAGTTTCTAGTGCTTCTTTGGTTTGGTCATCATTGAAGCGAAGTTGAATGTGGCCAATCTTGTATTGCACGGTTGCGTTTGTTTCATTAGCTAAGATGTCGGCGAGGTTATCGACTTCCGCAGGAAGAATATTGATACGGCGGCGAACCAAGGCATTACGCGCTTCACTGGCCGCGATCTCTTTTCTGACTTGTTCACGGAATGCATTGTAGCTCAGGCCTTCTTCAACTACGGATGCTGTGAGTTGCTCGAGTGTTTGGTTGTTGTCTTGAGCTATATTTTCAATGGCTTGATCCAGTCTCGTATCATCAATACGAACGCCAATGCGTTCGGCTTCTTGAGTCTGAATGGTATCGATGATCAGTTTTTCTAGAACTTGTTCATTGAGTACGTCTTGAGAAGGCAATGTTTGACCACTTTTCTTCGCGTTAGCACGCAATGTCTTCATCGAAGCATCGATGTCACTTTGCAAGATCACGCCATCGTTTACGATCACTTTTACGCTGTCGAGTTCAACCGGCGCTGCGTGACTTACTGATATCGTACAAGCCGTTGCGATGGCAATTAATGTGCGTTTCCACAATGTCATGTGTAATCCTTTATATTTACTGATGGTTTATCAATAAAGAAAATTAGTTGTTTAAGAAAAATGGGCGACCATAGCTTAGTGAGTTGTCAGAGCTACTTTCTCCAATCGCGCCAGAGTCAGAGCCTAGGTTTGTACCAAAGCCAATAATACCGAAGTTTACGCCAAAATTGTTTTCGTAAACCGGTGTCGCATTAGGGTTGGTAATATAGTCTCCGTCCCAACTGCGCAGCTGGTTGCTGTAGGTAAAGCCGATATACCAACAATCTGATGTGTAGTTCAGTCGAGCTAACCACTCAAGCTCTTCTTGTGTGGTCAAATCATAGAAGTATTGAGCGCTGACATCCCACTGGGGGGAGATCTTGTAAGCACCTAATAAGCCCGCTTGCGAGATACCATCTTTAGTAATTGAACCGATATTGGTAATACTGTCTCCAACATTGTATTCGATGTACTCTTTGGAAACGTAGCGGTAGTTGGTTTGCACATAGCCGCCAGCAAAGCGGTATTCAAGGGAACTGTTCGCTAGTTGGATTGATGAAGAGTCAATATCGTATTGAATACCGCCGTGATAGAACAGGTAGTCGTCATAGTTAAAGTCGGCTTCAATCGCCCAAGAAGAGTAGTTGGTCTTTTTCTCTTCGCTAATGTCATCGGGCGAATTTTTGGTTGCTTTATCGATATAAAAGATCTGACCAAAAGAGATATTCAGGCGCTCTTTGTAGCTATCATCAAAGAAGCGTGATGAGGCACCATAGCTGATTTGGTTAGCGGCGGCGATACGATCGACACCACTGAATTTGCGGCTTCTAAATAGACCATAGTAATCCGTTTGCAAACGCGTTGTATCGTACAGCCCAATGTTACCTTGCTCTTGTTTTGGCACGTACAGGTACTGAACCTGAGGCTCTAAGGTTTGGGTGTAGCTGCCTATCACCTTGGTATCTCTTTCTAGCACAATCCCGGCATGGCTTCTAAATTCAGGGATCACTCGGCTTACCGACTCTTCTAACCCTTCGTAATCTGAGCCGGTACCCGTATCCACACCGTCGAGATTTTGTTGATAGTATGTGCCGAGTAGTCTTGCTTCTGTGGTCCAAGTACCCCAAGTGTTTCCAACGGGAATAGTAATGCCGGGCTCAACGTGAGCACGCGTTGCTGATGGCTTGCCTTTCGCATCCGTGTCAAACATCGATACATGGCTGATCATGTCGAAGTCTAAATATTTGTTGATTTGAGGGGCGTAATAGTTGAACTCCAGCTGCGGCATCAAGCGATAAGGCAGGTTATTACTCGATGTGAGTACTTGGAAATCTCGAACGAGTACTGAAGCATCCCAGTTGTGTGAACGGTAGGTTGCTTGCCCTTCTTGCAGCAATTGGCCATCTTCTCGATTACCAATATCGCTTGAGTTAACGTCGGTGAAGTAGTCGATATCACTGACTTGTGAATAGTCGATGTCGAACAGCCAAGATTGTTGGAATATCCCCGAGTGTTCGAGTTGGATACCCCAGCGAGAGCCTTTCTCTTGGTACTTTTGATCATCATGTAAGTATTCCGATTTAATACTACCTTTCCCAAGGTCGGTTAAGTAACGGAATTTACTGTTCAGCTGAGCGCCACGCTCTTGCATGTATTTGAACGTGGTTTCCAAGTCGTAGTTGGGCGCTAAGTTCCAGTAAACCGGAATCTCAGCCTCAAAGCCATCGCTTGAGCCGTATGATACGGTTGGGTACAAGAAACCGGTTTTACGAGTATCGCCCACAGGCACCGTTAGGTAGGGCAGATAAAATACGGGAACATTTTGGATTTCAAAACGTGGATTATAAAAAGTGGCTTGTTCTTCGTCTTGGTCAACGCTGATACTTGAAGCCTTTAGACGCCAAGCATTATTCCCGATTGGGCAGGAGGTTATGGACCCATCTTCAATCTCATAAACCGCTTTGCCTGTTTTGGCTATGTAGACGGCATCGCCTCGGCCCGGTTCACAAAGGAATTCGTAATTGGTATTCTCTAGCGTCATTTCATCGGTGGTGAGATTATTAGTCGCTTTGTCTGAGGTGGACTTAATCTGACCATCGCTAAAGTTGACGTTGCCTTCAGCGACAACGAGATTGTCTTGTTGGTGAAGGGTTACATTGTCGGCAAGAATGGTCTTATTGCCTTGGGTAACTCTTACATCACCTGAATATATCGCCTTATCACCATTGACCGCTTCTAAGCGATCGGATTCAACGTGAGCGGGTAGTTGGGTCTCGTTTTCAGCAGCGGGCTCGATCAAGCATTGATCTATAGAGGGCATTTCCTGCACACTACTATCGTTTGTTGTTTCAGCTTGAGTTGTCGACACGTATAACGCCGTAGTTACAGATGCGGCTAACAAGGTGCGGGAAAAACATTGCATGAAGTTGAACTATCCTGTGTCACTCGATGAAGGGTTGATCTAGTATCAATCCAATTAATAAAGCATTTTCCTTATGATAAAGGAAATATTAGCATTCAGCACCATAAGACAGCAGTACTTAGATA
Source organism: uncultured Vibrio sp. (assembly GCF_947488985.1). Classification (GTDB taxonomy): domain Bacteria; phylum Pseudomonadota; class Gammaproteobacteria; order Enterobacterales; family Vibrionaceae; genus Vibrio. The sequence continues at coordinate 7,154 of NZ_CANLBV010000019.1, forward strand.
AAATTCATAGATAGAGAACACATAATGTATTTCTTTGGCAAAATATTGGGCACTTTTTTTGGCTTTTTATTTGGGGGGCCACTTGGTCTCGTTTTTGGTCTATTTCTCGGCCATCAATTCGATAAAGCTCGCCGTTTTAGTCAATCAGGCTTTAATCGTTCTGGCTTTGGTCAAGGACCAAGCCAAAGTGAAAAGCAAAACGAGTTTTTTAAGGCGGCGTTTGCGGTAATGGGGCATGTGGCCAAGGCGAATGGTCAAGTCACCCCTGAAGAGATCCAGCTTGCTTCCAATATGATGCATCGTATGAACCTGCATGGTGAGCAACGCAAAGCGGCGCAAGATGCTTTCCGTGACGGCAAAGAGAGCGATTTCCCGTTAAGTGATGTACTTGAACGCGTAAAAATATCATCAGGTGGGCGTTTTGACCTTCTGCAGTTCTTTTTAGAACTTCAGGTATCGGCAGCATTTGCTGATGGAAGCTTGCACCCAAGCGAACGCCAGGTTCTTCACAAAATTGCTCAAGGTCTTGGCTTCTCAGCAGAGCAACTTGAGCGACGCTTGCAGATGCAAGAGGCGGCATTCCGTTTCCAACAGCAAGGTGGAAGTTTTGGTGGCCAGCAAGGCCACGGGCAATCATCAGGTTGGCAACAGGCTTCACAACAGAACCAGCTTGGCGACGCATATAAGGTTCTTGGTGTGAGTGAAAGTGCTGATGGTAAAGAGGTGAAGAAAGCCTACCGTAAACTGATGAATGAGCACCACCCAGACAAACTGATGGCGAAAGGCTTACCGCCTGAGATGATGAATGTTGCGAAAGAGAAATCGCAAGAAATTCAAAATGCTTACGACCTAATTAAGAAGGTTAAAGGTTTTAAATAACATCACTAGAGTCGCTTCATTGGAGCGACTCTTTTTGTTTAAAGGAATAAATATGACGATAACTTATCAGGACATTCTAGATTTTTGGTTTGATGAATTGACACCAAATGACTGGTTTAATGGCGGTGAAAAAATTGATGCTTTGATTAACGATCGATTCTCAGACTTACACCAAACTGCGATTCAAGGAGAGCTGTTTGAATGGCGTCAAAATGCACAAGGGCGTTTAGCTGAGATTATTGTGCTGGACCAGTTTTCGAGAAATATTGGCAGAAACAGCCCTGCTGCATTTTCGGCTGATCCTATGGCGTTAGCATTAGCTCAAGAAGCGGTAGCAGGTGGTTTTGACCATCAGCTTAGCCAACAACAGAAAAGCTTTTTGTACATGCCTTATATGCACAGTGAGTCTCTGTTGATTCATGATCAAGCCGTTGAGCTTTTTTCTCAAACTGGGCTAGAGAACAATTTGGATTTTGAGTTTAAGCATAAGGTTATCATTGAGCGTTTTGGTCGCTATCCACATCGCAATGAAGTCTTAGGGCGAACCTCTACGCCTGAAGAGGTTGAGTTCTTGCAACAACCGGGTTCAAGCTTTTAATTGTAGAAATACGGTCCAATAAATAAAAAAGAGGCGAGTGGTTAATAAATGAACCACTCGCCTCTTTTTTCGTTTTAGTTGCGTCCTGAGCGACTGAAATTAGTTTGCTTGGTTGAGTGACCAGTCGTACTCATAGTTGATTTTGTTAGCACTCGGTACTGGCTTAGCTCGATATTGGTCTAGGTGTTGAATAAGCTGCTTTTGGTCACCAAAATCCACAGCAAACCACTCATAAATCGATGATAGTTCGAGCTTATTGCCTTTAACCTGCACACCTTTGTCACTATTAACAAACTCAAAGGCTGCTTGTTCCAGTAGAGTCTCGGTGTTGTCAGCCGTAAAGGCTTGCGGCTGGAGGTTAGGGCAGCCTAAGCTTGCACAGTTTACGGCGTAGTGGGTGCGTGGATCTTGCCATATTGGTCTTAAGATTCGGTGCTCAATGTCGTTGAGTGTCAGTGACTTACCATTGACCGATACGACATCATCTCCCCATGGGCCAAAGCTAAACAGGCCGCCGAGTTTAGTGATAGATTTAACGGGATAGGCATCCAGAATCAAATCAACAGTCACTGCATTGTATAGGTTAACCCAGTAAGCATACTGCTCTGCTTTCGAATAGTTGAGTGGGTTAACCTGTTCTAACTGCTTAATGTACTGCTTCAGTTTGGATTTATCAGCCTCAGTCACAGCTTGATAACGAACTAACGTATTTTGTCCCTGTTTGACTAAGTAGCTATCGAGAAAGTGCTGTAAGCTTTGATGAGAAACTTGCTCTGAGTTGGCCTCATTACTTTGATTCCAGTACGGCCACAGTTCAGGCTTAGGCGCAGACCAAGCTAAGGTAGAAAAAAGTAGGCTGATAATAACGAGCAGTTGTTTCATGGCATTCTCCTGATGACTGACTACTAAGACCTTATGCTTTACGATTTTCTTTCATGGCTCTTCAGTTAAATAACTGACCAGACTTTAATAAACACATTAAGTTAAGCTCAAAGTTCAGCCAAATAAAAAAGGTTGGCATTGAGCCAACCTTTCGATTTTTTGAAAATTATTTTTCTACGTCAAACCGTCCTACTTCAGGAAGCTTGGAATTTTCTCTTCATACGCTGAAATCTTGTCGGCATGTTGCAGGGTTAGGCCGATGTTATCTAAGCCATTCAGTAAACAGTGACGACGGAACTCATCAATTTCAAACGAGTACTGTTTGCCGTTCGCGCTTACTTTCATTGCTTCTAGATCGACAGTCACTTCAGCACCTTCATTCGCTTCTACGAATTGGAAGATTTCATCCACTTCTTGCTCAGTCAATCGAACTGGCACCATTTGGTTGTTGATCGAGTTACCGTAGAAGATGTCGGCAAAGCTTGGCGCAATCATCACTTGGATGCCGTAATCGGCAAGTGCCCAAGGTGCGTGTTCACGCGATGAACCACAACCAAAGTTCTCACGAGCCAGTAGAATCGAAGCGCCTTGGTAGCGAGCTTCGTTCATCACGAACTCTGGGTTTGGTTGTTGACCAGCGTCGTCTAGGAAGCGCCAATCGTGGAACAAATGCTTACCAAAACCAATGCGGTTTACTTTCTGTAGAAACTGCTTTGGAATGATCGCATCCGTATCGATGTTGGCCGTATCTAGAGGAACGACTAATCCGGTGTGTTGTTGAAAACCTGACATGTTAAATCCTCTAATTAAAGTTCACGAATATCGACAAAGTGACCAGCAATCGCTGCTGCTGCAGCCATTGCAGGGCTAACTAGGTGCGTACGACCATCACGGCCTTGGCGACCTTCGAAGTTACGGTTGGATGTAGAAGCACAGCGCTCTTGTGGGCCTAAACGGTCATTGTTCATCGCAAGACACATCGAGCAGCCCGGCAAACGCCATTCGAAGCCTGCTTCTTTGAAGATGATATCCAAACCTTCGGCTTCTGCTTGTGCTTTTACTTGCTCTGAACCCGGAACAATAAGCGCTTGCACATGTTTTGCAACTTGGCGACCTTTCGCTACCAATGCAGCCGCGCGCATGTCTTCGATACGAGAGTTTGTACAAGAGCCCACGAACACTTTATCGACGTTGTAATCAGACAGAGATTTACCCGCTTCCAAGCCCATGTAAGCCAATGCTTTTTCAGCCGATGCCTTTTCAACAGGGTCAGAGAAGCTTTCTGGTGCAGGGATTGGTGTGTCTACCGAGATAACCTGACCTGGGTTTGTGCCCCAAGTAACTTGTGGCTTGATGTCGGCCGCTTCTAGCGTCACAACCGCATCGAACTCTGCGTCAGCATCGCTTTTCAATGTGTTCCAGTATTCGATTGCTGCGTCTAAGTCTTCGCCTTGTGGAGAGAACTTACGACCTTTGATGTACTCGTATGTGGTTGCATCCGGTGCAATTAGACCAGCTTTAGCACCTAGCTCAATGGCCATGTTACATACCGTCATACGACCTTCCATCGTAAGGTCGGTGATCGCTTCACCACAGAATTCAACCACGTAGCCAGTACCGCCAGCAGCCGTTGTCTTACCGATGATCGCCAATACGATATCTTTTGCTGTAATGCCTTCAGCGACTTTACCTTTTACCTCGATCTTCATGGTTTTAGCGCGCGCTTGTTTTAGCGTTTGAGTGGCTAGAACGTGCTCTACTTCTGAAGTGCCGATACCGAATGCTAATGAACCAAATGCACCGTGGGTTGCAGTGTGCGAGTCACCACATACGATGGTCATGCCCGGTAGTGTAATACCTAGCTCAGGCCCCATAACGTGCACAATACCTTGGTATTTGTGGTTTAGGTCGTAAAGGGTGACACCAAATTCTTCACAGTTCTTCGATAGCGTTTCCATTTGGATACGAGCCATCTCGCCTGAAGCGTTAATGTCTTTGGTTTGTGTCGATACGTTGTGATCCATGGTCGCAAAGGTTTTACCAACTTGGCGAACTGGACGGCCTTTTTCACGTAAGCCATCAAAGGCTTGAGGTGAGGTGACTTCGTGAACTAAGTGGCGGTCAATATAAAGGATCGGGTTTTCGCCTTCCGCTGCTACTGCAACGTGCGCGTCGTAAACTTTTTCGTATAAGGTTTTTGCTTGCTGATTTGTCGACATAGCGTTTCTTCCTAGGGAGCATCAGTCCCAGTGTTTGTTTCGAGCCAGGCCATACGATACGCGTTGACTTGGCTTGATATTATTCTTATGTACTTGTTTCTAATCGGAGCATTTAGCTTATGAAGCTAGGATGTACTCAGCGATCTTGTCACCCATTTCTGAGGTGGTTAGCGCTTGATTATTGCCTGCAAGATCGGCGGTTAGCTCGCCTGCTGAAAGTGCTTTAGATACCGCCATTTCGATATCTTGCGCCGCTGCTTCTTCGCCTAAGCTGTAACGAAGCATCAGAGCCGCAGAAAGAATTTGTGCGACTGGGTTTGCGATGTTCTTACCTGCGATATCTGGTGCACTGCCGCCTGCAGGTTCGTATAGGCCGAAGTTGCTTTCGTTCAAGCTTGCAGAAGGAAGCATACCCATAGAGCCAGTGATCATTGCGCACTCATCAGAGATGATGTCGCCGAAGATGTTTGAACACAGCATTACGTCAAACTGAGAAGGATCTTTGATAAGCTGCATGGTCGCGTTGTCGATGTACATGTGGTTTAGCGTTACATCTGGGTAATCTTTTGCGATTTCTTCAACGACTTCACGCCATAAGATAGAGCTTTGTAGAACGTTCGCTTTATCGATTGAGTAAACGTTTTTGTTACGTAGACGTGCCGATTCAAACGCAATTTTTGCAATACGTTCGATTTCGTAACGGTGGTAAACCTCAGTATCAAACGCTTTCTCGGTTGCGCCTTCGCCTTCACGGCCTTTAGGTTGGCCGAAGTAGATGCCGCCCGTTAGTTCTCGTACTACAACGATGTCGAAGCCGTTACCTGAGATGTCAGCACGCAAAGGAGAGAAAGACTCCAGACCTTTGTGGATTTGTGCCGGGCGCAGGTTACAGAACAGCTGGAAGTGCTTACGCAGCGGAAGTAGCGCGCCACGCTCTGGTTGATCGTTAGGTGGAAGGTGTTCCCATTTAGGACCGCCGACCGAACCAAAAAGTACTGCGTTAGACTCTTCACAACCTTTGACTGTTGCTTCTGGAAGTGGACAGCCGTGGTTATCAATTGCAATACCACCCACATCATACTCTTCGCGAGAAAAGCTAATCGCGTGTTTCTTTTCAATCGCGTCTAGCACTTTATGTGCTTGTTGCATTACTTCTGGGCCAATGCCATCACCAGGTAGTACGGCAATTTTGTATGATTTATCAGTCATGTTAATCCTTTAATTCTTGTTACTGAGCGATTAGCTCTTTTAAATTTTGTCCCTAGAGCCAACAACATCGGCTCTAAGGCGCTGTTATTGGGTGTTTAAACGGCTGCGATTTTTTGCTGCTTCATTTCTGCAATGGTGTCTGCTCGCTGAATGCTATTGATCACGTGCAATAGCGCTTGACCAGAGGCTTCGACGATATCGGTTGAAACGCCAGTACCGTGGTACTTACGGCCTTTATAGTTGGCAATAATATCTGCTTGGCCTAAGCCATCTTCGCCTTCGCCTTTAGCGGTAAGATCGAATTTATCCAACGCAATGTCGTAGCCCGTTAAGCGGTAGATACATTGGTATAAAGCATCAACAGGGCCGTTACCGACCGCGGCTTCGCATTTCTCTTCGTCACCACATTGCAGCTTGATGCTGGTGGTCGACATAACACTACCAGATTGTACGCTTAGGTAGTTAAGTTTATAGAAGTCATCTTCGTCGCGTAGATTCGCGAAATGCATCAGCGATTCTAGGTCGTAATCGAAGACTTGGCCCTTGCGGTCAGCCAGCTTTAAGAAGTCTTCATACAATGAATCTAGGTTGTACTCATTGTCTTTATAACCCATTGCATCCATGTGGCTCTTAACGGCAGCACGACCACTGCGGCTGGTTAGGTTCAATGCTTTGTTTTTTAAGCCAATCGATTCAGGGGTCATGATCTCGTAAGTGTTCTTGTTCTTCAGCATGCCATCTTGGTGAATACCGGAAGAGTGGCTGAATGCGTTAGCACCAACAATCGCTTTGTTGTCTTGAATTGGCATGTGGCAAAGCTGGCTCACTAACTTACTGGTACGGTGAATCTCTTTGTGATCCAAACCAGTATGAACACCCAATAGCTCTTGACGAGTTTTGATGATCATCGCAATTTCTTCTAACGAACAGTTACCGGCACGTTCACCGATACCATTGATTGTGCCTTCAACTTGACGAGCACCCGCTTGAACAGCGGCAATCGAGTTAGCAACCGACATACCTAAGTCATCGTGACAGTGAACCGAGATGATCGCTTGATCAATGTTAGGTACGCGATTGAATAGCGTTTGGATGATGCCACCAAATTCATTCGGTACTGTATAGCCAACGGTGTCCGGAATATTGATGGTTTTTGCGCCCGCGTTGATAGCCGCTTCAACCATACGACATAGGTTGTCGATAGGGGTACGACCTGCATCTTCACAAGAAAACTCAACGTCGTCGGTGTAGTTACGCGCATGTTTCACCGCTTTCACTGCCATCTCGACTACGTCGTCGTAGCTGCGACGTAATTTGTCTTGTACGTGTACTGTCGATGTCGAAATGAAAGTATGAATACGGAACTGTTCTGCCACTTTTAGCGCTTCTGCGGCCGCGTCGATGTCTTTAGCTACGGCACGAGAAAGGCCACAGATACGGCTGTTTTTGATGTTCTTTGCAATGGTTTGCACTGACTCAAAGTCGCCGGGTGATGACACAGGGAAGCCCGCTTCAATCACATCCACACCCAGTCTTTCAAGTGCATAAGCGATCTGTAATTTCTCTTTTACCGTTAGGCTTGCAGCCAATGCTTGCTCGCCATCACGTAAGGTCGTGTCAAAAATTATCACTTGATCGTTCATGGGTGCTTCCTTATATCGATAATCAATCGATTGCTATCCAAATTATTATTAAGAATGATGTTCTTTAAAAAGTGTCAGTCACAAAAAAACCCGCTCAGCGCGGGTTTTAATATTTGTGTAGTTCTTGACCCACAACTTACCCGCGCGATTGATTCACGATAAGGAGAAGTTTCAGCAGTCGAGAAGAAGAAAAAATCATTACACAAATATCCGTAAATAAACTGTTAACACCATATTTACCGTAATTTATTCTTAGCGTCAAACAAGAAAATCCAATATCAGTGTGCGTCGACGGTGTTTTCGTTTTGTTTGTGCTGCTTATTGGTTTGTTTGTGGTTTTATCATCTACAGGCGGTTTTTTTGTTGGGGGGTTAGTTTATCGTTTGTCATATGTGCAGGTTAAAGCTTTGTAGTAAATCTTTTTGCTAGAGCAATTTACTAAAAAGTAAGGTGCATGGATCAATTAATTAATCACTTGATGAAATAGTGGGTAATTAATCTTCTATTGTTATGCGTATTTATCCCTATAATTAATCAAATGATTAATTATAGGGATGGGTTTACACCATGACGGCACGAAAACCAGGACGACCTCAACAAACCCTAGACGTTCGGCAGTTATTGATTGAGCATGCTCGAGATCTGTTTGTGGTTCAGCCATACGATAAGGTATCGACGCGTTTGATTGCAGAACGAGCGGGTGTGAATATTGCGATGATCCGCTATTACTTTGGCAGTAAGGCTGGGTTATTTGAGGCGATGCTGCGTGAGACTCTGCGACCGATGCAAGTGCAAATGCAGAGGCTAGTGGAAGAAAGCAGTCATGAGAACTTTCTTGACTTGATGCGTACCTACTACAGAGAGATGGTAAAGATACCTAAGTTCCCTCGCTTGGTTGCTCAGGTGATGAATATGCCCCCTTCAGACGTGCAGCGAGAGCTGCTAGAAAAAGTCTATCTTGATGTGACCAAACCCGCGCAAGACGTCATCTTTGAAAAACTCGGACAACAGGGCATCTTAAAGCCGAATGTCGATCCACAACTGTGCCGCGTTTCGTATATCAGCTTAATGGTGTTTCCTTTTATTGCGCCGATCCCTTTACTGGCGATGCATGGCATTGAAGTGAATGAAGCATTTCTTAATCGTTTAATCGAACACAATATCCAATTGATGACCGGAGGCTTTATCAACGCCCCGAGCCTTTCACCCTCGCAGGAATAAACCTCATGAAAATAAATAAAAAGTTACTCTTTTTTCCAGCTTTGTCGGTTGGGATCATCGGCCTTGTTGCAGCGATCAACCTTAAGCCTGATTTACCAACCAAGCCCGCAGGAGATAGAGCGCGATTAGTCGAAACCGTGAGCCTAGAGCAGCAACGAATGGCCCCTTTAGCGGTGGGCTTTGGCAAAGTGGTGCCAAAACTTGAGTGGAAAGCGATTGCAGAGGTTACCGGACAGATTGTTTACCGCCATCCGGATCTTGAAAAAGGGCAGGTGATCCCGGCAGGTACTGTAGTGCTGAAAGTAGACCCATTGGATTATGAACTGAAATTGATACAGGCTGAGGCGGATCTAAAATCCAGTCAAATTTCATTGGCGAAACTGAATCAAGAAGAAGAAAACCTTAATCAGACCCTTAAGATCGAAAAGAATCGTTTAGTGATCAGCAATAAAGAGCTGCAACGCAAACAAGATCTGCGTAAGAAAGGGCTTAACTCCCAATCTGATGTCGATCTACAGCAGCAAAGCGCGCTCTCTCAACAGAAATTGGTGTTAGATATTGCTAACCAAATTATCTTAATACCGGATGAAAAACGAGTCGCACAAGCGGTTGTTAAGGTTAATGAGTCTAAGGTAAAAGAAGCGCAACGCGCCCTCGATAAAACCACCATCACGTTACCCAAAGCAATGAGGATTTCTCTGGTTGATGTTGAGGAAAATCAGGTGGTTAATCTACAGCAAGAGATGTTTATTGCTCACGGAATCGACGTGATGGAAGTGGAGGCGCAACTTTCTATTCATGATATGCAAACTTTAGCCTCTAGCTTCAGTCAATTCTCACGCGATGCGGCAGGGATCCCGACCCCGAATCAAGCGCCAATCAAAGCCAGTATCCAGCTCAATAGCGGCAGCCTTAATGTGAGCTGGCCTGCGAAGGTGGCAAGGATCAGCGAAACCGTAGATGAAAACCAAGCGACGGCAGGGATCATTCTAGAGATCGTTCAAGATTATTCGCAGCTGCAGCCAGACAGTGCAACGCCGCTAGTCAACGGTATGTTCGTGAAAGCTGAGATCGAGGGTGTTGCGAACCTGAGTTGGGTTGTTCCTGAGCGAGCACTGCATGGTGATAAGGTGTATCTGATGGATGACAGTCAGCGCTTGCAAGTGGTGAAGGTTGAAGTACTTTATCGCAGAGATAATCAAGTGGTTGTCAGTGGCGAACTACACACTGGAGACAAACTGGTTCTTAATGATGTTCTGCCAGCCATCGAAGGCATGTTACTGAAAGAATCGAACTCTAAAGAGGCTGAGCTTGGATCTGATACTCAGGAGACTGCGTCATGATCAAGTTTTTCTCTAGGCACCCAACCGCAGCCAACCTATTGATGCTGGGGTTGCTGATCTTGGGTTTAGGATCACTCTCAACCATTAAACGTGAGACTTTCCCAGCTTATGATCCACCGTATATTATGGCGGCTATCGTTTACCCCGGCGCTTCCCCACAAGAAGTGGAAGAGAGCCTGTGTGTGCGAATGGAAGATGCCGTAGACGGTTTAGCCAATATTGAAGAGACTCAGTGTGAAGCGATCGAAGGCAGCGCCCGTTTAATTCTCAAGCTAAATGAGAAAGCTGATATCGGGCGAATGCTGGTCGATGTGCAAACTCAGATCAACTCGATTAATGACTTCCCAACTGAGATTGAATCGCCTGTGGTTCAGGAGCTGGATTGGAATGAACCGGTTGTGGATATTGCGATTACCGCAGAAACTTCGTGGCCAGAACTCAAGGCCTATGCCGAAGAGCTTAAGCGCACCATGAAGCTGGATTACGACGTCTCCCTGGTTGAGGTGAGTGGCTTCTCTGATCACCAATATCGCGTTGAGTTGGATACCCAAGCGGTGCGTCAGCTGGGCTTAAGTATCGGTGAGATTGCGGATCAGATTGGCCGTCAGAATGTCAAGTTACCGAGCGGTAACGTTGAAACACCAGACAAAAACTTCCTGATTCGTTTTGACGAGAGGAGAATTAGTCCGCTTGATCTCGAAAGTATTGTGGTGGGCTCTGCGCCGAATGGTTCTGTGATTCGTTTGAGGGACATTGCCAAAATCACCGACCGTTTTGAGCTTGATGAGCAGAAGGTGTTGTTTGATGGTAAACCGTCAGCCCTACTCAAGATCAGTAAAAACAAAGAAGATGATGCGCTACGCATTAAAGAGAACGTAACGCGATTCGTTGAAGACCAAAGCGCGATAGCCCCTGATGGGGTGACGCTGCAAATGACCAACGATCTCTCCTCTGTACTTTGGGATCGTCTGACCATGATGGTGAGCAATGGTTGGCAAGGGATTGTGTTGGTGTTTGCCACTATGTGGTTATTCTTCAGCTTACGCTATTCATTCTGGGTGGCTGCCGGTCTGCCGGTCGCCTTCCTCGGTGGGTTGTTCTTAATGGCAAATCTGGGCTTATCGGTCAATATCATGTCACTGGTCGGCTTGTTGATGGCGATAGGGATTATGATGGATGACGCGATCGTGATCGCCGAATCGATCGCCTCGCATTTAGATAGGGGGCAAAGCGTTGATGATGCGGTGTACAACGGCGTTAAGAAAGTGCTGCCGGGTGTGCTTTCATCATTCTTAACCACAGTGTGTATTTTCGGTAGCTTACTGTTTCTGGATGGGGAAATGGGGGCAGTGCTCAAAGCGGTGCCTCAGGTGCTGATCTTGGTGCTGTCTTTAAGTTTAATCGAAGCCTTCTTGATCTTGCCCAATCACCTGTCGCATTCATTGCACAAAGAAAATAAAGACAAGCCAGCGCTGCGTTTTAAGGTGGTGTTGCTTGAGAAGTTCGAGCATTTCCGTAACACCACCTTGATGCACATGGTCGAGAAGGTGGTGACATTCCGCTACGCCTTCATGGGAGGCGTATTGACGCTGTTGCTGCTCTCCATCGCCTTGATTGCAGGCGGGGTTGTGAAATTTCAGCCTTTCCCTGAGCTGGATGGTGATATCGCGGAGGCTCGTATTATTCTACCGCCGGGTGCATCGCTGTCACAAACCGAGCGCGTGGTCGACAAAATTGTCGCGTCTGCTGAGCGCTTGAATAAGCAATGGAGCGAAGAGGTTGAAGGGGGCAATACACTGGTTGAGCATATTACCAGCCAGTTTAATGCCAATGCCGATGCTAATGAGTCGGGCCCACACTTAGCCACCATTCGCTTAGACTTACGTGGTGCAGAGAGCCGTAACACGGTTATCGATGACTTTATTAATGCATGGCGAGAGGACATTGGCGATCTTGCCGACCCTATCTCACTCGTGTTCAAACAGCCGACGATGGGCCCGGGTGGTCGGGCTATCGAAATCCGAGCCAAACATGATGATCTAAGCGCGCTGAAATCCGCTTCCTTAGATATTCAAGAGTACCTTAATGAGTTTGATGGGGTACATGGTGTGCTGGATGACATGCGCATGGGTAAAGAGGAAATTCTGGTCAAGTTGCGCCCTGGAGCGGAAACCTACAATGTTAACGGGCAGATGATTGCGTCTCAATTGCGTGCTGCTTTCTTTGGCCAGACGGCGGATGAGATCCAAATCGGCGTTGAGAATATCTCGATTGAGGTGCGTCTTGATAAAGAGCAAGCGGGGGATTTGCAGCAGTTAGCCAACTTCCCAATCATTACCGCAGATGGCAGCCAAATCCCATTAGCCACATTGGCAACATTAGACTTTCAGCGTAACTATGTGCGTATCCAGCGCATTGATGGGCTGAGAACCATCAGTATCTTTGGTGATATTGATAATAAAAAAGCCAGCTCTTCAGCAATTTTGGCCCAGTTCCAAAAAGATGAAGCCGCTAAGCTTATTCAAAAATACCCGGGCCTACGCTTTGATTTCGAAGGCGAAGCCAAGGATGCCGCGAAGACCGGATCGTCAATGGGTAAAGGGTTTTTACTGGGCTTGTTCGGTGTATTTGCGATTCTGAGTTATCAATTTAGAAGTTACTTGGAACCGGTTGTGGTGATGCTGGCGATTCCACTGGCCTTTATTGGCGTGGTGGTGGGCCACTGGTTGCTCGGGCACTCATTGAGTATGCCGAGCATGATGGGCTTTGTGTCGCTGGCCGGGATTGTGGTCAATGATTCCATCTTGCTGGTGCAGTACATTCGTCACCATGTCGATGAGGGAGACAGCGTGCATGACTCCGTGGTGAAAGCCAGTCGTGAGCGTTTCCGGGCGGTATTTTTAACCTCGATGACCACCGCTGCTGGTTTGTTACCGCTACTGACCGAAACTAGCCTTCAGGCTCAGGTTATCCAACCTCTGGTTATCTCGATCGTGTTTGGTATATTTGCTTCCACCTTGTTGGTGCTGTTTATGATCCCTGCCGCTTACGCAATACTGGCGGATTTTGGTTTAGTCAAAAAACACCAGCCCCTGGCTCTATAGCTGAGGAGGGCGATAGAGGTACCAAGACTCAGAGAAACATAAAGCGGCCTTAGGTCGCTTTATGTTTATGGGCTAGCGGATGATTGGTATGAGCTAGCTAATGAGCTGTTGCTACTCTATTGCTAAAGTTGTCACGCTATCGCTAAAGTTGTCACGCTATCGCTAAAGTTGTCACGCTATCGCTAAAGTTGTCACTCTATCGCTAAAGTTGCCAGCCTATCCGCCGCTGCAAATTTCATTTTAGTTCATTCAAAACGTCACTTAACTGTCATTTGTTGAGCATAACTTGAGCCTTAACTGAATAAGGATTGTTAAGGATCTCGTATGCGTACTATCGAACCTATTGTCCGTTGGGATGTGGCATTTTCTGTCTTCTGTTTAAAGCACCGTTTTAGTGGGCAACATGCCACGCTCAGCAAAGCGGTATCCCATACTGGCGATGGTCACCTTTACGTATTGATTGCCTTGATTGCGCTGCTGGGCGATAGCAAAACAGGCAGCCATTTTTTTATGGTCGGCTTGGCAGCCTTTGTCATCGAATTGCCTATCTACTGGCTTGCTAAAAACACCCTCAAGCGTCGTAGACCAGCTGAATTCTCTTCACTGCTTCACTCTCATATTGTGCCCTCGGATAAATACAGCCTACCGTCTGGACATGCCGCAGCGGCTTTTGTGATGGCGACCTTGATTGGTCATTTTTATCCGAGCCTATACCCCTTTAGCTTGGTTTGGGCGACCGCGATTGCGGGATCTCGAATTCTACTTGGGGTGCACTTTTTAACCGATGTACTGATTGGTGCAGCCTTAGGCATGGCTTGTACTAGCCTTGCTATCCATTTGATTTTGTAATTATTTGGCCGGCAATCATCGTTGAACCGTAAGCGGCCACTTTAAAGGAATATCTATGAAAATTTTATATGGTGTACAAGGCACAGGCAATGGTCACATCGCTCGTGCTCGCGCAATGGCAGTAGCGTTTCGTCAGAAAAATATTGATGTCGACTTTGTATTCTCAGGACGAGAGCAGAGCAAATATTTCTCAATGGAAGCGTTTGGCAATTACCAAACCCGTCATGGCTTAACCTTCTACAGTGAGCAAGGGCAGGTCAAGTACGGCAAGACCTTGCTTAATAATAATATTTGGCGATTTATTCGTGAGATAAACCAGATTGATCTCTCGGCCTATGACTTGGTGATTAATGACTTTGAGCCTGTGACTGCTTGGGCGGCGAAAAGGCAAGGTGTACCCTGCATCGGGATAAGCCATCAAAATGCATTTCGCTATGATGTGCCTAAAGAAGGGGGTAATTGGATTGAGCATTCAGTGATTCAGCATTTTGCCCCAACAGAGCATTCAATTGGCCTGCATTGGTATCACTTTGAGCAGCCGATATTGCCACCTATCGTCCATACGGTAGCAGAGCATCAAACGACTAAAGCGTTACAAGACTTCACTTTAGTTTACCTGCCGTTTGAGGATCTTGAGACGATTTCTGACCTTTTGATCAAGTTCACCTCTCATCATTTTGTGTGTTATCACCCTGATATCATTGAGCCAAGTCGTGTTGAAAATATCGAGTTCAAACCGCTTAGCCACCGAGGGTTCCAACTGGACCTCAATCAGTGCTCTGGCGTGGTCGCTAATGGTGGCTTTGAATTGCCTTCAGAGGCATTAACACTCGGAAAAAAGTTACTGCTGAAACCGTTGGCTGGGCAATTCGAACAGCAGAGCAATGTTGCCACACTTGAGGCGCTTGGATTGGCTCAAACGATGGGCTTTTTAGATGCAGGAGTTTTGCGTAGTTGGCTCAGTGAAAAGCAGGCTGAAGTGGTCACTTACCCCGATGTCGCAAGTGCCCTCGTTGAGTGGATATTAGCGGGTAATTGGTCTCATCAAGATGAGTTAAGAAAGCAGCTTTGGGAGCAGGTGGACTTTCCAAGCTACACGTCGCTTGCTTGATTCATCACTGTCATTTCTAGATTTAATGCTCTAATAATTCACAACCTCAATGGGTGTGATGGATGTCAGTAAACAATAGAGCGGCTAAATCAGTCGTAATTAATTTCATAAATTCAGTTGTTTATGTTTTTTTATAATTGTGTAAGCTTTTGATTTTTAATGGTTGTCTGTTTGGTTAGGTAAAATAAAATTATTCTTTATCAATCTTGTTGGTAGCACGCGATGCATTGGTTAATAGTAGGGCTAATCCGAAAAATATCGGTGTGATAAATATAAAAATTAGCGGTTATCTATTCCCCCCCATGACAAACACAACGCTGTCGAACCGACAAGAGGCAACTTGAATGCTAGATAAAAAAGACGCAATGAGTGCTATTGCAAGCTACAGAATGGAAAGTACACTTCGTGGAGTTGATTTAAACCTTCTGACTGTATTTGATGCAGTAATGCAAGAGCAAAACATTACACGTGCAGCTCACAACCTAGGCATGTCTCAGCCTGCAGTAAGTAACGCGGTTGCTCGCTTAAAAGTGATGTTCAATGACGAGCTATTCATGCGTCAAGGCCGTGGTATTCAGCCGACTCAACGCGCTCGTCAACTGTTTGGTCCAATCCGCCAAGCGCTTCAGCTAGTACGCAACGAACTGCCAAGCTCAGTGTTTTCTCCAGAGTCATCTTCTCGCCTGTTTAAACTTGCGATTTGCAGCCCTTGTGACATGCGTTTTGCCCCTAAGATCATGTCGACAATTAATGAGCAAGCACCAAGCGTTAAGCTACACATGGATGCGGAATTCGATCGCCTACTTTCTGAGCGTATGCGCTACCAAGAAATCGACTTCGTGATTGATTACGCTCGCTTTGATGAGCAAGGTTTCTCA
This sequence comes from uncultured Vibrio sp., assembly GCF_947488985.1. Taxonomy (GTDB): domain Bacteria; phylum Pseudomonadota; class Gammaproteobacteria; order Enterobacterales; family Vibrionaceae; genus Vibrio. The sequence goes on from NZ_CANLBV010000019.1 coordinate 23,090, forward strand.
AGCACAGAGATCTTCCAAGATGAGTTGGTTGTGGTTGCTTCAGCTTCTCACCCTCGCATCAACGGTGAAGTTTCAGCGTCTGAGTTACTTAATGAAAAGCACGCAAAATTGTCGCGTATTCATGGTCAACGTAGCTTCTCTGAGCAAGCGTACCGTGATCTAGATTGCACGCCTTTCTACGAAGGTACAAGCTTGAGCAATGTACTTTACGTTGTCGGTCAATCTGAGCTTGTTACGATTGCACCTCGTTGGATGGTTGAACATGCAGCAAACAAAGAAAACCTACAAATCCTAGATTTCCCATTCGATAATGCAGCGATTTCTGGCTTCCTAAGCTGGCACGAATCGAGTGAAAAGGACAAAGGACACATTTGGTTACGAGATCAGTTAATGATGATTTGTGGCGAAGTTGTCGCTTTTAAATAATCATCGAACTCTATGATTTATAAGCCCTAAGCTAGGTTCACTGGCTTAGGGCTTTTTTATGTCTACAATTTAAGTAAGCTGAAAATTTAGCGCGATACGTACTATTCTTGATAACTTTGAGCTACGTCAGTTGCCTTTTCTATGCTCGGAGGTACACTTGTGCGCTCAAAGTAGCTTACAGGTGTAAGCCTAAGGTAAAGATATGGCCAATTTAGATTTTCATATTGTAAAAAGACTTCGTGACCAAATTGCCCAAGGTGGCAGCCGTATAGCTTTGAAGCACAAAGTAGGTAATGTATGGCAAGGCATTAGCTGGGAGCAGTTTGGAGTACAAGTCGATACGCTTTCATTAGCACTATTGGCTCAAGGATTGAGAATTCAAGACAAGATCGGTATCTATTCGAATAACATGCCTCAATGGACTGTGGCAGATTTTGCGTCTTTACAAGCACGTCTTGTAACGGTACCGATTTATCCAACCAACACCGCTGACCAATCGTCTTACATCATTCAAAATGCAGATGTGAAGATCTTATTTGTTGGCGAACAAGAGCAGTTTGATGCAGCCGTGAGTCTGTTTGATGAGTGCGAGCAGCTTGAAGTGATTGTCGCGATGTCTGATGACATTGACCTGCACGGACACAGCTTTGCCGTCTCTTGGAATGACTTCATGGCACGTGGCGTTGCACAGCAACAAGCTGAACTAGACGCACGCTTGGCTGATGCAAGCATGGATGACTTACTGACTCTTATCTATACCTCTGGTACCACAGGCCAGCCAAAAGGCGTCATGCTTGACTACACCAATATTGGTTACCAGTTAGAGGGCCACGATGAGCGCCTTAGCTTAAGCAAAGACGATGTCTCATTGTGTTTCTTACCGTTATCACACGTGTTTGAGCGTGCTTGGACGTTCTACGTTCTGTATAAAGGCGCAACCAACTGTTACCTGCAAGACACCATGCAAGTGCGTGACGCGTTGAGCGAGATTAAGCCGACAGTCATGTGTGCGGTACCGCGTTTCTACGAGAAGATCTTCTCTGCGATTCACGAGAAAGTCTCTAAGGCACCGTTTATCCGCAAAGTACTCTTTACTTGGGCGGTGAACATGGGCGCAAAACTCTCGGTTTGTCACCAACAAGGCCGTACACCATCGTTAATGCTCAAGAAGAGCCATGCGCTAGCCGATAAGCTTGTGCTTTCTAAGCTTCGAGCGCTACTTGGTGGCAACATCAACTTTATGCCATGTGGTGGTGCAAAGCTGGATGAGACCATCGGCCGCTTCTTCCATGCTATGGGCATCAACGTAAAACTTGGCTACGGCATGACAGAAACCACAGCGACAGTATCTTGCTGGGATGACCGCTGTTTTAACCCTGATTCGATCGGTATGTCGATGCCGGGCGCGGAAGTGAAAATTGGCGCTAAGGACGAGATCCTTGTTCGCGGGCCAATGGTGATGCGTGGCTACTACAAGATGCCGGAAGAGACGGCCAAGACGTTTGATGAGCACGGTTTCTTAAAGACGGGTGATGCGGGTCATTTTGATGAAAATGGTAACCTGTTTATTACCGATCGCATCAAAGAGCTGATGAAAACCTCCGGCGGTAAATACATTGCACCGCAGGTAGTTGAAGGCGCAATTGGTAAAGATCACTTTATTGAGCAAATCGCGGTTATTGCTGATACACGCAAATTCGTTTCTGCACTGATTGTTCCTTGTTATGACTCGTTAGAAGAGTACGCCAAAGAACTGAATATCAAGTACCACGATCGGGTTGAGCTGGTTAAGCACCACCAAATTGTCGAAATGCTAGAAAAGCGCGTCAATGGGCTGCAGCATGGGTTGGCTAAGTTTGAACAAGTGAAGAAATTCAAACTGCTACCGAAAGCTTTTTCCATGGATGATGGTGAGCTGACACCGACCCAGAAATTGCGTCGTAAAGTTATCAACGATAAGTATCAAGACGAAATCGAAGAAATGTACAATGAAAAGCTGAAAGATAAGTAGTTTTCTGCTTAGATAAATTTTCAATTGTTTAAAAATCCTCCTATGAATGTGCGCGTATTTTTAGGGGGATTTTTTGTATCTAATGACCTCAAATAATGTGCGAAAGCGCACATCAAAATAGCGACTTTCTCGTGCTAAATAGCAAGCGGTCTAAATATTAACTGCTTTTTTTTGCTTATATTTAGTGGTTATAGCTGAAATTTGGTTTGTTTTTAGTTTTTGTTGGGTGCTTTTGATGGATAATTAGTCGTTTGACACGATCGCTGAATAAGCGCCGTTAGACCCAGTGATAATAAAGCGTTAAAGTTGTTTCGTATTACTGTTTGTTGTTATCACGACAGACAGCCATAGCCGAAAAAGTGGAAGTATTTCGAATTAGGCTACGAATAAGCCCTAGACTATGTAAAACCAGTCCAACCCGTTTACCTAATGTGATTGGATACTGGTGAGGAGAGCAATATGACAACAAAACCTGAAGCAGCCACGCCATCCGGATCTGCTATATCATCTGGAGCTGAGATGTTATCTGGCGCAGAGATGGTAGTGCAGTCTCTAATTGAAGAGGGTGTAGAACAAATCTTTGGTTATCCAGGCGGTTCTGTACTCGATATCTATGATGCACTGCATGCGAAAACGGCTGAAATTAAGCACGTTCTCGTACGACACGAACAAGCTGCAACCCACATGGCTGATGGCTATACTCGCGCTACTGGTAAGCCCGGCGTAGTACTTGTGTGTTCAGGTCCAGGTGCGACCAATACCGTTACTGGTATTGCAACGGCCTACATGGATTCTATTCCAATGATTGTTATTTCAGGTAACGTACCGAATAACTTGATTGGTAACGACGCCTTCCAAGAGTGTGACATCGTTGGTGTATCCCGTCCGATCGTTAAACACAGCTTCTTAGTAAAGAAAGCGGAAGACATCCCTGAAGTCGTTAAAAAAGCCTTCTATATTTCAACCACAGGGCGTCCCGGTCCTGTGGTTATTGATTTGCCAAAAGACACCTTGAACCCACAGATCAAGCTGCCTTATCAATACCCTGAAACGATCAAGATGCGTTCGTATAACCCAACGGTTACAGGGCATAAAGGTCAGATCAAAAAGGCGCTAAAAGCGCTTCTTGAAGCGAAGAAGCCGGTACTTTATGTCGGTGGTGGTGCTGTTATCTCTGAGGCCGATAAGCAATTATTAAAATTATCAGAAGCACTGAACCTTCCTGTGGTGAGCACCCTAATGGGGCTTGGCGCTTTCCCTGGCACCCATAACAATTCATTAGGCATGTTGGGGATGCACGGCTTGTATGAAGCTAATATGGCGATGCACAATGCTGATCTTATCTTTGGTGTCGGTGTACGTTTTGATGACCGCACAACCAATAACCTTGATAAGTACTGTCCAAACGCCAAGATCATGCACATCGATATTGACCCATCTTCGATCTCTAAGAACGTGAAAGTGGATCTACCGATTGTCGGTTCTGCAGAAAAAGTACTAGAGAGTATGGTTAACTTGCTGGTTGAGCAAGGTGGCAGTAATGACGCGGAAGCGATGGATAGCTGGTGGAGCGAAATCAAGCAGTGGCAAGAGCGTGACTGCCTAGCGTATGAGAAATCTTCTGAGCGCATCAAACCACAACAAGTGATTGAAACACTGCATAAAGTCACCAATGGTGATGCCTATGTGGCTTCTGATGTTGGTCAGCACCAAATGTTTGCTGCGTTGTACTACCCATTTAACAAACCACGCCGTTGGATCAACTCGGGCGGCTTAGGCACCATGGGCTTCGGTCTACCTGCTGGGATGGGCGTTAAGTTTGCCAAGCCAGAAGAAGAAGTGGTGGTGGTCACCGGTGACGGCAGTATTCAAATGAACATTCAAGAGCTGTCGACGGCTTTGCAGTACAATATCCCCGTTAAGATCATTAACCTGAACAACCGTTTCTTAGGCATGGTTAAGCAGTGGCAAGACATTGTTTACCAAGGTCGTTACTCAAATTCATATATGGACTCTGTTCCTGATTTTGCTGCTATCGCTGAGGCTTATGGCCACGTTGGTATGCGTATTTCATCTCCGGATGAATTGGAGTCAGGTTTGGAAAAAGCACTAGCGATGAAAGACCGTTTAGTCTTTGTCGATATCAGTGTGGATGATACCGAGCACGTATACCCAATGCAGATCAAAGGCGAGGGTATGGATAACATGTGGCTAAGCAAAACGGAGAGAACATAATATGAGACACATTATTTCACTATTGATGGAAAACCAACCGGGTGCACTTTCTCGCGTGGTTGGTTTGTTTTCTCAGCGTGGTTACAACATCGAGTCTTTGAACGTATCTCCAACCGATGATCCGACGCTTTCTCGCTTGAATGTCACCACTAATTCAAGCGAAATGCAGCTTGAGCAGATCCAAAAACAGCTACATAAGCTAATCGATGTACTTAAAGTACAAGAAGTGTCTGAGCTTGAACATATCGAGCGCGAACTGCTGATGGTAAAAGTACGTGCGAGCGGCTTTGCTAGGGCTGAAGTGAAGCGCACTGCGGATATTTTCCGAGGTCAGATTGTGGATGTGACGGCTTCGCAATATACGGTACAAATGGTTGGCACGAGCGAAAAACTGGATGCCTTCATTCAGGCGTTGTCTGAAGTGACAGAAGTACTTGAAGTGGCGCGCAGCGGGGTAGTTGGTATTGCTCGCGGTGAACGAGCATTGAAAGCCTAAACAATAAGTCTTTATAAAATAGCTTTAAAGCCGCTTTTTTAAGCGGCTTTATTTTTATGAAAGTCTCACTTTTGAACGATCTGTGTCACAAAATCTATACAGTTAGACTAAAGTCTAATGCTGGTGATAATTTGAGCTAAACTGAACAATAAGTAAACTACCTTGCTTCAGATTACATCGTGCTTAACGGTGTAATAAATAGAGTGTTTACCAGATGTAAAAGGATGACACCGTTAACTTAATTCAGCTGATTAGTTAGCCTTATCAATAACTTGAAAGGCAGCAGTAGAATTAGGTTAGCTGGAGCAAGAGTTTGGGGATCATACAGTCTGGTAAAAAGAGGCGTGGTATGTTTGTCGATTTTTTAGTGAGGTTAACCATAGGCACATTAGCCATTCTTGGCTTTCAACTGAGTGCATTGTATTTTTTACCTATGGTGGTGCTGCTCAATACGCATCATAAAGAGTTTTTTGGCTGGTAGTCAGTGTTTAGATAGGAAGCAAAAACGGAGCGATAGGCTCCGTTTTTATTGGCTTGGTTTACCGTGCTTGCTTAGAGCTTAGAGCTTAGAGCTTAGAATTAAGAGGTGACCGTGCACTACGCTGCTTCGATAACTTCTTCAATTTGTTTCATTGAGCTTAATAAGTGCTGATCAAGTAATTGAGTCGCTTGTTCGATATCTTTGGAGAGAACGAGCTTCATCAGCATTTCGTGCTCATCAATAACGAATAGACTGTCCGATATTGAGTTGGTTGACATCACCAAGAATCGGTAACGCTTGACTTGGTTAAGCAGATCGTCGAAGAACTTAAACATGTTTTCTGAGTTAGCCCCTTCAAGCAGTGCGATATGGAACTGTTGATGACGCTCTTCCCATTCCGCATAGTCAAATTCTTGTTGTACGTTTCGCAGTCTCGAGAGTTTATGGTAAGAGGTCAGAACTTCCAGTTCCCAACTTTCATCACCCATAGAGATCGCTTTTTCCAGTAGTACAGATGAGACCATGCGAAGGCTTTCATAGAGGTCGTTAAGTTCTTCCTTTGATACGGGGGATACCCAGCAGCCTTTTTGTGGCTCGAGCTTAACGTATTTACTCCAAGATAATTGCACCAAAGCCTCGCGTATTGGCGATGCGCCCACGTTGTATCGGCTTTTTAGATCAGCAACAACGAGTTTTTGGCCTGGAGTGAATTCACCAAAGAGAATATCTTGGCGAATCATTTTCGATACTTTGTCGGTGAGAGTTGGACTAGACATTACAAACTTCCTGTATATTTGATTCCTAGTCTGCTAATTCGTCTCTTAGGAAGAGCTATACCAATCGTCGTAAATAACGGGTCACCCTAGCTTGTCAAAAACTTGATAATGTCGATATGATTTTTGGTTATAGAATCATGACTTATCGAAACTTCTTGTCGAAAAGAGCGGCCTTATTTTCAAGCCTTTTTCCTGCACTATTTCTGAGCAAGGACTCTTACTGGGATTGATACGTATTAGAATTTAACAGTACGTAATTCTATTATCAGTTTGATAATACTGCGTACTGAAAAGTTAGGCAAGATTTGTTTCATAAAAAAAAGAGGGCCGAAGCCCTCTTTTATATTTTTAACTGTATCTGTTGATTCTTATAGAACGTGAACAGATGCTGTGTTTGTAGTACCAGAAGCAACTAGAGCACCAGAAACCATTACTACGATGTCGCCTTTCTTACCAAAACCAGCTTCAAGAACGTATTCTTTACCGTTTTTGTAGAAATCATCAGTGCTGTTGATTGATTCAACAAGAACTGGACGAATACCCTTAGTAAGAACTAGCTGTGCAGCTGTCTTTTCGTTAGTCGTTAGAGCAACGATGTCTGCAGTTGGGAAGTACTTACGTACAGAACGTGCAGATTTGCCGCCTTCAGTAGCAACGATGATCAGTGGAGCAGCCAGTTTCTCAGCTGTGTCTACTGCACCTTTACATACTGCTTCAGTGATGCGTAGGCGTGGGCTGTCAAGGCGAGAACCTAGCTCAGCTTTAAGTGCGCCGTCAGTACGGTTTGCGATTTGAGCCATGATAGTCACAGCTTCAACTGGGTACTTACCTTTAGCCGTTTCGCCAGAAAGCATTACTGCATCAGTACCATCCATGATTGCGTTTGCAACGTCACCCGCTTCTGCGCGAGTTGGACGTGGGTTGCTGATCATAGAGTCAAGCATTTGAGTTGCAGTGATAACCACTTTACGTGCACGGTTACACTTCTCGATCATCATCTTCTGAGCGAAGATTACTTCTTCAGCTGGGATTTCAACACCTAGGTCGCCACGAGCAACCATGATGCCGTCAGAAGCTTCAAGGATAGCGTCGAAGTTATCAACACCTTCTTGGTTCTCAATCTTAGAGATGATGTGGATGTTTTCGCCACCGTTAGCGTTTAGAAGATCACGGATCTCTTTAACGTCTTCTTCTTTACGGATGAAAGAAGCAGCAACGAAATCAACGCCTTGCTCACAACCAAACTTAAGGTCAGCTTTGTCTTTCTCAGAAAGAGCAGGAAGTTGAACAGAAACACCAGGAAGGTTAACACCTTTGTTTTCGCCTAGTGCACCGTTGTTAAGAACTTTACACTTAACTTCAGTTTCAGAAGTAGAGATAACCTCCATTTCGATTAGACCGTCGTCTACTAGGATAGTGTTACCAGCAGTTAGGTCGTTCGCGAAACCTAGGTAAGTAACAGCAACGATGTCTTTGTTACCTACTACAGCAGCGTCTGTAGTGAAAGTGAATTCTTGACCAGCTACTAGATCAACGTCATTGCCGCCTTCTAGCTTGATAGTACGGATCTCTGGACCCTTAGTGTCTAGAAGGATAGCTAGTTGCTTACCAACGTTAGACATAACTTCGCGGTAGTTTACGATACGAGCAGCGTGCTCTTCGAAGTTACCGTGAGAGAAGTTCAAACGCATTACGTTCATGCCTGCGTTAACTAGTTCAGTTAGCTTCTCTACAGACTCAGTTTTAGGGCCAATCGTACATACGATTTTGGTCTTTTTCATGGAAGGTACTCTCCGGTATGTATTGTTACAATTTGAAATTTATTTAAGTGCTGAAGATTGGTCCGCGACATCAACATTTTGTGCCTGTTGAGTACAACTGCGGGCTTCCAACATGCTCTTCAGACCTGTAAGTCTTTCATCAATTTCAGTCATTTTATGACTAAAAGATTTGGATTCAACGTCGCATTTCTGTGACCTACACCAATATATTAGCGGTAAGTTGCAAAAAGATAACGGTCAGTTTCGTAATTTATTTTCTTTTCGGGTGCGGATTCTACCACCGAATGGCTTCAATATCACTGTTTAACAATTGTCTTAGGACAAGGTTTTACCGCTATTTATTAATTTTTTAGATCGAAATAAATAGACTAATCAGTTTCGATTCAACTAAAATAAGTTTCAAATCGAAACTTATTGGTCTTTATTAAATGTCGAAACGAAATACTCAGTTCAGAAGACATGCAATTTCTAATCTAGTGAATGAAAAAGGAGAGGTGAGTGTTGATGAGTTATCCACTCAGTTTGAAACCTCAGAGGTCACAATTAGAAAGGACTTGGCTTCTTTAGAGAAAAACGGTCAGCTTTTACGCCGTTATGGTGGTGCGATTTCACTGCCGAAAGAGGTGGTCAGCGAAGAACTGGCTCAACAAGTTTCGACTCGAAAGATTTCATTGGCGAAAGCCGCTGCAGACTTAATCAGCGACCACAACCGTATCGTGATCGATAGTGGTAGTACTACAGGTGCTCTGATTCAGCAGCTTAACGCCAAGCGCGGTCTAGTGGTCATGACCAACTCATTACACGTCGCTAATGCGCTTAATGAGCTTGAAAGCGAACCAACACTATTAATGACGGGCGGCACTTGGGATACCCATTCTGACTCTTTTCAAGGCAAAGTTGCAGAATCGGTACTGCGTGCTTACGATTTTGACCAACTATTTATTGGTGCTGATGGCATTGACCTCAATAGGGGTACCACGACATTTAATGAGTTGGTTGGTCTGAGTAAAGTGATGGCAGAAGTGTCGCGAGAAGTGATCGTGATGGTTGAATCCGAAAAAGTAGGGCGAAAGATCCCAAACTTGGAGCTCGCATGGCAAGGTATCGATATCTTGATAACGGATACCGGATTGGACAAAGACTCCCAAATCATCATCGAGTCACATGACGTTCGAGTGATCCTAACGGACCCTGCTTAAACCCATTTAGAATATTATAAATTTAACTTCCTATAATAAATCTTATTAAGATATGGCCTTTGCTTGTTGCCAATAGGAATAAACGAAATTGATGGAGTAAAACTATGTGTGGAATTGTTGGTGCAGTAGCACAACGTGATGTCGCTGAAATTTTAGTGGAAGGCTTGCGTCGCCTAGAGTATCGAGGCTACGACTCAGCGGGTGTCGCGGTTGTCGATAGTGAATCGAACCTATCTCGTGTACGTCGCCTTGGTAAAGTACAAGAGCTGGCGGACGCGGTAGGCGCACAGCAAGTGATTGGCGGAACGGGTATTGCCCATACTCGCTGGGCAACTCATGGTGAGCCATCTGAAGCAAACGCACATCCACACATGTCTGGTGATATTGCTGTTGTACACAATGGCATTATCGAAAACCACGAAGCACTGCGCGCTATGCTGCAAGAGCGTGGTTACGTCTTTACTTCTCAAACCGATACCGAAGTTATTGCTCACCTTGTTGAATGGGAGCGCCGCACAGCGGATTCATTGGTTGATGCGCTTCAGAAAACAGCTAAACAACTGGACGGTGCATACGGTACGGTTGTGCTTGATCGCAACGATCCGAGTCGTATTGTTGTTGCTCGCTCAGGCAGCCCGATCGTTATCGGTTTTGGTGTCGGTGAGAACTTCCTTGCCTCTGACCAACTGGCACTGCTTAACGTGACTCGCCGCTTCATGTACCTAGAAGAAGGGGATGTTGCTGAGATCACTCGTCGTGAAGTGAATGTATTTGATGTTGATGGTGAACGTGTTGAGCGTGACATCGTTGAATCAAATGCTGAACATGATGCCGGTGACAAAGGTCAATACCGCCACTTCATGCAAAAAGAGATCTTTGAGCAACCAACAGCGCTGATCAACACGATGGAAGGCCGCATCTCTGAGACGTCGGTTATCACTAACGCGATTGGTGTTAAAGCAGAAGAGATCCTGAGCAAAGTTGAACACGTGCAGATCATCGCATGTGGTACCTCTTACAACTCAGGCATGGCTGCGCGTTACTGGTTTGAATCTCTCGCAGGTGTAAGCTGTGATGTAGAGATAGCTTCTGAGTTCCGCTACCGTGACTTCGTTGTTCGCCCGAACAGCCTATTGGTGACTCTGTCTCAGTCTGGTGAAACGGCTGATACGCTTGCTGCACTTCGTCTTGCAAAAGAGAAGGGTTACATGTCAGCAATGACCATCTGTAACGTAGCGGGTTCTTCACTGGTTCGTGAATCTGATTTTGCCTTCATGACTCGCGCAGGCACCGAGATCGGTGTGGCTTCGACTAAAGCCTTCACCACTCAACTAGCAGCAATGTTGATGATGGTAACGTCGATTGGTCGCCTACAAGGCCGTATCAATGAAGAGAAAGAAGCGGAAATCGTTCAAGCACTTCACCAATTGCCTGCTGATATTGAGAAAGCATTAGCGTTTGATAAAGAGATCGAGGCACTGGCACCTGATTTTGCTGATAAGCACCACACCCTGTTCTTGGGCCGTGGCGAGTTCTACCCAATTGCGATGGAAGCCTCTCTGAAACTGAAAGAGATCTCTTACATCCACGCAGAAGCCTACGCCGCTGGTGAGCTTAAGCACGGTCCTTTGGCTTTGATTGATGCTGATATGCCAGTCGTCGTGATTGCACCAAGCAACGACTTGCTAGAGAAGTTAAAATCTAACGTTGAAGAAGTACGTGCTCGTGGCGGCCTACTTTACGTATTCGCAGACCAAGATGCAGGCTTTGAGAGCGATGAGAACATGAAGATCATCAAGATGCCTCACGTCAGTGAAATTACTGCTGCTATCTACTACACAGTACCGATGCAGCTATTGTCGTACCACGTGGCACTGATCAAGGGTACCGACGTTGACCAACCTCGTAACCTTGCGAAAGCAGTGACGGTTGAGTAATCGTTAATCTATCTAAGAAACTATTTGTCGGTAGACATTAAAGTCTGAAACTGTGACACTAAAGTTTGAAACTGTACTATTAAAGTTGAAAACTTTTTAAACCCGGTTAAACTGATTAAAAGTTGACCGGGTTTTTGTTATGGCAAAATCAAAGTACGTTTTAACTGAAAAGCAAATCATCAAGCGGATAAATGAAAGCCGAGGTGCAGGAAGACTGTCTGACTATAAGCCGTGGCTGTATGTTAATGAGGTCCCTTCGGAAGGCCGATCTCAGAGGGTCTACTCTCACCTAACGGGCCGGATTCATCATGTACTATCGGACCTTGAGTTCGCAGTCTTTCTCCTTCTAGACCATAACCCTGCCGTAACAGACATTCGTGAGCAGTTTCCACTCAACAGAGATGACACTCTCAATACTTCCAAGGAAGGTCAACTTTGGCACCCTTCGCAAGGAGGGGTAAATCTTGTCATGTCCTCTGACTTTTTGGTTAACACCGCTTCTAAAACTCAGCCCAAGTTCGCTATTCAAGCAAAATATTCCAAAGACTTAAAAGATCCGAGAACTATTGAGAAGCTAGAAATAGAACGCCGTTATTGGCAGCTAAAAAAAATCCCCTGGTTCCTCGTAACAGATAAAGAGATAGACAAAACAGTCGTATCGAATATTGAGTGGTTATACGGGGTTAAGGGGTACTTTGATGAAATAATAACGGATGAGCTATCGCTTACTTTTGAGCATATCAGTGCTTATTTTGTTCAACACCCAGAAAGAAAAGTCGTTGATCTGTGTAAAGAGTATGACATGGCATATCAGCAAGATCTTGGTCAGTCGCTTTATGATATTCGTTTAATGTGTGCAGCAAGGCTTATAACGTTCGATATTCGTTTACCATTTCATAGTTTGAAAGTGAAAGAAATTGCGTTTAGAAGCGTTTCTTTGTTCGGGGGGCATCGTAATGTGGCCAGTTAACAAAACTCTAGCGTTTGACGGTAAGGCTTACCGCGTGCTTTTTACCGAGACAAATTACTTCTATTGGATTGCTATTGATGAGGATAAAGGTTTACCGGAAAGAGTCTATTTTGATGAATGCCGCAACTGGGTTGATGAAGGGCGTATAGAAAAAATTCCTGACCCTTATTCATACCTTCAAGGAGAGTCTTGGACCAAAGAGTCAAATGCATATCAGAAAAGGCAGAACGACTTTGATTTGATTAAGCCTATCGTAGATGGTGAAGGAGTGTTTGACAAAAGGGTTCGAGCAAAAAGGGTTAGTCATGCGGTTGCCAATTCAAATAAAACCAAATCGACCATCTATCGTTTAGTTCGGAGATATTGGCAGCGTGGACAAATAAAAAATGCCCTAATACCAGACTACAAAAACTCAGGCGCTGCCGGAAAGAGAAGAAACTTCACAACAAATAAAGTTGGTAAGTCTAGGGTTTACGGTGTCGGTGATGGAAAACAAGTCACTGAAGAAATCAGAAAACGGTTCCGAATTATTTGTGATAAATATTTGATGAATGATAAAGGGTACTCCGTTGCTTATGCACATAGGAAGTTTTCAAAAGCATATAAGTTAAAGAACCCAGATGTTGAAGAGCATGAAATTCCAACACTCCGCCAATTTAGATATTTCTACAAAACCGAGTATAGCAAGGTCACAAAGCTTACCGTTCAAACACCTCAAGGCAATTACAATAAAGATGTTAGGCCACTACATGGAACTGCAACTGAGCAAGCTTTAGGCCCAGGGAGTCGATATGAGATTGATGCCACCATTGCAGATATTTACTTGGTCGATGATGACGATGCAGACAAGGTAATCGGTCGGCCGACGATTTATATGGTCATTGATGTTTTTAGTCGTATGGTTGCAGGTTTTTATATTGGTTTCGATAACCCATCTTTCCCTGTTGCAATGAAAGCTCTGATATGCAGCTTTAGCAGCAAAGTAGAAACTTGCGCAAAGTATGGTATCGATATTTCAGAAGAACAGTGGCCATGTATAGGTATTCCCGATGTGTTGCTGGCTGATCGCGGTGAATTGATGAGCCACCAAGCAAATTATTTGGTTGATGCTATTGGTGTTCGTCTTGAAAGTGCTCCACCTCGAAGAGGCGATGCTAAAGGTATTGTCGAGAGATCATTTGGCACGTTACAAGCTAAGTTCAAGCCCTATATGCCAGGTGTCGTAACTGGTAACAAGGTTAAGAAGCACGGTGAAAAAGATTATAGAGTTGAAGCTGCTGTGGCGAGATCTGACTTTGTTGAGATATTGCTTTATTCAATACTTGCTCACAACTTAAATAAACCTTTAGAAAAGTACGATCGTGCTCCTGATATGCCAGAAAGCCTTCCATCGCTCCCTATTGAGCTTTGGAGGTGGGGCCTACAGAATCGTACTGGGCGTTTACGAGCTATTGATACGGATATTGCAAAAATACTGCTGTTACCTCGTCAAAAAGTCACTGTATCTGAATTGGGCATAAAGTTATGGGGATTAACCTACACAGGAAAAGAAATTATTCAGACAGGTTGGATGCACCGTTCTTCGGAAGTATCTAGACCTAAAAAACTATTTGCAGCCTATGAGCTTGGTTCTGCTAATCACATATATCTGTTTCCTGAGGAAGGAAAAAATATATTTTGGGTTTGTGATCTTTCTATTCGAAGTAGAGAGTTCCGTGATCTAACTTGGTATCAAGTATGGGAACGTCAAGCAGCTCAAAAGCAGATTTTAGCTGAAGCTAAGTATCAATTTGCACCCGTAGAACGAGATTTTGATGATCTTCTTGAAAAGAAACTGAAGAAAGCTACAAAGAATCGTAAAACCAGTACATTGAGCAACGCGCAAAAGATAAATGACATCAAAGGCAATAAACGGAATGTTCGAGAGCAAGAGAGAAAGGAATTAGCAATACAGCCAGTTAGGTCTAAACAAGAAGAAGTCGCGTCGGTGATACCTATAAAGGGAGAGGAGGAAAGTTATCAACTGCCTGACTTCATACCGGAGCTATTTGATGATGAGGATGATAACTGATGAAGAAAAGCCAAGATCATCGTGTAGTAGCCGTCTATCAAAGTGCTACGCTCTCAGCTTATCGAAATAACCCGCTGATAGAGGCATTACCACCGATAAATAGTTTCCTAGACGACTCGATTGCTCTGAAGGGCTCGTTAAGGTGTACCGCAGAAGATATCCATCGAAATGGCATCGAAAGAGCGCATAGTATCTGTCGTGTTATTGATGATTTTTTCCAGCCCCTCAGTCAGCACATACAGTTGCATGAACGACTTTCATTGATGATACGGCGTGGCTATGTTGGAAGAAATCCCGAAACAGGTGATTGGGCAAGACATATACAAAATGGTTACGAGCGTGTTTTATCTGGTGATTTGAAGGCGATAAAGTTCACGGAAGTTAGTTCTACAGCCCAAAGCATGACATTGATTGGATGTAGCGGAAATGGCAAAACAACGGCGATCAAGCAGCTTTTGTCGTTATACCCTCAAGTTATTTACCATCCTGACAGAAATCTTGAGCAAGTCGTTTATCTAAAAATTGACTGCTCCCATGATGGATCACTGAAAGAGCTGTGCTTGAACTTTTTTCGTGCGATGGATAGAGCATTAGGGACATCCAACTACGAAAGACAATACTCGATGAGCAAAAGACCGAGTATTGAAACACTTTTAGCTGCAATGGCTCAGGTTGCAAATGCTCATGCAGTAGGAGTTCTTATTATTGATGAAATACAGCACCTTAGCCGTTCTCGCTCTGGTGGCTCTGAGAAAATGCTTAATTTCTTTGTGACATTAGTAAATACCATTGGCCTTCCTGTGATTTTGGTTGGAACACCACGAGCCCGCGAGATATTTGAGGCTGATATGAGATCTGCAAGGCGAGGCTCTGGTCTTGGAGCGATTTTTTGGGATCCAATGGAAGAAGGAAGAGAATGGGAAGCGCTCACGGATAAGTTATGGACTCTTCAATGGCTACAAAAACGTGATGAGGTGTTGTCGGATGACATTCGTTTTCTATGGTATGACCTAAGCCAAGGTGTCTTGGATATTGTGGTTAAGCTATATGTCTTGTGCCAGCTGAGAGCAATCGCGACAAAAGTAGAAAGGATCACACCTAAATTAATGCAACAGGTTTACGAGGATGAATTAAAACCTGTTCACCCAATGCTAGCTGCTCTTCGCTCGGGTGATGTCGAAGAAATGATTAAGTTTTCAGACCTTAAACTAAGCAACACTGATAAACGGTTACTTGAGTTGCAAAAACAGGTAGCAACAACTTTTCAGCAGACACCAGAGGAGTTTGCATATCAACAGCTCAGAACCGATGAAGAGCGACGTGTATATATGGCTCTAAAAGATGAGTTTGACTCAACGCTTTTAGCTCCTGTAATACGACAGCTATTTGATCAACATCCTGATTTGACATGGGTAAGCTTACTCCCATTGGTACATGAGCAACTTGCCAATCCTGAGCCGTTAAAATCTAAAAAAGAGGCTAAGCCAAGTAAGGGCAAGAGGGCATCCGTAATCAAACAGCCTCAGTGGCATACCCTTGATAGTGAGGATTTGAGGTTTGTTCACTCTCAATCTGATTCTGATAATGAAGTGTACACAGCAATGTCAAAGTCGGGTTTGATTCTAGACATTCAGTCACTGTTAGAAAAGGCGGTTTAATATTGCACTGCTTCCCTGTCCCTTATCCAGATGAATTAATCTATAGCTTGGTGGCTAGAGCTGGAATTCGCAGTGCGATTACAAGTTCTAAACAGCTACTAGATGAAGTGTATGGTGACAGAAAAGTGATTGCGACAATTGACCTGCCTAGTCATTTGTCTTCGATATCAGAGCAGCTAGTTAACACGGGACGATTTGACGTCCAACAGCTTATTTATGAACATACAATGTTCCCGATTTACGCTCCTTTTGTTGATGAAAGCATTAGGATTAGAGCGATGGAGCGAATGGAACATTGCGCTAAGGGCTCTGTTCATCTAATGCTAGGAGCCCCAGCTTCTATTGTAAAAACGTCGGATAACTTTTGTGTTTGCCCAGCTTGTGTCGCGGAACAAAAGCAAAAATATGGGGAAAGTTATTGGTCTAGATTGTGGTTTTTGCCATCTTTACCTTACTGCCCTAAGCATGGACTTCTAAGTCAATCGACAACCTCTTACCATGATAGTAGGCACACGTACCATGCATGTGGCCGAATACAATGTCAGCCCCTTTTAAGTAATACCACGGATAAAGCGGAGCAGCAGGTTGCTTATTTGGCCAACAAAGCTAAAGAGGTAATGTGTTTACCAGCCCAAGGCTCTCCGACTCAGCGTCAATGGAGTCTTTTCTACAATCATCTGGCGCACGACTTTGGCTGTGGAAAAGGCACTAAACAGATCGCACACGATAAGATAGCTGACTTAGTTGTAAGTAAAATCGTTACCCCTGAGTTAACTATCAATTCTGATAGAGATACTAACTGGCTTCGAACGATATTTCGCCGCCATCGTAAAGCTTTTAGCTATCTACAGCACTTAACGGTTTGGTCTGCTTTTATTCCTGAAATGTCGGCTAGTGAAATCATTAAAGAAGTTAAATCAAAAGAGAAAGTGACGATATCCTTCCCTAAGGACAATGCTCACCTTACGCCAAATTCAAATGAGAAAAAACGTAAGCAGTGGCGTTATTTAATAGACAAGACTCCGATTAAGAAAGCACGCAAGCTTCCAGGTGGTGGTGCACTGTATGCTTGGTTGTACCGAAATGATAGAGATTGGCTATTAGCTTTCAATCGAATCCATCAATCCCAATCTCATGTAAGGCTGAAAAAAGTAGATTGGAGCGCAAGAGACCGATCACTAACTAAGCAGCTTATTAGGATTGTCGAACGATTAGATACCGTTATTGATGGCCCTCGAAGAAGCAAAAATTTCTTACTTAAGCAGCTAGATGATTACGGCTCGGTGAGCAAAAAACTGAATTTATTACCCTTGCTATCTCTTACTTTGAACCGTTATCAAGAAAGCGTCTTTGAGTTTCAAGCTCGTCGGCTAGTCATGGCAGTAATCGCAAAATCAAAAACAGGTTCAGGAATGAGTCGCTGGCAATTGATGCGTTCAGCAAGCCTTCCCGACGAAAGAATAATGCCAGTTATCGCAGATTTACTTGGCTGGGTAACTACAGGATCAGATTACAAATAAGGACATGATATGGGAGCTAGGTTTTACAAGTGTGACGATGATGTACGTATAGTCCATACAGGTAAAGTATTAGTACGAACAAGTGATTCGTCTTACCGGCCTTCAATTGAAGTTTGGTGCTATCCCCCACAGCAGAAAAATAATTTTCATGCGACTGCATTTTCTAACGTTCCTGCTTTGTATCGAGGAAAAATAATTAATCAAAGAGGGTTATCAGAAAGTTATGCTAAACAAGGGCGTCATAAATTTAGAAGTAATGAGTTCCTTCGACACAGCAGCTTGAGTGAGTTCCCAGACTCAGAGTCAGCAGAGTCTTTAAGAAAGAAAGAGTCAGAGCAACATGCATTTGTATTAGACCGAGTATCTGCCCCTAAACTGATTATTCCTCAGCTAGAGTTGGCAAGGGTCCTATTTTATGCCAGCTCTTACTTATCGCGAGCGTCATTAATGTCTTCTCGTTTGCTTATAGACTTCAAGGTCGAAGTTAACACCACGGAGGACTATGCCAATATCGAAGTGTTGCAAACATCAAACTTTCCTCCTTCGGCATTCAATGATTCAGCAACGAGAGCAATGTTGAGTTGGTTACTTATTGATAGCAATGCAAAGCGTTCATTTGAGTCGATTTTTAGATATTTCAACATCGAAAAGGAACGAGATGTATCTGCGGGGTATAAGCGTTGGCTATTTCACTTTGATCCGGCACAAATGTCTGGGTGGTCTTTCTCATATGAAGGCAGGCTTGATACAAGTGGTCGCTACTTTCTGGTTGAAAAAATCACGGATATTGAAATTAACGCTCAAATGCCCTCTAGGGTCTACTTTCATAACCCGTCTTTTACGCATCCAGATGAAGGCCAAGAGCCAACGATTAGTGGTGAAGGCCCTGAACAGTATGAGCGCCCAGAAGATCATATTATCGATGACGATAGAGAGGCTTCCGATGCTAACCATGCATTCTTGCTAGGAGAAAACACCTGCTCAGTAAGATTTAAAAATCATTTTTCAACGTCTAAAGCAACAACGCCCAAAAGGAGTCATAGGCCATATAGCAGTACAGATACATCCAAGAAAGCGGGTGATACGGTAAGTACTAATGAGCCTGGTAGTAATGGTGAGGTACCTTCGGCAGACATGGGCGGAGGTATGCAAGATTGTACTGATAAATCAGAGGAGTATGCTTCTCGTTTTACGGCCTTTAACATGATGGTGCAAATGCTAGAGGAAAAATACGCCTGCACAATCATTGACTCTTACACTAATGAGCTGGATCAGGTTGGACGCAGTAAATGCCACTTGATTGACTCTGGTGCAAAGAGAACGATTCGTTGCGTTGTCGTGGAGCGAAATGGTCATGTGAATTACTTGCTCGAAGTTGATGTAACAGGCCTGAGTAAATGGATCTCAACCAAATGCGTTCGACAAAACGATACTCGTAACTGGAAAGAGCAGTTTTCTCGAATCAAAAAAGGCGTAGTGACAAAGTCTCTTGGATGGCCAACACAAGAAATGGATGCAATGTTTGGCTTTAAAAAGCATATTGGTATATCTCACCCTAAGTCAGTAGAGGGGCACCCGACAGGTATTCCAACCGAATCAATCTTAGATTGGGCAGGGAGAGTTGCTGAGAAACTCTAGTGTTTTTTAGCTATGTGGTTAAGCGACTCGTGGCACTACCTTCGAAGTGCCTCCCAAATCATTTAGAGTTAATGTTCATTACATTATTGCAATTAGATCCCAATTTAACCCTCATCAATAACTATCCTCATAAATTTTTTCTCAATATGCTTGACCTATGTCTAACACATAGGTTTTAAGCTACAACTAATACATATTGGTAACGAATTGGAGAGAGTTATGAGTTGTTGTAACAAAGCCCCAAACGGTGGGAGCAGTGACCCTAAGTTGTTACTTAAACTGTTTATTGGGTTGTTTGTGATTATATTTTTAGTCGCATTTATTTTTGGCTAGCAACATAAAACGAACAAAGTTTCATGTGCACTAAACCTTCAGAGGCATGGATTATGTTGACAACTGAAATTGCGAGAGCAGCAGGAGTGACTGCTGAAACAGTCAGGTTTTACACTCGAAAAGGTCTTCTTTATGCAGAGAGAGATCCTAACAATGGCTACAAGATATACCAGCAAAGTGCGGTTAATCGCCTGAAGTTCATTTCTCATGCAAGAGCTATTGGTTTTAGTCTTAGTCAGATTCAAGAAATCATTGATTACTCTGAGCAAGGACTGACTCCTTGCCCTGCTGTAAGGCAAATGCTGACGGATAAAATCGTAGAAACCAAGCAAAAGATCGAAGAATACCAACGCCATTTAGCCATGATGGAAGCGACTTACGCAGAGTGGGGTGAAAAACCGGATATGGAGCCCAACGGCAACGCATTGTGTTGCCTAATCGAAGACTGGTCTGAGAAACACCATCAAGTATTACGCGAGGAAAACTAACATGAACACAACACAGTATTCTTTAGCACTTTCCGGCATTAACTGTGGCCGATGTGTCGCTAAAATTGTAGACGGGTTACGTGAAAGAGACCCGGATGCCTCGTTCACTATTAATGATACCAAAAACAGAGCAGAGCTTATTACCACGTTGCAGCCAGAAAGCGCGATAGAAGTCATTACAAAGTTAGGATATGCGGCTTCAATACCTACGCAACAAGAGTATCGTACACCAGTATCGAATGTTACTTGCCAACACTGTGTCGGCAAAATCACTAATGCAATAGTTGAACTAGATACCTCCGCTCAGATTGTTGTTGATTTAGACAATCAAACATTAGTGGTGAATAGCAGTTTGAACGGCGGTGACATTGAAAGCGTATTAGTCGAACTAGGTTATAGCGGTAGGACTGATGACACACAACCACAAACTACGGACGTCATTAAATCGAATAAAGTGAAAACAACACTGGCGGTGGATGTCAGTATTGAGCTGTCATTAATCGGTGTCACTTGCGCAAGTTGTGTTAATACGATTGAAGGTGCGCTTATATCGGTGTCAGGAGTCGACTCTGTTGACGTGAACTTTGCGAATCGCACGGCGACCGTGGTTTCAAGTCAGCCTGCCAGCGTACTCATTGAGGCGATACAAGGCGCAGGATATGACGCAGAAGAAATTGTCGATCAGGCGTTAGCAAGCGACCTCAAAGAAGAGCGTGAAGCGCAGGAGTATCGCTTTAAAGTAAAGCAAAGCGTTATAGGTCTTGGTCTCGGTGTGCCGTTGATGGTGTACGGTCTGTTCGGCGGACCAATGAATGTCAATACGCAATCTGAGCAGTTGCTATGGTTGGCCGTAGGTTTAGTGACATTTTTCATTTTAGTCCGTGCGGGTAAGCACTTTTTTACTGGTGCTTGGAAGGCCTTTCTGAACCGTAATGCGAACATGGATACGTTGATAGCGCTGGGAACGGGTACCGCCTGGCTCTATTCAATGGTGGTCGTTGTTGGGCCGCAGTGGCTACCGGAAAGTGCAAGGTATCTCTACTTTGAAGCTACAGCCATGATCATTGGCTTAATCAACTTAGGACAGGCACTTGAGTTAAAGGCGCGAGGCAGAACTTCGCAGGCTATTAAGCGTTTACTTGACTTGAGAGTCAAAACTGCCATGGTGATTCGAGATGGCAAAGAGATGTCTTTACCGATTGAACAAGTTATCGCAGGCGACTTGATTCGCGTTAGAGCCGGTGAAAAGGTCCCGGTTGATGGTGTGATTACAGAGGGTGAAACAACGATTGATGAGTCTATGCTCACTGGAGAGCCTATTCCTGTTGTTAAACAAGTGGGCAGCTCAGTGTCTGCCGGGACAATTAATGACCACGGAAGTTTCGTTTTTAAGGCACAGAAAGTGGGCAGTGATACTGTTCTTGCTCAGATCATCAGCATGGTGTCGAACGCGCAAAACTCAAAGCCACCAATCAGCCATCTAGCCGATAAAGTGTCTTCAGTGTTTGTACCAACCGTGATGATTCTATCGATTCTGACAGCGCTGGCTTGGTATAACTTTGGCCCTCAACCTTCCTTAGTTTATATGATTGTGGCAGCAACCTCGGTGTTGATCATCGCATGCCCATGTGCACTTGGTCTCGCAACGCCGATTTCTACTATGATCGGTGTCGGTAAGGCCGCCGAGTTTGGTGGGCTAATCCGAAATGGTGAAGCACTGCAAAGAGCCAGTGAATTGGATGTCGTTGTATTGGATAAAACTGGCACGATTACTCAAGGTAAACCTGAAGTAACAAATTTTGTCTCGTTGTCAGAGGATTCAGAGCTTCTGCCTCTGGTCAATGCTTTGGAGAAAGGGTCTAACCATCCGCTAGCTAAAGCGTTAATCGCATTTACTCAAAGTGAGGTGAGTGATGAAGCGAATCTACCAGAAGTGTCAGATTTCGAGTCATTAACCGGACTTGGTGTTCAGGCTCAGTATGCGAGTCAACGCGTGTTGCTTGGCAATCGCAAGCTGATGAACCAGTTTAACGTCAATGTTGAATCGGTAACAGAGCATGCTTTGCAGTGGGAGCAAGAAGCTAACACAGTGGTGTATTTTGCGATAGGCGATCAAGTGAAAGCGCTGTTCGGTATCAGTGATCCGATTCGAGATGATGCTCGAAGTGCGATAAATCGTTTTCATCAGCAAGGCATCCATGTCGTGATGCTAACGGGGGATAACCACAATACAGCGAAAGCGGTGGCATCACTCGCGAATGTTGATGAATATCACGCGGAATTGATGCCTGAGGATAAGCTTCACTGGATCAAGCAGTTGCAAGCGAAAGGGCATGTTGTTGGCATGGTCGGTGATGGTATCAATGATGCGCCAGCACTTGCTCAATCAGACGTTGGCTTTGCTATTGGCAGTGGTACGGATGTCGCGATTGAAAGTGCCGATATTACCTTGATGCGCAGCTCACTCCACGGTATCTCAGATGTGATTGGGATCAGTACTGCCACAATGAAGAACATTAAGCAGAACTTGTGGGGGGCGTTTATCTATAACAGCTTAGGTATTCCCGTGGCTGCAGGGCTTCTGTTTCCGTTCACAGGGTGGCTATTAAGTCCGATCATCGCTGGGGCAGCGATGTCACTGTCCTCTGTTACCGTCGTAACCAATGCGAACCGCTTGCGCTTATATACCCCACCGTCAGCCCCTACAACCAATGAGGAGTAATACCATGTTAGTTAATTTTTTAGGTCTTACAGCAATCGTGTTTATAGTCTGGTGGTTTTGGGGTAAGAAAAACGGCTAAGATGACAAAATTGTCATGAACCCCTCCCCATTACTGATCTAAGTGCTGCGATAAACTGAGTCTCAGTTAAACGAGTTAAAGTTACTTTGGAGAGAATGAGAATGAAAAGCAAAAAGTCTGATTGTCACAAGAATGGTCATCATAAAGGTCATGGATGGATGATGATTCTATGTGCGTTATTAATGGTAGGTATTCCATTGTTTATTCTCTCTTCTAGTCAAGAGATGTTTAGTTGGGCATACCTTAGTAGTGCGATTGTTCCATTAATCATTTGTTTAGCGATGCATGGCTTGATGATGAAGATGATGATGCCGAGTGAAAAGCAAGACACCGAAGCCAACGAGCAATCGGTGGAAAAGATTGAAAACAATCCACAGTTCAAAGCATAAGAAAGGGTTAGGTGACTTTATGAAAAAGTTATATGTATCAGTGTTATTAAGTGGCCTAGTTGCGATGCCGGTATTAGCAACAAATTCCATCGATGATCAGCACAGACATCATAATGTCGCACAAAATGAGAAAGTGCATGCTAAGCAATCTCACGCGGATAAGATGAAGGATCATGAAGGGATGATGGAACACATGCAAATGATGCATGACATGAACATGGAAGATATGCCAGAAGAGTGCAAAAAAATGATGAGCAGCTGAATTAGTGACATACTTGTAATGAGAAAAAGTGATACCCATTATTTTTTTAGTAAAAAAGAGCCACCCACGTATGAGGTGGCTCTTAATCGTTCAAGGGGATAGATATTTGCTTAAAGTCAGCAATTGCCACGGGTTCAGCGGTGGATTCAGAATGTTGTTGGAACAAGAGTGATTGCTTTAATAAATATCAACATGACAAAAATGTCATGATTAGAGGCCGGTAGGGGTCACATGGTTTCGTTAGACTTATAGCATCTAAACAGAAAAGGAAAGATTAGCGATGACTATAAATAAAGTTCTTCTTACAAGTGTTATTTTGTTTACAAGTGCCGCTTCAGTGGCGCAGCCACTAAATACTTACGGTAGCTATGTAAGCAGAGTTGACCACAAAACGATTGCTGTTGAGCCCGCAAACACGAAGCAGCAGGCTTACGCATTGGGTGCTCAAAAACTTGCAGAGTTTGAGGGCATGACAGCCAACGAGCTAAACGCAACCTTAGTGCCGATGAGAACTTACGGCAGCGCTAAAAACACGACTCATCTAAAAGATGATCGATATGTTACGGTTGAAGAGAGACTTAATAGCCAAGGTAAAGTGGAGTATGTTGCTCAGGTCCATATGGATGTGCATTATCAAGAGCGCGACAGCAACAACTAAGTATGATGTATCCGTGGCGATAGTGAATCAGATCAATAAAGGTGGTGTCGCGTACTTTAGCCGACAAACTGAATGAGTGACACCACAAGTCCATTGGGTTATTTGGGAGCTGAAAGCTCCTATTAGAGTTGAAACCGTGGTTGAACATATCGAATAAACTCTTCACAATAAAAATTGTGAAGAGATCATAAGGACATTGTTTATTAATGAAATTACTTGTTGTAGAAGATGAGGCAAAAGCGGGAGCCTATCTTAAAAAAGGCTTAATAGAGTCAGGTTACACCGTGGACCTTTCTACCGATGGCGTTGATGCTTTATATTTGGCTACGACTAACGAGTATGATCTCATCATCCTAGATATCATGTTGCCGAAGCTAAATGGTTGGCAATTATTGCAGACACTCCGTAGCAGTGAACTCTTCACCCCTGTTATTATTCTATCGGCCAAGGATCAGGTTGAAGACAGAGTAAAAGGCCTTGAGTTAGGTGCGAATGACTACCTTGTTAAACCGTTTGCCTTTGTCGAGCTACTAGCTAGAGTTAAAAATGCCTTGCGCTCCCAAACACCAAAACCTTCAACCGAATCCACTTTACGTCTGGGCGATTTGAGTCTCGACCTACTAAAACGTAAAGCCACTCGTGGCAGTGACACGATACCCTTAACCGCAAAAGAATTTTCTCTTTTAGAATACTTTTTTGCAAAACAAGGGCAAGTTGTGACACGCACGCAGATAGCGTCTGCTGTGTGGGATATGAACTTTGACAGTGATACCAATGTCATTGATGCAGCAGTAAAAAGATTAAGGTCAAAAATTGATAAGCCTTATCAGCATAAGCTAATTCAGACTGTACGTGGCATGGGTTATAAATTCGATGATGCTGTAGAATGAAAAAGATACTGAACCAATCGATAGCACGCAAACTCATCTTGATGTTTGTTAGTGCCTCTTTTGTGGTTTTAGTCGTGTTTGCTTTGACTATTCAGTATGCGATAAAAGGCCACTTTTATGAGCAAGACTACATGCATCTTGAGACTAAAATTGCGCCTTTGATGGGCAATATTGAGCAAGATCTAGACTTGCTTACTGCTTGGAATGTCTCAGCCTGGGTGTTAAGTAATGGCGAGATAGTCAATACGAATAGTGAAGCGATTGATTTGCCAAGAGAGCTGTTAGTTAATTCATCATATGAATGGCGTGTTGGTGAAACCTATTATCAAGCTTTTACGTTTGAGCCTCAAGAGTTGCAGGGTAGTTCGGTTGTTCTGGCAATGGATGTGACCCATCATAAAGCATTTTTTAACAAGCTAAATACAATGTTAATTTGGACATTAGCGCTTACAGTCAGCTTATCGGCTGCATACGCTTTCATTATTGTTAGAAATGGCCTTCAACCACTGAAGACATTGAAAAAGTATTTAGATAAGGTCAACACGAGCAATCTTAGTATGCGCATTCCAAGTGACTCATTGCCCATAGAGCTAAAGAGTTTGATTGTGTCTCAAAATGAAATGTTGGAGAGACTGCAGGCGGGCCACCTTAGGCTTAGTGAGTTTTCGTCAGATATTGCACATGAGTTGAGAACACCTCTGAACAATATCATGACGCAAACTCAAGTCGCCTTAGGTGTAGACCGCTCAGCAGAAGAGTATCAAGAGATATTGGTCTCCAATATCGAAGAGTTAGAGAGATTTAACAAGACCATTTCCGATACGTTGTATTTAGCAAAGTCAGAGAATGAACTTCTTTTAAAAGCAGAAAACGAACTTGAGTTGAGAGGCATTATCCTTCCGTTAATTGAATATTATGAAGTGCTAGCAGAAGATAAACACGTTCGTATATCTTTAGAGGGTTCATCGACTCAGCTTGGTGACAAAGACATGTTGCAACGAGCGTTTAGTAACGTGTTGTCTAATGCGTTAAGGCATTGTTTTGACCATACGGTAATTACGATAGTTGTTTCTGGATCACAGACTGGCAACAAGGTGACAATCAGCAATAATGGTGAGCCTATTCCAACAAGCTCGCTCCCTCATATTTTTGAACGGTTCTATCGCTCCGATAAATCGCGAACTCATAGTGGTAGTGTTGGGGCAGGCCTAGGCTTACCGATAGCGAAAGCGATTATGCAGGCACACAATGGCGATCTTGTCGTAAATACGAATGGTGAACTCAGTGAGTTCGTCTTTCTTTTCAATAACCTTTAGTTCTAACAAGTATTAATATCACTATTGCCGAACCATCTCTATACTGTATTATGAACACAAAGTGAAAAGGTACGATATGACAGACTCTTTGAGACAAACAAGCATTATGATTATCAGCATCTTAGCGATGTTGATGTCAAGCTATGTCTCGAGCATGCCAATGATGGATATGAGTCCAATATCGACCTCTTCAACTCATCTAACGCTTTCTCATCATGACTCGATGGCGATGTCGGAAGCAGCAAGCCATCATGCGGCGGTAGGTTGTCCACCGATGCACATGGAGATGACTGCGAGCGATAGCGCTAATCATTGCGATAACTCATCGTCATTGACTGGTGACTGCTGTAAGAGCTTGTGTTCTAGTGTATTTTTCCCTCTCTCATCTTCTCGCTTAATCAGTACCTCTGATTCTGATTTAGCTTTATATAACCCTATCAAAATCGGCGTTAAAGTGACTCGTATTCAGGGCTTACTGCGTCCACCCTCTGTTTAATTCGACTATCATATCTATTTAGCTCTCAATGGCTTCTGCTGAAAAGCAGAGTGTGAGGTCTGTCCATATCGTTTTTACGTGGATAAACAATAATGAATATTGAATTAAATGGCTTAGGGGCATTTAAAACCCTGAGTTTAGGGGTTGCTGTTGCACTTTATGCAATGCCAGCTCAGTCTCATGAGATAACAAAATCGTCACCGCAAGCTATCGCTGCCTCAACGCAGCAGTTAACCGTGTTAATTGAAGCCGCTCTTATGGATGACGCTAGTCGTGCCCAATATGCAGCGCAATCACAAGCAATGCGAGAAATGGGTATCGCTAGTGCGACCTTGATGGATCCAAAACTTAAAGTGGGCTTTGGTGGTCTACCTGTTGACTCTTTTAAGTTTGATGACGATCCCATGACCAACATCTCCGTTGGCTTGATGCAGCAATTTGAGCGTGGCAGCACCCTTGAACTGAATCAAAAGAAAGCCAACCAAGAGGCGGATACAGTTGGATATCAAATCCAAGTTCGCGAGCGAGAAGTTGCCAACAATATGACTCAGTTGTGGCTTGAATTGGGCTATCTTCAGTTTGCACAAACGGTCATCGAAGAGAACCAAAGGCTGATGTCTGAGATGGAGCAGTACGCTCAAACGAATTACTCTATTGGTAAGAGCCAAGCGCAAGATCTTCTTAATGCTCAGCTGCAAGTCCAAAAGCTGGAAGAGAAACGACAGCTTAATCAACAGATGCAGAGCCGTGTTATGGCGCAACTCTCCGAATGGTTGGGCTCAGACTGGTTAGTTGCCAGTGACTTTGAACAGGCTAGTTATCAGCTGAATTGGGCAGGTCTAGAGTACGTGCTGCAAAACCACACCAATGATAGACAGTATTACACCTTCCTTAACCAGCACCCTATGGTGCAAGCGGCTGACTCGAATATTTCGGTAAAGCGGACTCAAGTTGAAGTTGCTGAACAGTCATACACCCCTCAGCTTGGTGTTGAAGTGATGTATGCCTATCGTCAAGCTGACAACATGCGCGGTGAACCAGCCTCAGATTTGGTCAGCGCCTATTTGACGATGGATGTGCCTTTGTTTACCGACAACCGACAAGACCGAAACCTTGCAGCGGCACAATATCAAGTAGGCGCATCTCAATACCAGAAAGATACATTGCTAGCGCAGATGAATGCCCAAACAGTGGCCTTGATGACCGATAAAGCCAACTTGGCAGAGCGTATCGAAAGGTATCAAGAACGTTTGTTACCTCAAGCTCAGGCGAGAACGGAGGCCGTTGAGCGAGGGTATCAAAACAACACCGCGCAATTTAGTGATGTGATCAATGCGTCATCAGATGAGCTTGCATTAGAGCTCGAGCTTACTCGTTTAATCACCGACTTAAACCAAACAAACAGTAAGTTAGCTACGCTGCTTGGTGGATTTGAATACCAAGTCAGCGCGCCTTCTATCGATAGCAAAGAATAAAAGAGAGAAATAATGAGTACATTTAAAGTAGCAGCGTTAACGCTAGTTATCGGCGGCGCTATCGGTTTTGGTGCGAGCCACTTTATTGTTGGTATGAACCATGACATGTCAGGTATGCCGTCATCAAGTGCTGCAAGCAGTGATGAGCCACTGTATTGGGTAGCGCCAATGGATCCGAATTACAAACGTGATCAGCCAGGAAAATCGCCAATGGGCATGGATCTGATCCCTGTTTATACGGACGATTTGAATGGGGCGAATAATAAGCCGGGTACCGTAACTATCGACCCTGCAGTAGAAAATAATCTAGGCGTGAAAACAGCTTTGGTGAGCAGTGAAGCACTCTCTCCACGCATCGAAACCGTTGGCTATGTGGCCTTTGATGAAAGCCAACTTTGGCAGACCAATGTTCGAGTCTCTGGTTGGGTAGAAAAACTGTATATCAATGCTGTCGGGGAGAAAGTAAAGCGCGGTGACGTGCTGTTTACCCTATATTCTCCAGAGCTTGTTAAAGCTCAAGAAGAGTTATTAAGCGCCTATAAAACTAACCGAAAAGGTATGATTGCTGGCGCTAAAGACCGCTTGATGATACTTGGTGTCGACAAACAACAAATTGATGCGCTTGTACGCCGTGGCAAGGCTTCAAATACGATAGAGGTCAAAGCGCAAGCTGATGGCGTCATTGCAAGTCTAGATATTCGTGAGGGGGGCTATTTGTCGCCTGCGCAAGCCGTGACCAGTGCAGGCCCACTTAATGAAGTTTGGGTGGATGCCGAGGTGTTTGAACGTCAATCCCACTGGATTAAAGCGGGCAGCCAAGCCTCAATGACATTGGATGCCCTGCCGGGTAGTGAGTGGACGGGTGAGGTAGATTATGTGTATCCGATCCTTGATCCTAATACTCGTACACTGCGATTTCGTCTGCGATTCGAAAACCCCAATGGGGAACTTAAGCCGAACATGTTTGCCAACGTGGCACTAACCCCAGTGTCTAATGATCAAGTGTTGACGATTCCACGTTCCTCGGTCATTCGCTCTGGTGGCATGACTCGTGTGGTGTTGGCTGAAGGTGAAGGTAAATACCGCTCTGCACGCATCGAAGTTGGCCGAGAAGCTGCGGATAAAGTTGAGGTTCTACAAGGTCTAGAGGTAGGCGACCGTATCGTAACCTCCGCGCACTTTATGTTGGACTCAGAATCGAGCCAATCTGCTGACTTATCAAGAATCAATGGCGTAGAGCCACCATCTGAAACAGCATGGGCGACAGGTGAAATTACCGATGTGATGGCGGGTCATCGCATGTTGACTATCAATCATCAACCCGTTCCAGAATGGGAATGGCCGGGGATGGTGATGAACTTTAATGTGGCGGAGGGCGTCGAATTTGAACCGTTCCAAACGGGTCAATCGCTAGAGTTTGAAATGCAGAAATCAGATTCTGGGCAGTACGAGATCGTCGATTACAAAATCAGTGAAACACAAATCGCTTCTGAAGTGTGGGTGAATGGCGACATTACGATGCTAATGGCTGACTTTGGCATGATCACCTTAAACCACAAGCCTGTCTCGGAGTGGCAGTGGGAAGCGGGCGAAATGAATTTCTCTGTTGACGGTGAAGTGAATCTCAATGGTTTTGAAGAGGGGCAACGTGTTCAGTTTTTGGTAGAAAAGCAAGGCTCTGAATACCAACTGAAGCAAATTAAAGTGAGTGAGGGTGATCAATGATCGGTGCCATTATTCGTTGGTCTATCAACAACCGTTTCTTGGTGTTGGTAGCCACTTTTGCCCTCGTATTTGGTGGGCTTTATAGCGTAAAAAACACGCCGGTAGATGCCTTACCTGATTTATCAGATGTACAGGTGATTATCAAAACGAGTTATCCTGGACAAGCGCCTCAGGTAGTTGAAGATCAGGTGACTTATCCTCTTACCACTGCGATGCTGGCTGTGCCAGGAGCCGAAACAGTCCGAGGTTATTCATTTTTTGGTGATTCCTATGTGTATATCATCTTCAATGACGACACAGACATGTATTGGGCACGCTCGCGGGTGTTGGAGTATTTAAGTCAAGTTGCCCCCAACCTCCCAGAAAGTGCCAAGCCAACGCTTGGGCCTGATGCAACAGGTGTGGGCTGGATATACAACTATGTGTTGCAAGACAAGACAGGCCAACATGATCTGGCAGAGCTGCGTAGCTTACAAGACTGGTTCTTGAAGTATGAGTTGCAAACGGTCGATGGAGTATCAGAAGTCGCAACCGTCGGCGGTATGGTGAAGCAATACCAAGTACAAATCGACCCTGCCAAGCTTCGTGCCTATGACTTAACGTTGCAGCAAGTGAACATGGCGATTCAAAACGGCAACCAGGAGAGTGGAGCGTCTGTCGTCGAGGTGGCTGAAGCTGAGCACATGGTTCGCACCACTGGTTACCTATCAAGCGTTGAAGATATCAAAGCGCTGCCTCTTAAAGTTAATAAGCAGGGGACTCCGTTACTGTTGGGGGATGTCGCTGAGATAAACCTTGGGCCACAAATGCGTCGTGGTATCTCTGAGCTCAATGGCGAAGGCGAAGCTGTAGGTGGTGTTATCGTTATGCGCTTTGGCGAGAATGCCAGTGAAGTGATCAGTAATGTTAAACAAAAGTTGAATGAGCTTCAACGCAGCCTACCAGACGGCGTTGAGATTGTTGCAACCTATGATCGTTCAGCCTTGATTGATGCCGCAGTTGAAAACCTATGGAAGAAACTGGCAGAAGAATTCATTGTTGTTGCGATAGTGTGTGCGCTGTTCTTGTTCCATATTCGATCTTCGCTTGTCATCGCCCTTAGCTTACCGGTTGGTATCCTTGGTGCATTCATCGTCATGCACTGGCAAGGTATTAACGCCAACATCATGTCATTGGGTGGTATAGCGATTGCCATCGGTGCGATGGTGGATGGTGCCATCGTTATGATTGAGAATGTTCACAAGCATATTGAGCGAACCCCACTGACGGACAAAAACCGTTGGCAAGTGATTGGTGATGCGGCGCAAGAGGTGGGTGCACCGCTGTTCTTTTCACTGCTTATTATTACGTTAAGTTTCGTACCAGTGTTCGCACTAGAGGGGCAAGAGGGCAAGATGTTCTCGCCGCTTGCGTTCACCAAAACTTACGCAATGGCAGCCGCTGCGGGCCTAGCGATTACCCTTGTTCCAGTACTGATGGGCTACTTTATTCGCGGTAATGTGTTACCTGAGCATAAGAACCCAATCAATAAAGGATTAATTGCGCTTTATAAACCGCTGCTAAGCATCAGCCTCAAGTACCCAAAGAGTGTCATTGCTATCGCTCTCGCTCTGATGGCGTCAGCTTATTACCCGACAACGAAATTAGGCAGTGAATTCATTCCTCCTCTAGATGAGGGCGATTTAATGTATATGCCGACAACATATCCGGGAATTTCTATAGGTAAAGCCAGAGAGTTGTTGCAGCAAACGAACAAGCTGATTAAAACCGTGCCCGAGGTGGAAACAGCATGGGGTAAGGTTGGCCGAGCCGATACTGCGACAGACCCAGCACCTTTAACCATGATTGAGACGGTGATTCAGCTCAAACCGCGCGATCAATGGCGTGAGGGGGTAACGACAGAATCGCTACGCAAAGAGTTTGACGATTTGATTCAGTTTCCTGGTTTGACTAACGCTTGGGTAATGCCGATCAAGACTAGAATTGACATGCTAGCGACCGGTATTAAGACACCTATCGGGATCAAAATTGCAGGCAGTGAATTGGCCGAAATTGAGCGAATTGGCGCGCAGTTAGAACCGATATTAAATAACATTGAAGGCACAGCTTCTGTTTACGCAGAGCGTGTCGCTGGAGGTCGCTACGTCACGATTGATACAAACCGTCATGCAGCTGCACGTTATGGTTTGAGCATCAAAGAGGTGCAGCAAGTTGTCTCCACGGCTGTCGGTGGAATGAATGTCGGGGAAACCGTAGAGGGGCTAGAGCGTTATCCGATCAACGTTCGTTATCCTCAAGACTACCGTGATTCTGTTGCGAAATTGCAAGAGTTGCCTCTAGTTGCCCCAAGTGGTGTAAGAATCGCACTCGCTGATGTAGCGGATATCCGATATGAAGATGGCCCGCCGATGATTAAAACAGAAAATGCACGTCCGAATGGCTGGGTGTTTGTTGACATCGATGGTCGAGACTTAGGTTCATATGTAGAAGAAGCAAAGCAGGCAGTTGCAGAGCAACTTGATATGCCAGCTGGCTATTCACTCGCTTGGTCTGGTCAGTATGAGTACATGGAAAGGGCGAAAGAACGATTGGGTACTGTTGTGCCGATCACGATCGCCATCATCATGCTTTTACTCTATTTCAGCTTCCGACGAGTGGGAGAGGTGATGATCATCATGTCGACTTTGCCTCTGGCTATGGTAGGCGGCTTATGGTTGATGCACTACCTTGGCTATAACTTCTCAATCGCAGTAGGCGTTGGCTTTATTGCCTTAGCTGGCGTAGCGGTAGAAATTGGGGTGATCATGTTGGTGTATCTCAACCAAGCGTGGCATTACACCAAGCTCGATGCACAAGAAAAAGGTGAAACCCTCAAAGAAATCGACCTAGTCAGTTCAATTCGAGAGGGTGCAGGCTTACGTGTACGACCTGTCATGATGACAGTACTCACAGTCATTATCGGTCTTATCCCAATTATGTATGGCGAGGGTACGGGCTCAGAGGTCATGCAACGTATCGCTGCACCAATGATTGGTGGTATGGCATCTGCTCTGATACTAACACTGCTCGTTCTTCCAGCGATTTTCAAGCTTTGGAAAACACGCGAACTGAAACACGACTAAGCACACATTCGGGCTAAGAAGGACCTTAGCCCGTAAAATTTAGAATGAATTACTAAGGAACAAAATATGAACATGAAAAAAACTCTACTTGCTGCTCTTCTTTCGATTACAGCAACATCTGCAATGGCAGAAATGGACCACTCTAAAATGGATCATTCAAAGATGGACCACAGTAATATGAATCATGGTGATATGGACCATTCAAAAATGGACCACTCAATGATGAAAATGGAGGGAAGGTCGGATGTGGGGATGCCAGCACAGGGTGCGAAGCCAGATAAAGTGGTACACGTTATTCTCGCCGATGATATGACCATCAAGTTTAAAAAAGACGTGACGATTGAGCCGAATGATGTGGTTCAGTTTGTGGTAATGAATGTTGGTAAGATTGAGCATGAGTTCACTATTGGCTCTGCGAAAGAGCAGCTTGAGCACCGTGAAATGATGAAAAAGATGCCGCATCACATGCATGATTCAGGCAATGCTGTAACGGTTGATCCAGGTAAAGCCAAGCAACTATTGTGGCACTTCCATGGTGATAACAACGTAGAGTTTGCTTGCAATATTCCTGGACACGCAGAGGCGGGCATGGTGAAAAAAATTACCCTCTAATCTCGTGTTAAGACAATCTAATTGTTGAATTTAAATGGATAAGTAATGATAAAACGAATCGCGATGGTGATGTCGTTGGCAATGAGCGACATGGCGTTCGTTGGTGCTTCAGAAGATGCGCAAGTCGTGTCTGGCGAGCAGCTGTTTCGCACAGCCGGGGGGTACGGCTGTGCGACTTGCCACGGCTTGTATGCACAAGGCGGCGGAAGTGTTGGCGGCAACATTAGGGGGAAAAGCATCGAAGATATTGATGCAAGCCTGACAAACGAGCCTACCATGCTTTTGTTGAATGACATTCTGTCTGCTGAGAACAAGCAAGATTTAGCGCGTTACCTAGAAATGCTGGGTGACAGTCAATTGGTAGAATGGAATATCGAAACAGAGTCTAAGCAATCAACCGCCACCATTAAAAAGGGGCAGCAAGCTCAGTTAGTTGTGGTGAACAAAAGCTTTGAGTCAGTATCTATTGATGT
Organism: uncultured Vibrio sp.; assembly: GCF_947488985.1. Classification (GTDB taxonomy): domain Bacteria; phylum Pseudomonadota; class Gammaproteobacteria; order Enterobacterales; family Vibrionaceae; genus Vibrio. The sequence goes on from NZ_CANLBV010000019.1 coordinate 57,329, forward strand.
TTCTGGTTTATCACCAACTGAGCAAACGTTAGTGGTTGCCCCCTACGAAACAAAAGCCGTGAACTGGCAGCCTCAGGTTGGTCATTATCAACTTGGTTTTCAAGATGATGTTATTAATATTTTAGTGGAATAAAGAAGGTCAAAAATGAAACTAGCAAAAATTGCGGTACTGTCTTCGTTAATGTTTAGCTTTAATGCACTTGCGAAGCCAATGATAGAGCTATATAAATCTCCGACTTGTGGTTGTTGTAAAGAGTGGGCTGAAATCATGGAGAGCAAGGGCTATGAGGTTCATGTTAATGAAACTCAAGATTGGACCTCCGTCAAACAGCAGTTTGGTATGCCAGCTCAGTTGCAATCATGCCACACCGCTATCATTGATGGCTATTTGATCGAAGGCCACGTACCAGAATCTGACATTAAGCGCTTACTTGAAGAAAGACCTGAAAATATATCAGGAATCGCCGCACCAGGTATGCCGCAGCATTCGCCAGGAATGGCGCGACCAGGGCAAGAGTACAAAGACTTTAACGTGGTGTCTTTTGATAAGATAGGGCAGATGAAACTTTACAATAAGTACTAAAAGTCGATTCAGAAGTTGGGCTCTTGAGGTAAGTGCGGAGCCCTTTTATTTATTTAAAAGTAGCTCTTGCACTAAATCGAAACGAGTCCGTTATTCCGTTGTATCCAAAAAGTTTGCTAAGCAAGACTGGAGTTGAGCAATGACTAAGTGCCTAGAAAGGACGGTTTCTTACAATGCTCAAAGTTTCAAACTTTGTTGTCATAATTCTGTTGTGCAGAGAGTTATGGTATTAAGTTAGTTTCAAACTTTATTGTCACTTTCTTCTATCTAAGGCTACTTGGTACTAAACTCTACGCGAGAGAAAAGTTTCAAACTTTAATGTCCTCCGACACTATTGTCGAAAGACAATATAGTTTGTCGATTCCAATAAAGTCTGATCATATACAATAAAGATTGATCGTTTTTTAACCTCCTGCTAAGTTTAGCTTAGTCGGAGGTTTTTTATGTCAGATGCAGATAAGCCACTCAATAAGAAAGACCAAAAGCGTTTAGATGAAAAACGTGGTGAAGGAATTGGGAAGGATTACGTTCCTTTCATTAAAGTTGGAGAGTTCAGCAGCTCTGGCGAAAGCGTTCGTGTTAAAAGTGCCACTGTTGGCCGAGTTCATCACTTTTTCTCTGGAAATGAGCTTGCGGCATTTTTGGTGTTCGACTGGTGCAAAGAGGTCATCGACATTCGAGAGCAGTTCCCAATCCCTCTTACTGACTCTTTGATTATTTGCCGCCAACTAGGTATTCGTCACCCACAGGAAAAGGGTGAACTTAAGATAGTAACAACGGACTTACTCATCGATTTTGTTGATGGCTCCCAGTTAGCGATCCCCGTAAAACCCGCCCTAAATCTTGATGACAAACGCATTGTCGAAAAGCTTCAAATAGAAAAATCATATTGGGAAGCCGCAAAAGTACCTTGTCTCTTTTTTACCGATCAAGAAGTTTCCAACGACCTCAAAATGAACTTGAAGTGGATAAAGCCACTTATCGATTTCGAGGGTAGCGCCTAATGTGAATACCACCGAAGAACCAAAACCTGATGTTTCAGGAGTAGGGCATGGAACAGCAAACGGATCGGCGCAAGAGCTAGACTGGGCGATTAATCGCAGTGACAGTGATGATCCAACTACCCCTCAGGCTCCACAAGAAGTCGCTCCGACAGATAACTTTCAACTTTTTGAGAAGGTTATTAAGCAGCTCATGCAGCTTCCTGATTATGAACACAAAGGTACACAGTGCTTGGCGATGCCAAAGCCGGACAACGCTTCTATGATATACAAGAACAAGATCACTCAAGAGGCTAGAACCTTTCACTGTGCGTATTTTTCTTACCAGAAAGTTCCTTTGGTCATCATTGAGGTGGATATCAGCGATATCAATGACAAACACAGTCTGGGTTCGAGACTATTTGGTTTTTCTGAAAGTGGTAAAGATGGGCTGGCTCACGTAATGAAAGCCTGCTCCGAGAAAGGCGTTCATTGGGATACGAAAGCAAACGAAGAGCATTGTTCAGTAGTGGTTGAAATTAAGCACCCTTTTAGAACTAAAAAAGTAGATGGTGAAACTGTTCTTAGAACAGAAAGCGAATATGAGACTGCATGGGTAGAAACTTTGGATAGAGCTGTTAAGCGAGCATTAACACAATAACCAAGTAAAGTAAGTGTTTAGATCTCCAGAAATTGATGTTCACACTGATGATCTGTGAATCACCAGAGACGTTTGACGGGACTAGCGCTAACTCGTCTTTGTCGGGTGGACGACACTTGTTACCAAGTGCCGTCTCCCTAAGAACCCAGCGTGCAACTTTCACTGCACTAGGCTCCAGCCTCCACTGTAGGTTAGCGAAAGTGCCCAAAATATCGTGATAGCCTTCATCAGTTAAGTTCTTATTCAGCCGACCCGCTAGGGTCTTTAATGCTGCTAATGCTAGGCTTTTAAAATCACTGGTTGTGTCTGTAACCAAGCTCACAGTCGATGAATATAAAAGAATAGAGAACCAAGTACTCATATGACTCTCATTGCTAAAATAGGTGACAAACTTGGGTTTGAGTGCGCTCAGGTCGAGCACCGTTTCATTGATGTCAAACAATACGGTTTGCATGGGCATGTTGTTCTCCAATTATCTATTTATTTACAAAACTAGCCTCAAGCAAATGGATGATGACAAAAGATGTCGTCAATTTTGCTGTTAAGCAGTGCTTTATCGCTATTGAGTTTCGCGAAGGTGCGTAACCCTGTAATTTGAATTTGTACATGGCTTGCTAGCGCTTCAGGATCGCTTTCCGTATCAATCAAACCTTGGGCTTCTTTAATCAGCACCACAAACTGTTGAGAAATTTCACCAAGGTGGACTTTCGTTACATCAATAAGCTCTTGATTTTTCTCAGTTAACTCACTCATGGTTTTTGCGAGCATGCATACACCGTTTGGCGCATCGGTTTGAGTATCGATCACTTGCGACTTAACAAATGCTTTCAACACATCTATAGGGTTATCACATTCATCGACTAAACGTTGCAACTGTTCAAGCCCCATGTCGGTGTAGTTGCGAAGTGTCTCTTTAAACAACCCCTCTTTACTACCAAAGGCTGAATAGATACTCCCGGGTCTCATATCGATCTCATCTTGTAGGTTGCGCATTGAGGTCGCGTGAAAACCTTTTTTCCAATACAGGTTGGTCGCTTTGTCGACAACAGCTTGTCGATCAAATTTGGCGGTTTTAGCCATAATGAGCTCTATTAACTTTTATTCGTGAACACTCGTTCAATTATAAGCACGGTACTCTTTTGGGTAAAGGGGAAAATCAGAAATACTCAAACAGGCACATTATTACAAAGAAGTTGAAAAAATATTCTTATAAATCTGATAGATAACATTCATTTTTACCTCATTTTGAACGATTGTTCAAGGTGACGTATAGTTCACTCCATCGACGGAGAGCACAGTGCCTCCCAATGGGGAAACATTAAACAGAGTCCCTTAATCAAGTAATAATTGGAGTAATGAAAATGAGCAAATTCACCTTTCACACAGTAGAAACCGCACCAGAAAAAAGTAAATCAATGCTAGAAGGTGCAGTAAAACAAATGGGTGCAGTACCGGGCTTGTATGCGGTTATGGCGGAGTCTCCTGAGACATTGAAAGCTTATCAACAACTTCACCAATTATTCATGAATAGCTCATTTGATGCAGAAGAGCTAACCGTGGTTTGGCAAACCATTAATGTTGAGCATGAGTGCACTTTCTGTGTACCTGCACATACCGCTATTGCACATTCAATGAAGGTTGATCCTGCGCTAACTGAAGCACTACGTAACGAAGAAGCGATGCCAACCGCAAAACTGCAAGCATTGCATGACTTTACGTTAGCCATGGTTCGTGAGCGCGGAAATGTGTCAGACGAGCAAATGGAAGCCTTCTTTGCTGCAGGCTACGGCCAACAGCAAGTACTTGAAGTTATCCTTGGTCTTTCGCAAAAAGTGATCAGTAACTACACCAATCACGTGGCTAAAACACCAGCAGATCCAATGTTTGAAAAATTCTCATGGACTAAAAAATAATCCAGCTACCCAAATAACATAGAGCGGGCTATAGGTTCGCTCTTTTCACCAAGATTTTCATTTAGAGATTTGTTATGTCACTTATTTTGTCTATAACGGGCTTTGTTATTCTTAACATTGCCCTTGTTCTTTACTTTGCAAAACTAAAGAAAAACCAAACATCTAAGAACCCTATTCTTCTTAAAGGCTCAATGCTAGGGCGTGTTGATCTTTCGTGAGTATTTTTTGAACAGTATGGTAAAAAGTTATAATTTGCTTTGTCAAAAGTAAAACCATAACCAATACCATGCCAAGAACAATGCTAACTGATATTCGCTGGAAACTGCTACTCCAAGTAA